>NZ_BAGH01000602.1 GCF_000308715.1 Nocardia tenerifensis NBRC 101015
AACCGTTCACCGAACGCCGACAAGCCGGTCGGCCCCGGCATGGCGGCGGTGATCGCGACGATGTCATCGCGTCGCGCGGCCAACCGGATCAACTCGGCGGAGAAGACCGAGGTCCAGTTCTGCGCATTCGTGGTGGACGCGAGGACTCGCCCTGTGGCGGGGTCGAAGGGACCGGGGCCGTGCATCTGGTCGACTCGATGATTCTCCGCAGGTTGGTAGCCCATTCCCTTTCGCGTGACGGCGTGCACTATCACCGGGCCGCCGAACGCTTTCGCCCCGCGCAGGGCGGCCTCGAGCGCGGCGGTGTCGTGTCCGTCGATCGGGCCCACATACTTCAGACCGAGGTCGCCGAACAGCATCTGCGGGCTCACCGCGTCCTTCAGCCCTTCCTTCAGCGCGTGGAGCAGGCGGTACAGCGCCGCACCCACGACAGGGACGCGGGGTAGGAATCGCTTGACCGCGGCCAGCACGCGCTCGTAACCGGTTTCCATCCGCAACACGGCCAACCGGCGCGCCAGTCCGCCGATGGTCGGGGCATACGAGCGGCCGTTGTCGTTGACGACCACCACGATGGAGCGGTCGCTGCCCGCGGCGATGTTGTTCAACGCTTCCCAGCACATACCGCCGGTCAGCGCGCCGTCTCCCACCACGGCGACCACACTCCGATGGGATTGCCCGGTCAGCGCGAAGGATTTGGCCAAACCATCCGCGTACGACAGCGCGGCCGACGCGTGGGATGACTCGGTCCAATCGTGCGGGCTCTCCGCCCGGCATGGATATCCCGAAAGCCCGTCCCGCAGGCGCAACTCGTCGAATCGGTCACGCCGGCCGGTGAGGATCTTGTGGACGTAAGCCTGGTGTCCCGTATCGAATATGAATGGGTCCGTCGGCGAATCGAAGGCCCGGTGCATCGCCAGCGTCAACTCGACTACGCCGAGGTTGGATCCGAGATGTCCGCCGGTAGCCGCCACTTTGTGCACCAGGAATTCCCGGATCTCGGAGGCCAGCTGGGCCAGTTGCGAGGTGTCGAGCGCGCGAAGGTCGTCCGGGGCGTCGACGGTGGGCAGGATGTCCATGATTCACCAATCGGCCAGGACGAACAGAGCCAGAACGACTGTGCCCCAACCCAAGACGGCCAGCACCGCGGGAACCGCCTTGGCCGCCGGGCGCAGCGCCGTCACCATCGCATCGCGCGGGAGTCCACGGGTCACCGCGCGGATACGCCAGAGATAGCCGCCCGCCAGGGCGGCGGCCAGCGCGAAAGGCAAGAAACCCCAGGTCATCCCGGACCGTGCGGTGACCGTCGCGACGACTGTCACCGCACCGAGCACCACTGATCCGAGCGCGGCCGCGATCGCCCGGGACAACCCGAGCGCGACAACGAAGGTGCGGATGCCGTATTTCTCGTCCTCGGGCAGGTCTTCGGCGGTGTTGACGACGATCACCCCGGCCATCGCCAATGCGTACCCGGCCAGCTCGATGACCGCGCTCCAATCCCAGGGACGGTCGGCGGCACGCAGAATGCCCAGGCCGGGGACGAACAGCAGGACCGCGAACAATGTCGGAATCTGCCAGATACCACGGGATTTCAAGTGCAACGGCGGCAGCGAGTACTGCACACCCAGCAGTCCACCGAGTAGTCCGATGAGGAGGAGATCGTAGTGCCCGGAGCTCACGACCAGCCACGTCGCGACCACGGCGATCACGATGCCCGTTGCGACGATCTGACGCACCACATTGGGTACGCCGAGACCGCGGACGGCGTCGGCTTGACCCGGTTTGTACTCCTGATCCTCCCAGCGATCGGCGAGGCAGTTCACCATATTGCCGATTTGAATACCCAGGACTACCAGGACCGCGGCCGCCGCGGTCTGCCAGGACAGCACATCGGCCCACTCGCGGGCACCGACCAGAAGCGGCACGAAAAGTACCGTGAGACCCATCGGCAGGAACTCGACGCGGCGGATGCGCCCGCTGTGCGCCATCCGTTGCCGTAGCCCTACCGGCGGGCCGGTCTCCTCCGGTGACGCGGTGAGGATCCGGGTGAGCCGGGCGCGCAGTGGCAGGGTATTCGAAGTGGACGACATAGTTCTTCCTCAGTGCTCGTTGATTGATGGGTGCTCGACCAGCCACACGACTGGTTCACCCCGATCGGACGTGCTGCCACGAGAACGACTGGTCTAGACCGTGAACAGCGCACCCGACGGCCAGCCCGAGACAGCCTCGGCCAGCCGGGCCGAAATCTCGGGAACGGCGAGAAGTTGACCGAGCAACGCGCGCAGCGGCTCGATCTTCGGATGACCGAGCAGCAATACCTCTTGGGCGGCGACCACCGCCGCGGCCGCAGCACCTGCGGCGTGACGCTGATCGTGATAAGACTCCAGTAGGCCGCCGGGCGCGCGTCCGGTGATCGTCATGGCCAGCTTCCAGCCCAGCTCGATCGCGTCGTGGATGCCCTGGTTCAACGACATGCCGCCTACGTGCAGGTGCCGGTGCGCGGCATCACCGGCCAGCAGCACCCGTCCGCGGCGGAATCGGTCGACCAGCCGAGATTCGTTGTCGAACAGGCCGATTCGCCGCACGGTCGCGCCGTCGAGACGTTCTCCGGTAACCCGGTGCCACTCGCGGACGAGCTCGTCCGGCTCCACCCGTCCCGCCGGTCGGTGATATCCGTACGCGTGCACCATCACCCTCGTGCCGCCGTCTTCCCGGCTCGCGGCCACCGCCAGCCCTGCCGGTAGCCGCTGGAACCGCCGCGGTTGGAGTTCGATGCCGTCGAGATCAGCCCACAGCAACGTCCTGGTCGCGGATGTCCCGGGAAAGGCGAAGCCCCCACGGGCACGGACCACGCTGTCGTGACCGTCGCAACCGACGAGATAGCCGGCGGTGATCGACACCGGGCCTGTGGGGGTCTGTAGCTCTGCACGCACTCGATCACTGGCCGTGAATCCGGTCAGCTCGTGCGACCGCAGAACAGGCACGCCGAGTTCGCGTGCGCGAGCGTCGAGCGCGGCGGTCAACCGCGGCTGCGGAATCCGCCAGTGCCCGCGAAACCGGCTGCGTACCCCCTCCAGCGACAGCGGCAGGCCGCCGAAGTGCCCGGTGCCGACGCGCGGCAGCGGGCCGAGTCCGCCGAGCAGGTCACGCCGGTCCAGGAACTCCATTGTGCGGGAATCCACCTGCGATGCCCTCGGCTCGTCGCTCGGCGCCGCGGCACGCTCTACGACCAACACACCCACACCATGTTGTGCGAGTTCGGTCGCCAGGACGAGTCCGACCGGACCCGCTCCGACGATGAGTACCTGGGTGGCCGACGAGCAGTTCGCACCCATCTGCGCCTCTCAGAAGTTGCCGAGACCGCCGCACACGTTGAGCGCCTGGGCGGTGATCGATGCCGCGAGTGGTGAGGCCAGGTAGCCGACGAGCCCGGCGACCTCCGCCGGTGTCGAATACCGGCCGAGCGGGATCTTGGCCTGGAATTTCGCCAACACCTCGGCCTCGGTACTGCCCCACGCCTCGGCGTAGCTCTGCCGGACGCGCTGTGCCATAGGGGTTTCCACATACCCCGGGCATACCGCGTTCACCGTGATCCCGGTCGGCGCCAGTTCGTTGCCCAGCGCCTTGGTGAAGCCGACGACGCCGTGCTTCGCGGCCGAATACGGCGCACCGAGCACGACCCCCTGCTTGCCCGCGGTCGAGGCGATATTGATGATGCGTCCCCAACCCCGTTCCCGCATACCGCTGTTCAGCACGGCGCGGGTAGCGTAGAACACACTGTCCAGGTTGGTGGCGAGGACATCGCGCCACAGGTCGTCGGCCAGTTCGGCGGTGACGCCGCCACCACTTCGTCCGGCGTTGTTGACCAGGATGTCGATCCGCCCATACGTCGTGACCGCATTGGCGACCAGCCCTTCGACCTGCTCGGCCGAGCGCACGTCACAGGCGAGGCCCGCCGCCTTGCCGCCTTCGGCGGTGAGCCGGTCGACCGTCGCCGCGACAGCGGCCGCGTCCCGGGCGCAGAGGTAGACCCGGTCTCCCTGTGCGGCAAGATATTCGGCGATAGCCAGCCCGATACCACTGGTCGCGCCCGTGACCACCGCCACCCGATCGAAGACGCCGGAGGCGCGCTGCTCATCGACCACAGCCGGTTCCTCCGCCCTCATCGCGGGGCGCCGTTGAACAACTCGAGCAGCTGCCGTGGGGTGCGAGCCTCATCGGCGACCTGCAGATCGACCGTGCGCCCGAACTCTCTGGCCAGCCGGGCATTGGCCTCCATCACCGCGACCGAGTCATAACCCATGTCCTCGAAGTCGACGTCGAGGAGGTCACCGTCCGGTGGTGGGGCATCCCCGGACACCTCGCGCAGCAACCGCATCAGATCATCGACCGTGATCTCTGACGTACTCATCGAAATCCTTTCGTGGGTCAGCGGTTCGGCGCCGACGCCGAACCAGGTGCACATGGCCTCCGTCAAGGGACCGGTATCGCCGTCGCGATGGCGCAACCACGCGATATGACCATCGGGGCGCAGCAAGACGGCCTCGAGGCCCGCCAGTTGTTCGTTCGCACCATCCGGGTCCGGCCGGGCAACCACCAGGTCCACCCGATCGGTCCAACCCGCGGCCTCGGCGCAGGTGTGTCCACCGTCGAGGTCGAGGAGGACGCCCCGCGCGGAGCGCAGCAGCACCGTTGTGTTCGTCCGCCCGTGACGGGTGTGCAGATCCTGCTGGGGCATTCGGCGGCCGAGCAGCGGATGCTCGCCGCGGCCCATGTCATAGCGTGCGTCCACGCCGGCCACCGCGGCGGCCAGATACCGGGCCACGTCATCGAAGCCGACGAGTTCGCGCAGCAGTTCGCGCACGGGTTCGGCGGTCGGTCCGCCGAGCATGAGGAATCCCTGTGCGCGGGTGTTCTGTAATACCTTGGCGCCCACCGGATGCCGTTCGTGATGATAGGTGTCCAGGAGGGCGTCGGACGCGTAACCTGCGGCTACCAGGCCGAGTTTCCAGCCGAGGTTGACCGCGTCCTGGATGCCTACGTTCAGCCCCTGACCACCGGCCGGCAGATGAATGTGTGCCGCATCGCCGGCCAGCAGGATCCGACCTCGCCGATACTGCGTCACCTGGCGGGTGGCGTTGCCGAACGCGCTGGTCCACAGCGGCTCCGCCGTGCCGATGTCCTGTCCGGTCAAGCGGCGCCAGGCGGTGGCGACCTCCTCGAAGCTCGGCGCCTCGTCGTCCGATCTGGGGCGCGCGCCGTGTTCGTGCAGGATGATCCGGTAGACGCCGCCTCCGAGATGCCCGGACATCACCATTCCGCCCGGCACGTGCTCACCGAAGGGACGGGCCGCTATCTCGCAGCCGCGTAGGTCGGCCAGCATCATCTCCAGAGTGGCCGCAGTACCCGGGAACTCGTGACCCGCGAGCCTGCGTACGGTGCTGCGCCCGCCGTCGCAGCCGACCACGAAATCCGCGACCACCTCGACTGTGCCGTCCGGGCCCGCGATCGTGGCGGTGACCGCGTCCGAATCCGGGCTCAGCGCGGTCAGCGTGGCGCCACGCCATATCCGCGCGCCGAGATCACACACCCAGGACTCCAGCACCGCCTCGGTGTGCGCCTGCGGAATCCCTTGCGCCCCATGGGTTCCGAAGTGTGGGCCGTCGAGCAAGCCGAAATCCAATGGCACGCCCCCGAAATGGCCGAATCGGTTGGTCGCGAGCATACCGAAGCGCGGCAGCAGGTCGCGCTGGTCGAAAATCTCCATGGTGCGGGCGTTGAAGCCGAGGCCACGGGATTCCCCGGTCGGCCTGACCAGAGTTTCCACGACCAGAACCTCGGTTCCGGCCAGCCGCAACTCGCCTGCCAGCATCAGCCCGGTCGGTCCCGCGCCGATCACCAGCACCGTCGGATCCGCTGTTCTCATGTCCGACCTCCTGTCTCGCGCAGCCTTTCCGACTGTCCGCCGACCATTTCCAGTAGCTCGTCGATGTCGTACTCGGCTCGTCCCGGCGAGCCGTAACGGATCAACTTGCCGCGACTGGCCCACTGCCGGATGGTGGCCTCGGTAACGCCGGCTGCGAGCGCGGCCACCCGAGTCGGTACCCGTCGTCCGGCCCCGCCTCTGCCGGACTCGACGATGCCCGGCTCGACCAGCCGCGCCAACGAAAGGCGATGGCCTCTGGCACAACAGGCGCTCGCGGGCATCGTCGCCGAGGCCGAGGGGGCGATCGTCACCGGAGCAGTGCAGCCGGGCTCGGCACAGACGGGTTGCGGCGCGGTGCGGTCAGCGTCGCGATCCAGCGCCGACAACGCTGATCGGACCAGTCCGTCCAGCTCCTCCATAAAATCGGCGATACCGGGGTGCCTACGCAGCCATGGCCAGTGCACGATCAGGAACTGGGCCGCTTCGGCGACCTCGGTCGTCACGGGTGCGGCGACCGGTCGCTCGTCGACGACGAGCGCCACCCAGCAGGCAAGCACATCGTGAATGGCCGAGCGAACCACCACCAGTTCGGGACTCAACGCAGTACCGCGTTTGTGGCTTCCGGACACCCGCTCCATGACGGCGCGCCGGCGGGCCGTGCCCGCCATGGATTGCAGGCACTCGGCATAGAGCGCGGGCAACGCGGAAAGCCTTGCCCGCGCGTCCATTTCGCAACTAGCGCAGCCCGCGGCGAAAACTCCGGGCCCGCAGGCACGGCAGAACTCGAGAGACAGCATGTCACTTCCACCCATCGGAATCGGTGCCGAGCGCGGTCGGCTCAGTCGGCCGCGATCGCCTCGACTACGTTCATGCGCGCCGCGCGTGTCGCGGGCGGCAGCGCACCCAGCGTGCACAACACGATGGCGACGCCGCCGTACACCAGAGCCAGGCCACCGACGCGGAACGTGATATCCACCGCCGTCGTGGTCGACATCGACACGGTGGCCAGGTAGTGCAGAGCGGTACCACAGAGCAGACCGATGGCTCCGCCGACCAGGCCGACTCCGCAGGCCTCGGCGATGACCGCCCGCGACATCATCCGCCGCGACGATCCGAGCGCGCGCAAGATGCCGATTTCGCGTCGGCGAGCGAGCACCGAAAGCATCAGAGTATTGGTCAACGCGACGGCGGCCAGCAACGCGATCACCCATTGCAGAGCCACTGTCATCGCCCCGACCTGCGCGATATTGCCCACGGCGCCGACGTAACCCGCTTCGCCGGTGAATACGTAGACCGAATCGGGCACCGCCGCTCGTACTCGAGTCGCCAGTTCAGCGGCGTCGCGATCTGGGGCCGCCCGCACCGCCAACTGGGTGGCGCCGGGGCGGGCGAACCATTCCTGCAATTGCCGCAGGCTCATCGCGATGGTGCCGCCCACCGGGGACAACACACTCACCACACCCAACAGCGTCGTTTCTCTGGCCCCGCCGGGCGTCGCGATCGGCACGCTGTCGCCCACCCCGTAGCCGAACCGTTCCGCGAGCTGGCGCGAGATCACTATGCCTTCGCCTCGAATTACTCTGCGGCGCAACTCATCCGACATCAGGTGCGCGGTGACGCCGGCGGCCCCGTCGGCCAGGCCTTCGACCGAGACCCGGACGCCGTGTACCGACAGGAAGGCCCACTGCTCGGGTACCACCGCGGCGACCCCCGGCACGCGGGACACGGCGTCGGCAACGCCCTCGGGCAAGCTCGCGCCCGCCGGAAGGACGTCGCTGGGGCTGGTGGACACGACCACATCGACATCCCGTAGCCCCGCGAAACTGGCCTCGGCCGACGTGATCATGTTCGCCGTCGCACCGGAGCTGGCCACCCCCAGCGCCACCGCGGTGGCAACCGTGAGCATCATCGCCCAGGTCCGGCGGGGTGCCCGGCGCATGGCCGCCGCGGCCACCGGGCCCGCAGGACCGAGCCGGCCGGCGACCCGTGCCGACAACTCCGCGATCGGAGTCATGACCGCGACGCTGACCCCGAGCAGCCCGACCACGAACAACCCAGCGGCGGCGAACACCAGGGGACTGTGCACGATTCGCGCCGCTACGAACGCCACCACCATCGCGAAGCCGCCGGCGATCGCGGCGACCGCCGCGAACCGGATCGGAATCTGCTCGGCGGCAATGGTTTCCGCACTCTGCAACGCTTCGACCGGGGTGACCGTGAACACCTGCCGCACCGCGACCGCCGAGGCGGCCACCGCGGCGCCCACACAGGCCAGTACGGCGACGGGCACGGCATACCACGGAAGGATGAACTCGATGCGGGCCGAGACCGCCTGGATCAGGAACGGCGGTAGCCGCCCGATCACGAAGCGTCCGAGCAGGATTCCGACCGGTGCTCCCAGCAGCCCGGCGACCAGGCCGAGCACCGCGGACTCGCTCAGCAGGTCCCGTACCATCATCGCCCGGCTTGCGCCCAGCGCGCGCAGAACCGCGATGGATCGCCTGCGCTCGGCGACGGTCATGCTGGCGACGTTGAATACCAGGAACGCGGCGACCACCAGTGAGACCGCCGAGACCAGCAGCGTGATACTGCGGGTCAGCGCGACCGCGTCGCCGGTCTGCGCGGTTCGCAGTCCTAGCCCGGACACCACGGCGCGGCCGGCGACCGCGTCCGTCACCGCCTGCGTCACCGCGCGAGAATCGGCGTCTTGCCGTTTCACCACATAGATCAGGTCGACCCGGCCAGGCCGGTCGGCGATGCGCTGCGCCAGCGGCAGGGGGGCGATGACGAAATATCCTCCGTTGATCTGCTCGGCGGCCGCCCCGCCGACTACCGCGGCGACCCGTACGGTCGTGGCGCCGATCGGATACGGATCCCCTTCGCTCAGCCCCATCCGATCGCCCACCACGACCCCATTCGGAGTACGCAGCAGTGCCGATCCGAGCTGTACCTGGTCACCGACCGCGGCTTGGAGACGAGAGTGCAGAGCGGAGATGCGCGCGTCGGCGCCGAGCACTGTGATGCGCTGCGCGCCCGCGGGCAGCTGGATCTGCAGCATCGGTACGGCGGTCGCGACCCCGGGGGCCGCACCCACCGCGGAGACGATCTCCTCGCCGAACCCGGTGTCGGAGAGGCCGGATACCTGCAGATCGGCGGCCCCGGCGAGGCTCTCGGTCAGCCTGCTCACCGAGCCGGCCAGCGAACCATAGGTCCCCAGCACCGCCACCAGCAGTGCCGACGACGCGGCCAGCACCGCGACCACAGCGGCCACTCGTCCACGGAACACCACGATCTGACGCATATTCAGGACACGCAACCGGCTCAGCACGCTGCCCAGGCTCATCGCGCCACCTCCGCGGCCACTGCGTCGGCCGAGCGCGTATCCGCTCGAATCTTGCCGTCGACCAACGACACCCGACGGTCGGCCCACTCCGCCGCGGTGCGGTCGTGGGTGACCATGACCACCAGCCGAGGCGCCGCGGTGTCCTTCGCCAAAGCCCCGAGCACGTCGAGGACTTCGCGTCCGGTCTTGGAGTCCAGGTTCCCGGTCGGCTCGTCGGCGAGTATCACCGGCGGATCCATCATCAACGCCCGTGCTACGGCGACCCGCTGCATCTGTCCTCCGGAGAGCTCGGCGGGGCGATGTTCGGCTCGATCGCCGAGACCGACCGACTCGAGCGAGCGCGTCGCCGCGGGTCGTGCCCGCGCCAGGCTCTGCCCACCGAGCAGTGCGGGCACCGCGACGTTTTCCCAGGCGGTCAGCGTCGGCAGCAGGTTGAAGAACTGAAAGACGAAACCGACTCTGCGCAAACGGAATTCCGACTGTGCCCGATCGCCGAGACCGCCGATCTCGGCTCCGTCGAACCGCACCGACCCGGAGCTGGGTGTGTCCAGTGCGCCGAGGATGTGTAACAGGGTGCTCTTACCTGCCCCGGAGGGTCCGGTCACGGCTACGAACTCCCCCGCGTCCAGCGCCAGGTCAATGCCGTCCAACGCACGCACGTCGGCGCCGCCCACTCGGTAGACGCGCTCGACCTCTCGCAGTTCCAGCAGCATGAACCCTCCTCATCCTCGGCGATGCCGGTTCGCGACCCGCCTGTGCCACAGCCACAACAGCGGCATCCCGGCCAGTTCCGCGGCCCATGCCCCGACGAACACCGGGTGCGGACGCCCGCGCCGGCCGACCCGGACGGTGCGGGCCAGGCCGCCGACGAAGGCCGTGCCCAGCAGGACAGTCATCAACTCGGACTTCTCCTCGATACGCGGCACGGCCGCGACCGCTCCGACGCCACTGGCGAACCAGAACGCGTTGACGAACGCGAACTGATTGTCGATCGACGCGGGTACTGCGCCACCGCCGGGAATTCCCTGCGGGCCCTTCACCATTCCGTACAGTCCGGTCGACAGCGGTAACACCGCGCCGGCACCCATCACGAGTTGCAATGCACGCCGTCCGCTCAGTGTTCGCCGTACCGCGGACAAGCCCTGGCCCTCGGTCGCGGTCATATCCGGCTCCCTTCGGCGAACTGTCGCGCGGCACGCAAGGTCGCACCGCTGTTGCCTCGCAGAGCCTCGGTGACGAACGCACGCGCATCGGCGACGGTCGCCGCGGATCCGAGCACATCGGTGACCTTCGGGGCGGCGATCCGCACGGTATGGCCTGCGGTGGCCCGCACGCCGGACGGGCCGTCGGACACCGTCCACCAGCCGAGGTGCAGCGACATCAGCGCGGGCAGCACCGTCTGCTTGTAGACGATTCGCTCGTTGGGAAAACACACTCGAACGGACTCGGTGCTGTGCGTCGAGCCGTCGCGGGTGCGGGTGTCCATGCGCAGGGCTTGCACACCGCCGCCGAGCTCGCGGCACTCCGACACGACGACATGCGGCAGACGCCGCGACCATTCGGCCCCGGCCGCCAGAAACTCGTACACCGAATCTCGATCGGCGTCGATGTGGATCGTGTCTTCGATGGTGAACTGCGATTCCTCGTCGTCTGCCGCGAAAAAGGCCGCCAGCGAGGCCAATTCGCTCGTACTGTTGCGTTCGACCGCGGTAGCGATCCACTGCGTGGCGGCCGGATCGTCGTCGACCGCACGAAAATGGTGATCCAGCCGAACCCGGCACGTGCCCACCGCGGTGGACTCGACCTGCCAGCTGCCGCCCATCGCGGCAACCGGTGCCGCCGACCGCTCCTGCCGGAAATCGATGCGGCGTTGCGCCAGGTCGAAGTCGCGGCGCGAGGTCCAACTCTTGACACTGTCATTCGCCGTCGCCCAAATACGAAGGCGTTCCATGGATTTCGACTTCTCCAACACCTCGACATGCACGGTCGGCGCGAAGAGACAGGGCCAGTCGGCGGCGTGCGCGAGCGCCGCGTACACCTGGTCGGCCGGGGCGTCGACCTCGACGTCGTGCCGGGTCGTGTGGTTCGTTGTCACAGCTGTCCTTCCGGTGACTCCGTCTGCTCGGCGGCCACGACGACCGCGGAGTTGAACCCGCCGTGGCCGCGGGCCAGCACCAGCGCCGCCCGCACCGGCCGCCGCCGCAGGCTGGTCACCAGGTCGATGCGGTAGGCCGGCGCGGCGACCGACCGCACCGTCGGCGGAATGACGGCGTCGCGGATCGACAGCAATGCCGCGACAACATCGAGCGGGCCGCCACCACTGCCGAGTCGCCCGGTCATCGTCTTCGGGACGGTGACCGGGACGCCGTACGGACCGAACACGTCACAGAGGGCGGCGGCCTCGTGCCGATCGGCGTCCGGCGACGCCGCACCGTCGGCGAACACCACGTCGATGTCGGCCGGCTCGAGTTCGGCGTCGGCCAGCGCCAGCCGCATCGCGGTCGCCAGTCCCGGCGGGCGATCACTGCCCGGCCGTGGGTCGAAGGTGGCCGCGTACCCGGCGAGCCTGCCGTAGACGCGCGGCACCGCTCGGCGCCGAGCCGCCGCGGCGTCCTCCAGCACCAGCATCGCGCCGCCTTCGCCGGGCACGTAACCGCTTGCGTCGGCATCGAAGGGCCGATACGCGCGGTCCGGGTCGTCGGCCCGGCTCAGCCGGTCGTCGGCCAGGTGCGCGGCCCAACCCCACGGACACAACGAGCTGTCGGTACCGCCCGACAATGCCAGTTCCGCACCACGCCGCAGTTGCCTGCGCGACTGCGCGAGCGCGTCGAGACCGCCCGCGTGGTCGGAGACCACCACGCCGGTCGGTCCGCGCAGATCGTGCCGAATAGCTATCTGCCCGGTGTTCACCGCGTAGAACCAGGCGAAGGACTGGAACGCGCTCACGTGATCGCTGCCCTGGCTCCACAGATTCTGCAGTTCTCGCTGTCCGAACTCGTAACCGCCGGAGGTCGCTGCCGTGACGACACCGACCCTGTCGCGGTCGGCGACGGACGGATCGTAGGCGGCGTCCGCCAGCGCGGCCTCGGCCGCGACCAGGGCGAAACGGGTCATTCGATCGGTTTGTGGCAACAACCGCGCCGGCACGGCCCCCTCGGCGTCGAAATCATTGATCTCCCCGGCACATCGGGCCGGATATCGATCGGTGTCGAACGCGGTGAGCCTGCCGATCGCGCTGTCCCCGCCACAGCACGCGGCCCAAAAGCTCTCGACGTCCAGACCGTTGGGCGCGATCACGCCGACGCCGGTGAACACCGTGGTCACGACGCCGACCAGTGGTAGAAGCGGGTGGCCATGGCGTCGGCGGGCGTTCGCCAATTCTGGTCGTACGCGGTGATGTACGGACGCAGATCGGCGCTGATCCGCACGAAACGCTCATCCCGTTTGGCCGCCTCGATGCGGTCGGTACCGTGGTCGGACTCGAAGTCCTGCAGATGGAAGTACAGACCTTGATAGGTGAACAGCTCACGCCGTCTGGTGCCCATCACACGCGGCATATCGGTGCTGTCGAAGTCGGCGAATATGGTGGCGACCCGGGCCGCCGACGCCGGATCCATCTTGGCGACAATGAGACTACTGAACACGCGAATACTTCCTTGTGGAGATGATCCCGTCCTGCGTTGCCGCGTCAGGGCTTACGGGTCAGGCGGTACCACTGTGGTGCGGCATCCGCCGCATGCGGACCGGGCACCGAACTCTCTGCGGTAGAGCCGATTTCGTCGACATGCCAGCCCGGAAGATGGCGTTCGAGGTCGATACGCCCCGCACCGTGCGGCGTCGGCCCACGACGTCCCGGCGCGAAGGCGAACAACAGCATCGTTGCTCCGGGCTGGGTGAGCGCGGTGATCTCGGCGCCGTACCGCTGCCGTTGGCGTGCCCCGAGACCATGGAAGCACCCGATGTCGAGCAGCAGCCGGTAGTCGCGGCGGGCCGCCGACGGCAGCGTCCGACGCAGGTCGGTGACGTCTGCCCGATGGAATTCCACGGGGAGACGACGCGTTTCGGCTAGTTCCCTGGCCCGCCGTAGCGCCGGCGCCGCCGTGTCGATGCCGCACGACCGCCACCCGCGCTCGGCCAGCTGCAAGACGTACTCTCCTGTGCCGCAGCCGATGTCGAGCGCCGAGCTGCCTTCCGGATGGGCCAGTTCCTCGGTGCGCAGTAGTGCGCCGAGGCGGCCGGCGAGCACGGGCCGAGCCCGCTCCCACGGCGTGAAACCGACCCGGTACAACAGTGCGTACGGTATCGCCATTCGAATTGCCTCCTCCTATCGCGATCTCCGGCCGGCCGCGCGCTCTCAGTCCACCCGCCGCGCCGCGACCACCGCATCAGTGGTGAACTGCTGCACGGTGCCGTCCCTGCCATAGATTTCGGCGGTGCCGGTGCCCGAGTACGTTGTGTCGTTCAGTTCGGCCACGACTTCGATATCGACATGAGAAAACGGCAGATCTGAACTGTCGAGGTCTTCTCTGATCCGGTAGCCGAAGCGATGGCCGCCGTCGGCCGACCACTTTCCGGTGCCCGCGCTGACCGGCGTAGTAAGCACCACCGTGCCGTCCAGGCCGAAGGCGATGGTGAACGGATCGGCCCGGCCGTCGTGGGTCGCGGTTCCGGTCCATACCCCCACCGGGGTCGGTTGCTCGGACATCTCGTCACTCCTTTTTCCACTGTGCGCCTGTAGATTTCGTGCCGATCGCGGATCGCGAACGGCGGCAAGTACTTCGGCCGAGCCGACGACCCGGCGTCGCCCGGCACGCACGGCCGGGTGGGTGCGGGCGTGCACCGCGAGTCCCGCGCCGGGCCCGGTATCGGTCAGCACCGCATCGGTGCTCATCAAGAGATCCGACAAGGCGTGCCAGAACAGCACCGGCACGGCGACCTGTCCTGCCCAGAACTCCGGTCGTACCGCCTCCCGCGCTCGAACTCGCCGACCGGTGCGTCCAGACCACAGCGGTATCGACGGAACCGCAGGCACCTCAGCCGCGACGGCGGCTTCGAGCTCCGCGGCGACCGCGGTCATGCCCGGACTGTGCCAAGGCTGCCGCGCACCGATCCGGCGCACCGTGAATCCGCCTGCGCGCAGCGCGGATTCGACGGCCGCCAATTCGACCTCGGGACCGGCGAGCATCGTCCGGCGCGGCGCGTTCACCGCGGCGACGCACACGCCCGCACGCCGCCACTGCGGCGACAGGCGAGACCGCACTTGTCCGGGGGTCGCCGAGACCACGGACATGCCGCCGGCGGGCGCTCGGTCCATGGCGCGCGAACGTGCGTCGACGATGCGGGCGGCCGCCACGAGGTCGAACACCCCGGCCAGGGTCGCGGCCGCCAATTCACCGATGCTGTGGCCCAACAGCGCGACGATCCGCAGATTCGAACGAAGCACCATGACGCCGAAGGCGTATCCCACCGCGAACAGCAGCGGCTGGGCGATCCGGCCGTCATCCAGGTCCGGACTACCCGACAACCACCGTCGCCGCACCAACGCGCCGTCGCCGAGCAGTGCCAGGAACTCGTCGACGGCGTCCGCGAAGACGGGCTCGACCCCGTACAAGTCCCATGCCATGCCGACGTGCTGGCTGCCCTGCCCCGGTAGCAGGAGCGCGATCTCACGAACGGTCACCCGGTCTCCCGGGAGCGGGTCGCGACACCGGGTGCGAGCTTGGCTACAGTGACCGCGAATCGGCCGGAATCCGCGGTGCCGAAGAATTCCGCGTCGGGTTGACTGCGCCGCCCCAACCCGCAGAGCACCTTGCCCGGCCCCACCTCGACGTAGCGGGAAACGCCCGCCGCGGCCATCGTCCGCATCGTGTCCACCCACCGCACCCGGTCGACCAGCTGGCGTCGCAGCGAGAGCACGACCTGCGTCGCCGTCGTCATCGACGCACCGCTCACGCTGGACACCACCGGCACGCGGGGATCGCGAACCCGGACATCGCGCAGCGCGGCGGCGAATTTCGGCTCGATCTCGCGCATCAATGTGCAGTGGGCCGACCCGCCGACCTCCAGCACGACGGCTCGTTCGGCCGCGGTGTCGTCGACCAGCGCCATGAACCGATCGATCGCGGCTGTTTCGCCGGACACCACGACTTGGCGCGGGCTGTTGTGGTTGGCGATCTCGATCACCCGGCCGGTCTCCGCGGCCGCCCGTGCGCACAGCACCTCGACGCGGTCGAGCGGCAGGCCGAGGACCGCGGCCATCCGGCCCGGCACCTCTCGATTGAACGCGGCCATCAACTCCCCGCGCAGCCGCACCAGCCGCAGCGCGTCGAGCCAGTCCAACGCCCCGGCGCATACCAGCGCGGTGAATTCGCCCATGCTGTGGCCGGCCACCACGGCAGGGTGTATCTCGTACTGCCGCAGGGAATACCAAGCCGCAAGACTCGTCAACAGCACTGCGGGCTGGGTTATCGGCATCTCGTTCAACGTCGATGCCGGCCCGTGCAGACACAACTCGGTCAGCCCGAAACCCAGCTCGGCATCGGCGGTTCGATATAGCGGCTCCAGGAGATCCGGCGCAAGATCGAGCAATTCCCGTCCCATCCCGACCCGCTGAGATCCCTGGCCCGGGAAGACGAACGCGACGCGGCTCATGCCCGCAACCGCACGGGGAGGCTCTGCAGGCCCCGAATGACGTTGTGCAACCGCCACACCGGCGCACCGACCGAGATCGTGCGCACCCGGGCGACGAGCGCGCGAAGCAGGGCATGCCCCTCCAGTCTCGCCAGCGCCTGACCCACGCACACGTGGATACCGTGGCCGAAGGCCAAGTGGTTGGCCGCGTTCGGCCGGACGACGCTGAACCGGTCGGGCTCCGCCCAGTACCGCTCGTCACGGTTGGCCGACCCGTAGAGGAGCAGCACGCGGGAGCCCGCGGGGACCGGGGTGTCGCCGATCACGGCATCCTCGGTCAGCAATCGGGTGAATCCGCGCAGTGGTGACTCCAGCCGCAGTATCTCGTTGAACGCGTTGGGGATCAGCGCCGGCTCCGCGCGCAACGAAGCCCACTGATCCGGATGGGCGCCCAGCAACCACAGGGTGCTGGCCAGCGCGCTGACCGAGGTGTCCATGGAGGGAGCGAGGAAGTCACCGAGCAGCGCGGGCAGCAGGCGCTCGTCGACCTTGCCCGCGACTGCCTCGGTCACCAATTCGGCTCCCCAACTGCCCGGCCGGAGGTTGCCGGGCACCGACATGCGGCCGAGGAACTCCCCCATCTCGGCCAGCAACGGAAACCCCGCCATGGTGCGTGCGTTCATCGGCCCCAGTGCGTTGAAACCCGCTGCGGCCCAATTCAATAGGCGCACTCGCCCCTCCTCGTCGGGCCAGCCGAGCAACTCGGGCACCACCGCCAGCGGAAACGCCTGACCGAAGTCCGTCACCGCGTCGAAGCCATCCCGTTCGATCAACTCCTCCACCAACTGATCGGCCCATTGCTGCACCAAGTCCTCGATGTCATTGATCGCCTTGGGTGTGAGATGCCGCGACACCAACCCCCGCACCAGCGTGTGATACGGCGGATCGCTGGTCAGACTGCTGCCGTGTTGAGCGCGGTTGAGTTCCTCGGTGATCCCGACACCCGCGGCCGACGAGAACGTCCGATGGTTACGCAGCGCAAGCTTGACCTCGCGATAGCGGGCGACGGCGAATACACCGTAACCGTCGAGCCGAACCACCGGGCCGAGCGTGCGCAATCGGCGATAGTCCGGGTAAGGGTCGCGGATCGACTCGTCGCTGTAGGGGTCGATATCGGTGACCGGAATTGTCGTCTGCACGAGGCGTCCTCTCCGAATATGTTGGCTCAGTGGCTGATTCGCGCCGGACCGACCAGCACGAGCGCACTCTGGAAACCACCGAAGCCACTGCCCTCGGTGAGGACCGTGTCCACCCGCACTTCGCGGGCGGTCAGTGGCACATAGTCCAGATCGAGCAGCGGGTCGCGGGTGTGCAGGTTCGCGGTGGGCGGGATGGTGTCGTTGTCGATGGCCAACGCCGACGCGGCGATCTCGATGGCGCCGACCGCGCCGAGCGAGTGTCCGATCATCGACTTGATCGAGCTGATCGGCACTCGGTACGCATCGGCGCCGAGACTTCGCTTCAGCGCGGCGGTTTCGTGGATGTCGTTGCGTTTGGTGCCGGAACCGTGCGCGTTGACGTAGTCGATTCGATCAGGCGAAATCCCGGCCTGCGCTAGCGCGGCATCGATGGCCGCGGCCATCTCGACGCCGTCCGCGCGCAATCCGGTCATCGTGTAAGCGTTGCTGCGTGTGGCGTAACCCGCGATCTCTGCGTAGACGTGCGCGCCGCGCCTGCGCGCGGCGGACAGCTCTTCCAGCACGAACATCGCCGCCCCCTCGCCCAGCACGAAGCCGTCCCGCGTCGCGTTGAAGGGGCGGCCGGCATGCTCCGGATCGTCGTTACGCGCCGTCGTCGCCCGGATCGCATCGAAGGAAGCGACGGTGATCGGCGAGATGGGGGCCTCGGTGGCACCGGCGACGACCACGTCCGCCGTACCCTCCTGGATCAGCTCCGCCGCTGCGCCCACCGCGTCGATGCCCGCTGTGCATCCGGTGGACACCACCATGCAGGGCCCTTCCGCGCCGGCCGTCCAAGCCACCTCTGCCGCAAAAGAACTCGGCACGAAGTGGTGATAGAGCTGACGGGTGGTGTAGCGATGGTCGACCAGCCAGTCCCGCCCGTCCGCGCTGGCCGCCCGGTATTCCCGCTCCAGGCTCACCGTCGCGCCGACCGCACTGCCCACCACGACGCCGACGCGGTGCGGATTCGCGCTGTCGACCGGATCCAGACCGCTGTCGGCTACCGCTTCGCGTGCCGCGACCACCGCGAACTGGGCGGCCCGATCCATCCGCAGAATGTCTCGCACATCGAGACCATGTGCGGCGGGGTCGAAATCGATCTCGGCGGCCACTCTCGAGCGAAATCCGGACCCGTCGAATGCGGAAAGGGTGCGCGTCGCGGTCCTGCCGTCGGTCAATTGTTTCCAGAACTCCTTGACCCCGGTTCCGCCGGGTGCGAGCACACCGATACCGGTGACGACAACTCGTCTCTGCACAGTTCCTCCTGAAACAGAAAGATCACCGAGCGCGATCGATGAATTCGTGGAATGGCAATGCCACCGATGAATCGATGACCGAGCGCAGGTTCAGCGGCATCCGAAGCCTTCGAGACCGAAACCCGTTCGGCTGGAACACAATCCGACCGAGGTCAGAGCTGTGGCGCACCGATAGCGTGACACTCGCGCCGCCGAGAGGTCAAGCGGATGAAGCGGGACTCATGAATTCCGCAGCAACGCAGGCGATGTAGCGGGAAAGGTGCGGATGCGGTAATCATGATCACCGGCTCTCAGGACACATACGAAGAAGCCGAGGTGTACCGACACCCCGGCTCGTTCCGCTGGTTGTTGTCGCGGCGCCTATTCGGCGGGCGGATCCGCCCGGTTCGCCACGCCGCGCCCCTCCAGAACCCGGGCGAATTCGAGCAACGCCTGTGCACGCTGCCGAGCGAGTTCGACGACCGCTCCGACGTGGTAGTCAGGTAGATTGCGCACCGCGGCTTGTCGATTGGCCGGATCGAAGCCCGGCATGTCGAGCCAGCGCAACAAATGCCTGCCGGACTCGGTGCGCGCGACCGACGGATCTCGGCGCAAACGTTGCAGCATCGCCGGCACAGCGTCGTATCGCCGCGTGGCCGGTTCCTTCGCGGGCACCTGCTCATCGGCCGACGCGGTACGCAGCCGATCCGGTACGGGGTCGACTCCCTGCCGCAGCCTCCGCCGCGCGTCTTTGACCGTGGCTTCGGAGATATCCGCGGCGTGCGCGACCGCGCGCACCGTCGCGCCGGGGTCGGCGCTGAGTAGTTCGACCGCGCGCAAACGGCCGCGAGCGGTATCCAGGCGATGAACGACACCGTTGCGCGCGACCCGATCGGTGGACTGCGGAATCTCCGCAGCCGCCCGTCGACGAACCGCACCGACCGTCTTGTCCGAGAGTCCGACGACCGCGGCGACGGCCCGATCGGACCACCTGGGGTGCGCACGCAGGATGCGCAGCGCCGCCGCCTTGCGCTCCGCGACGGTCAGCGGGAGGCCTTGTGCCACATTGAGTTTCACGGCAAGCATGAAGGCGTCACACTCGTCGCCCTCGAAGTAGACGGCCGCGATGGTCTCGTAGCCGCACAGTCGTGCGGCCAGTACCCGATGAGCACCGTCTATTATCCGCATCGAGCACCGGCTCACCAGGATCGGCGGCAATGGAGCCGCCGATTCGGCCAGCACTCGCGCGTGCCCGGGGTCGGTGCCACCGAACCGCGGCGAGTCGGGCGGGGCCAGGTCGCGCAACGGTATATGAACCACCTCGGGCACGCTCGGCGAAATCCCCGTCATATCTGACCAACCGCTCATAGAGCCGATCTGCCGCTCCAGGATGTCGAGACGTAACCGCCTGCCGTAGAACGTGATTCAGCTCGTACCTACTACTCTGTGCAGCCCGCTGTCTGCCCCTTTGCCAAGCTACTCGCGTCCACCGGTCCAGAAAATCAACCGAGGTTGGTTCCTCGGTGAACCGACTGGGTAGCGCTGCGCCGGGGGTCAACCGTGGGCGTAGCCAGAAGTACCCCGCCGGTTGATGACTGCTCAGGGCACCCGGGAATATGGTGACCGGGTGCGGACCGTAGCAGCGGGGGGACAGCGACGGTGGCGCGCGGCGTTCCCGCAGATCATCGACGCCGCAGGTCCGATCGTAGTCACCGTGGTCGTGCTGCTCGCCGCCCATGGGAACTACGCCGCGGGGCACAAAAGACTCGATCTGTTCGGCGTCGTTCTCGTTCTCGTCTCCACTCTGCCGACCGCTTTCAGACGCCGGGCCCCGATCGTGAGCTTGCTGGTGTGCTGCGCCGGCGTGACCGCGTTCGCGGCGGCAGGGTACTGGGAAGCGTTGAATGTTCTTGGCTCCTTGATGGCGCTGTACTCCGTGGCCGCCCGCTACCCACCGCCCATCTCCATTCCCGCGGCCGCACTACAGGTGGCCGCCGGGGTGTCCGCGGCGTTCGGCACCGGAGAGGTCACATTCTGGGTCGTCACGGTGTTGACACCGCAATTCAGCTCGGCGGCATGGACTTTGGGGAATCTCGCACGAGTCACGCCCCACCGCGGCAGGAACCGGGGCGCGCAACTCGATCCGAGCGGCCGAACGGGCGCCCGCCGCGCGGTCGTCGAGGAACGGGTCCGGCTGGCACGTGAACTGAACATCACAGTGGCACAGCACATGTCGTCGATCGCACGGTGGGCCGATCTAGCCCGGCATGTCTTCTACACCGATCCGGAGGCCGCTAAGGTCGCGGTCCAATCCATCGAGAACGCCAGCCGCACAGCACTGGACGATATCCGGCGGCTGCTGACACTGCTCCGGCTCGACGTCCCCGGGCCGGATCAAGCCCAGGCCGCCGGCGTCGGCCTCGGCGTCGAGCGGCTCGGTTGGCTCGTGGACAGCGTTACCGCCGCCGGTGCCGCGGTAACTCTTAGCGTCACCGGAACCATCTGCCGCCTGACACCGGGGGCCGACCTGTGTCTATATCGGATTGTCCAAGAGTCGCTGACCGACATGCCCGCGCATGCGAGGGCCACGGTGGCCGTCGACTACCGCGCGGAGCACGTCGTGGTCCACATCACCGGCAGCGGCATCGAGACACCGCGCAGCCGGCGTACCCGGGACGCGGGACCCGGCCTGCGGGAATGGGCCGAGCTCTACGGAGGCACCCTGACCATGACCACGTCGTCGCAGCACACGTTTCGGGTCGCGCTGACCCTTCCGATCATGTCCAACACTGTGCCGGATAATCCGCCGCCGAGCTTCGACACCCCGGATACGTCATAAATCCGTACCTGCCCAGCGACGGCTACTGCTCCGGCGGCGCAATCCGAAGCCTCGGTTGGATGCGAGAGCGATGAGTTTCGGGGCTCAGCTCCGTCAATAGCCATGGACCCGAGTCCGAAACCATAAAAGGAGACCGATGAACGACGCTGAACCCCAGTTGGTGACGATCGATGCCGCCGCGACCGCGGTCGTGCGCGATGTCGTCCCGGTGACCGCACTGCGCGATTTCTTCGATACCTCGTTCGGCGCGCTGGCGGAGGCCATATCCGCTCAGGGGCTCACCGTCGTGGGTCCCGCGTTCGGGCTCTATCGCGGCGATCCGGGAGACACGCTGGATATCGAGGTCGGGTTTCCCACCGATCGCGCCGTCCAGCCGAGCGGTACTGTCACGGTCGGATCGCTGCCCGGCGGCCGTGTGGCGCGGCTGCTCCATGTGGGCGGGTTCGACGGATTGACGTCCTCTTGGGATCGCCTGCACAGCTGGATTCTGGCGCAAGGCTTGGACGCGTCGTCGCAGAGGTGGGAGGTCTATGTCACCCAGCCGTCGCCGGAGATGGACCCGGCCGACCTGCGTACCGAGTTGAATTGGCCGGTGGCGGAGTCTGTTTGACGGCCGACCGGCACCGGCCGCCACGCGGGCGGCCGGTGCCGGTCGGGATCGGCCCGGATCACCGGACCGATCGACGCCATTACGGCTGCACCCAGCCGATCGCCGCGCCGGCCAGTGCGCCGATGATGGCGCCCGGAATCGCGCCGACCACCGCGAACGGGAACCCGATCAGCGCGCCGACGCCCGCGCCGATGAGCGCGCCCACGCCCGCGTTGTACTGGTGACGGCCGATATCGGCGGGGTAGTCGGCCTGGTGGAGCGGTAGGTCCACCGGCTCCGCCCGGTCGATGCCGGGCAGTGCTGACGACCGGGTCGAAGTGAGGTCCACCTGCTCCGTCTGCTCTGCCTGCGAGACCGGGGCGAACTGGTCCCCCACGCTCTGGTCCGCCAACGGCACGGCGTCGAGGGCAGTGCCGTCTTCGCCTGCGGCGATCACCGCACCGCCGTCATCGGGCAGCGTGAACTCACCCGCGTCGGAGACCTGCTGAACCAGGCTGTGCTCCATCTGAATCGGCTGCGCATGAGCGCTTCCCGCGACCGTCGCGACGGCGCCGATGCTCAGCAGTGCGGTGGCGGTCAAAGTCTTGATCCTCATGATGTGCTCCTCTCGTGCCGCCCGAAGGGCTGTTTCACTTCCGCTACCCACTGTCACATATTTGAGTCATCATGGCAACCGCTTGCGAGGGAGCATCTGAAGCACCCGGGGTAAAGATCTGGATCAAAATGAGCTATAACAGGCTTTTTAGAGCGAAGAACGCTCGCGTCACAGCGCACTCGAAGCGTTTCAACTGTAACCAAAACGAATCACTGAAAGCGCACCGGCTACGCTCCTTCAACCGAGTCTCGTCTCGCAACCGGAGCCGATCGCCCCTGCTCGGTAGCATGCACCGCGTGCCCATCAAACTCGAGAACGTCGGCATCGCCGTTCGCGACCTCGAAGCAGCGATCTCCTTCTTCACCGACCTCGGTCTCACAGTCGTCGGCCGTGACACGGTCAGTGGTGAGTGGACCGAAACCGCCGTCGGCCTCGACGGCAACCACGCCCACATCGCGATGCTCGAGACGCCGGACGGTCACGGTCGCCTCGAGCTCTTCGAGTACATCCACCCCGAAGCGATCGAGACGACACCCACGCGTCCCAACGAGATCGGCATGCACCGCGTCGCCTTCTCGGTCGATGACATCGACAAAGCCCTCGAGATAGCCGCGAAACACGGATGCCGTCCGCTTCGCGGCGTGGCGACCTATGCGGACATTTACAAGCTCACGTATGTCCGCGGCCCCAGCGGCATCATCGTGATGCTCGCCGAGGAGCTGAAGAAGGACTGACGGCCGATCAGATCAGGATGTGCTGCTGGCGCATGTTCCGTCGAGCGTGCCGCTGACGTAGAGCACGCTCCCCACACGCAGGTCGTCGTTGCCGTCCAAGGACGGAAAATTGTTGGCTGCGAAGAGGTTTCGGACGGTGTCGCCATTCAGTGACCACCCACGGGCAGCGAGGTAGGGGGCGGCCTCGTTGCGTTTGCCGAAGTAGCGCAGCGTGGCCATGTCGGTGTCGAAACCGTGCCCGCGCCAGCGTTCGGAGATGTGCCGCAGGCTCTTTCGCGTTTCGTCGTCTTCGCCAGGTCGCGGGTTGGGCCTGCTCTCGGTGGCCACCCGGCTGCCGGGGGCGCTGAGTTCGGTGATGGTGTCGAGCAAGTGATCTTGCGCCTCGGGCGGGAGGTAGCTCAGCAGGCCCTCTGCGCTCCACGCGGTCGGCCGGCTCGGGTCGAACCCGCCGGCGCGCAGTACGGTAGGCCAATCGTCGCGCAGGTCGACCGCGACGGCTCGCCGCTCGGCGGTCGGCGCGACGCCCAACTCCCCCATGGCGCGGGTCTTGAACTCGATGACCGGGGGTTGGTCGACCTCGTACACCACGGTCCCGCTCGGCCACAGCAGCCGGTACGCGCGGGAATCCAGGCCCGAGGCCAGGATCACGACCTGTGTGATGCCCGCGCTCGTCGCCGCGAGGAAGAATTCGTCGTAGAACTTGGTACGCACCTTGGCCACGTCGATCGCGACCTGCCCGACCAGGTCGTCGGGGGGCAGCTCGCCGCTCGCCAACCGGGTGAGCAGGTCGATGCCGACGGCCCGGACGAGCGGTTCGGCGAACGGATCGTCGATGAGTCCCCGGTCGGTTCGGGTGGCGATGGCGCGCGCCGCCGCGGCCGCGGTGGCGGTCGCGCCGACGCTGGAGGCCAGGTCCCAGGAGTCTCCGTCGTGGCGGGTGGTCACGCTCGGCAATCTACCCGCGGCCACCGACAAACGCGTCAGAGTGCGGTCGGCCCGCTCTGGCGGAAGATGATCGCCGCGCCGAGCGCCTGCTCGGCGGGCACGAAAGGGTCGCCGGAGTCGGTCTCGCCGAGTCGGCAACCGTTGATCCGCAAACGCTCTCGCGCAGCATCGAGGTCTCGGACGGCGACGGTATACGCGACGAGCGATGGCAGGGCGGGCGCGGTTTCGCCCGGGAGCCGTTCGGCGAGAGCAGAGTCGGGTATCAGGACCAGGCGCGCGCTGCCCATATCGAAGACCTGCGCGGCACCCTCGGCGGTGGACGGGTAACCCACGTAGTTCTCATACCTGGCGCGGAGGGCGTCGAAATCTCCTGCGGCGGCGCATATCACGACCTCGACGAGGTCGAACGCTCCATTGGGGTGCGAAAGCCTGCGCGCGTTCTGAAACCGAGGGTCGAGGCCGGCGACGACGCCGACTCGTCCTTCCTCGACCGCACCGCGCCTGACAGTCGGTTCGGCACTGTCGATTTCGAGATACCGGACCGTCTCCACAAGGGTCTCACCGTCGATCCGCACCGGCCGCTGAACGGAGTTCACCGCTCCGTGTCCGACGCCCGCGGCGCTGAGGCGGGCGGCCGCCGCGTCGATGTCGGGCGAGGCGAACATCAGGATATGCAGGCCCTCGTATCGGTCGAGGCAGGCGGCGACGGTGGCGCTGGTGGCGGTGATTCGCTCGACCAATTCGGTCAGCATCTCGGCGGGTGCTCGCAGCGGCACCACGGTCGCGTCTTCGGGAACCCGATAGGCCTCGCCGTCGGGAACATCACACCGATGGTACCGAGGGCTCTGTCCGGCACGAGGACCGAAGCCGACTGCCGGACAGGAGTATTCACCACGACTGCCCTACGGTTGCCTCAGCGCGCTCGCTGCAGCGCCTTCTCGCGACGCTCGGCCACGCTCGACCCGGCCTCGCGGCGCGCCATCCTGCGTAGCACGATCGGTGCGAGGAGTAAGCCGGCGATCGCCCAGACACTCAGCACGCCAACGGTTTCCAGATGCCGCCATGACTCGCCGATCTCGATGGCCATCGCGCTGTCCGGCAGCAGCGCGGACCGCGTGCCGAGCCCCAGCCAGTAGATCGGGAACAGCTGGGCGATCCACTGCACCCAGTGCGGCATCGCCGTGATCGGGTAGAAGACCCCGGAGATCGCGATGACGCCCAGTATCGGCAAGGTGAGCAGTCCCTGGCTGCGCGCGCTGGTGAACAGGGAGCCGAGCACCGCCCCGATCGGCAGGGTCGCCGCCAAACCCAGTGCCAGCACCCAGATCAGCGTCAGCCAAGACCCCGGGCCGCCGATCGCGAGGCCGGAGATGATGAACATGCCGGGAATCAGGAAGATCAGTAGATCGGCGACCAAGCTGCCGGATACCGACACGATCTTGCCGACCAGATAGCTGCGCATACCGTTCGGCGTCGCCTTCGCCCGCAACAGGGTGCCGTCCTCCCGGTCCGCGGTGAGCAATTGGCTCATCGTGACCATCGCCATCGAGGCGTTCATGCCGAGGATGCTGGGCAGCACCAGGGTGCCGAGCGAGAATCCGGTCTGCCGGAACGCCACATCACGCAGGAAGAACGTGGTGATCAGCATTATTACGGGCCAGAAGCAGTGGTTGAACAGGTCGCCGGCGTTGGTGAACGACTGACGCAGTTCGGTCACGCCGCGCGACCAGCCGACCCGCCATGTCGTCGCGGTCGTATTCATCGCGCCACCTCGTCCCAATCCTTTTGCGGGGCATGCCGTTCGGCTTCCGCCTGCCCCACCATCGACAGATACGTGTCCTCCAGCGAGGCTCGGCGGACCTCGAGGTCGGCGATCGATTCGCCGTACTGCGTGAACAATTCGAAGACGAGCTTGGTGGACTCGGTGGTCGACCGCGTGTACCGGTGCCCGTCACGAGTCCAGCTGACCCGATCCTGGCCGGTGATCCGCTGTGCGAGTTCGGCCGCCGTGCCGTCCGCGACGATCCGCCCACCGTGCAGGATCAGGATGCGGTCGGCGAGCTTCTCGGCCTCGTCCAGATCGTGGGTGGTGAGCAGTATCGTGGTCCCGCCCTCCTCCGCGAGACTGTGCACGAGTTCATGAAACTCGCGCCGGGCTACCGGGTCCAAGCCCGCGGTCGGCTCGTCCATGAAGACGAGCTCCGGCCGGCCGACGAGGCCGACCGCCACATCCAATCTGCGCCGCTGCCCGCCCGACAGCATCCTGATCTTCCTGTCCGCCTGCTCGGTCAGGCCCACCGATTCGATGAGATTCATTGGATCCCAGGGTCTTTCGATCAGCGGGGTGGAGTACGGACGGTAGTGCGCACCCAGGTGCGCGAGCAGCTCCCGCACCCGCCACTTGCCGTGGTCGCGCCAGGACTGCAAGACCACTCCGACCCGCGCCCGCCAGTGTTCGTCGCCATGCGCCGGATCCGTGCCCAGTACCTCGACCTGCCCGGCCGACCGCATCCGGAAACCCTCCAGGATCTCGATCGTGGTGGTCTTGCCCGCGCCGTTGGGCCCGAGCAAAGCAAGCACCTCGCCTTGTCGCACATGGAAATTCACATCGTGCAGCACGTCGGTCTCGCCATAGCGCATGCGCAGTCCGTCGACCTTCAGCGCCATCATCTCGCTCATCATCACTCCGTGCGAAAGAGCGGCCGCAGCCGCCGATGCCATCGTTGTGCGAGCAACCGTAGTTGACTAAACGTGAAATAGTCAACCGAGGTTGCTAGTAGACGCGCTTCAACGTTTGTTCCCACGCAGTCGACTGCGGGCAGATCCCGCCGAAAGACGGGGCGGGACCAGCCATTCGGCGGATGGTCGCCTCGTCCGGCCGCTGCCTACGCTCGCTCCGATCACGGCACTCGCGACCTGTCCATTCGCTGTCAAGGAGATCGGGCCGCCGCGATCGTGGTCCCGCGGTGCGGGTTCCAGCACCGATTCACCATCTGATGAGGGCACACCATGTACAACTTTCGTGCGCGCCACCGTATCCGGCGAACGGTCGGCCTCGCCGCGGCGGCGGTCGTCGCCGCGGGTCTGGCGTCCACCGGTGCGGCACAGGCCGACACCTTCGTGCCGCTGCCGGGCGGCGAACGTCTCGGTCCTGGCGTCAAACTCGCCCGCACCCAGGAGAGTGCGCTGGTCTCGCCGTCGCTGGCCGCCAACGGGGCCGGACGCTCGGCCTGGGTGACGGGGGCCGTCACAGCGGATGTCACGGCGACTCCGGACGGCAAGCCGGGCCCGAACAACGGCGCTAAGAACGCGCCCGGCACCAACAACTCCTCCACCCACGGCGCCTCGCGCATCAGCACCGGCTATATCGTCGGCTGTCAGGTCAGCATCGGCGAAAACGCGATCTCCGCAGGGTTTTCGGGCGGTGTCACCTTGAACGGCGGCAATGTCGGCGGTTCGGTCGGCCTGAAGTTGGGGCCCGGCGACGTGACCTTCGTGAGCATCGACGGCAAGGACATTCTGAAGCCCGGCGTCTACTCGATCGAGTACCGCGATGTCGAGATGCAGATCCAGGGCTGCGCCGGTTACGCGCAGGCGCGCTCCTACACGGTCGTCGAGATCATCGGCGACAACTACTCCAAGACTTCCCTCTACGGTCAGCCGTTCAGCATCGGTTGATCTCGGTCGAAATCCAATCACTCACCAGCACACATAGTTTCGACTCGGAGGACCCACCCATGATCAATCGCACCAACGCGGCGCGCGCGGCCGCGGGCCTCGCCGCGAGCGCGGCGCTCGTACTGTGCTCCGGCACCGCCCAGGCCGACGCCTTCGTGGCGCTGCCCGGCGGCGAACTCACCCAAACCCTGTCCGACGGCACGGTCGTCACGGTCCGGCTGGTCGGCGAGTCGGCCACCATCAGCCCGTCCATGGGCTCCACCCCGGTGCACCGCAACGCGTGGGTGTCCGGCTCGGCACAGGTCGAGTTGTCGGGCCCGAATGCCAACGACGGCAAGATCTATCCCGGCTACATCGTCGCCTGCCAGGTCACCGTGAACGGCGGCGGAGTGACCGGCGGTGTCGACGCCAAATCAGACTGGGAGGGCAAGAAGCCCGAGATCGGCGGCAAGGCAGGGGGAAACCTCTCGCTCGGCCCGGGGCAGGCCAAGTCCATGTACCTGCTCGACCAAGAGGAGGCCGACGACTTCGGCAACGAATCGCACGCGACCCGCAATAAATTCCAGGGCACGCACGGCAGCGTCACGTGGGCGGACTCCACCCTCGGCATCACCGGCTGCGCCGGCTACGCCCAGGCCCGCGCCTTCGTGCGAGTGAAAGTCTCGACCACCACCGTCAATTCGGTTCTCACCCTGTGGGGCCAGCCGTTCAGCATCGGCTGACGAACTCGGCGGTGACAGACCCGGCGATCTGCCCCGCCGGACGGGCGAGCACCCGTGGAAACTCCCCTCGCCACGGGTGCTCGCCGCATTCTCCCGCGTACCGCGGTCACTGATTCTCGGTGACCGTGGTGTCGGGGTGGCGCCTGCTGGTCTCGGGCTTGACGAAATGCCCGGTGATCGCCGAACGATCCCGGCGGTTGTCGCCGCCGTGCGGTTCATCCTCGCCCAGAGTCGTTTTGGGGTTCTCCGCTGCGGCCTCCTCGGTCACGTACTCGCCGGTCTCGGCGGACCGATAGTTCTTCTCGGCCACGACATTCCTCCTGAACACTCGTGCACGCCTCCGGCACGGAACCGCGCTTTCGTCCTCGGGTACCGCGTTGTTCCCCATTCAAACCCGCTCTGCCACGCGGCAACGGTCGACAGACGCACTCGACGAGCGGCCCTTTGCGGCTAAAACAGGTCGCGGGCAAGGCGTATCGCGCCGACGGCCATATAGCCGCCAGTGAACGCCGTCAGAGCGACCGCGGTGGCCCGCGGCACGTCCCCCCGCGCGACATGCGCGGCGCCGTGGGTGGTGTCGATGATGTCGACCATCAGGGCTATGCGTTGCCAGCGAGGTCGCTCGTGGATCGGGGCGGTGAGGTAGCCGAGACCGAGAGCTATGGCACGCGCGCCGAAGATTCGGGTCAGGTAGGTCAATTCCGGCGTGGCACGGATGCCGAAGGCCGACATCAGAGCGCGCGGGACAGCGATGGAGGCGGCGCCTAATGCGATGCGGCCCAGGGCGAGACCGCGCAGCGGGCGGATCAGCGGATCACCGGTCGGCTCGATGTTCGTTGCCATGTGGTCGAGGATCCCGGATCGTCCCCGCGGGGTCGATTACGTCCGAGGTAATGGACCCGTGCGTGAAAGATTACCGGGCCGTGCACTTTCCGCACACGTGGCTTCACCTCAGAACAATCCCCCGCCGGCGTGGATGGTTTCGCCGGTGATCCAGCGGGCCGCGTCGGAGGCGAGGAAGGCGACGATATCGGCGATGTCGTCGGGCTCGCCGATGCGGCCGAGGGGGGTGGACGCGACGATCTGCTGGTTCAGCTCGGGGCTGCGCGCGGCGGCCAGCGCCTCGGTCCGGATCGCGCCGGGCAGCACGTTGTTGACGGTGATCCCGCGCGGGCCGAGCTCCTTCGCCAGTACGCGGACCAGTTCCTCACCCGCCGCCTTGCTGGCGCTGTACAGGCCGGATTCCGGGCGATGCGTCGCCGTCACCCCGGAGGAGACGACGACGATCCGGCCGTGGTCGCGCAACCGGTTCGCGGCCTCACGCAGCGCGACGAAAGTGGCCCTGGTGTTGATCGAGAACATCAGCTCGTAGTCCTCGTCCGTGGCCTGCGCGATTGTGGCGAATCTGGCTGTGCCGACGTTGTTGACGAGGGTGTCCACGCCGCCGAACCGCTCCTCGGCCCGATCGAACACACTCCGCAGCTGCGTCGGGTCGGCCACGTCGGCCTGGACCGCGAAACCTTGTCCGCCCGAGCGCTCGATCGCGGCGACCGCCTGCTCGGCCGCGGCTCGGTTCGACTGGTAGTTGACGACGACCGAGACTCCGTCGGCGCCTAGTCGCTCCGCGATGGCCCGTCCGATTCCGCGAGATCCCCCGGTAACGATCGCGACCGGCATGATGCCTCCCATTAGTCCATAGTGCTAACAGTTGAGATCATCATCTAATTCGATGAGGACGTCAACAGTCGGTTCTCTAGACTTGCTTCATGACGACCGACGATCCGGGGCTGGCCGCGGCCTTCGCAGGCCTGAACCGTGAGGTGAACGCGCTCTATCACCTGATAGCGCGGCGGTTCGGCTTGACGATGCAGCAGGCCGAACTGCTCTGCCAATTGCACGGTGACCCACCGTCTTTCGGCGAGCTGGCGAGTGCGCTGGGTTGCGACAAGACCAATGTGACCGGCATGGTCGATCGGCTGGAGCGCCGGGGATTCCTGGCCAGGCAGACCGATCCCGCGGATCGCCGGGTGACCCGGATCGTCATCACCGAGGAAGGTCAGGGGATGCGGTCCGAGATCCGGGCCGCCTTCGAGCGGGAACTGAGCATGCGGCTGCCGGCCGCCGACCGGGCGCGATTAGTGGCACATGTACACGCGTCGGCAACGGCGTTGGCAGACAATCGAACCGGGACTCCGACGGCCCCGGTTCGTCCGACACACTGATTTCAGAGGGTGGGCCTTATAAAAGCCGAACAGGATTGTCAGCTCGGATTTCCGGTCCCCGCATAATGGCTTTTACCCCCGGCGCGTACCGCCGCGTAGTAATTGTCGGCCATTGCGTAACAGCTGGAACGATTCGGGGAGAACGCTCCCCCGCCCGGGGCGCCCAGCGACGGCAGCCCGGCGGCGTAGGCCTTATCGCACGCCTGCCGAAGATCGGCCAGCAACCGCTCGTCGCACACGAGCCGATCGGCGCTGCTCTCATAGCAGATATCGTGCGCGTTGCAGGCCGGTTCGAAGTCGGCGCTGCCGTAGGTGTTCGACGATGGACCGCTGCACCCGTTAGGCGGCTCGGCCTGGACGGGACCGGCCAGCACCGGAGCGAACGCGACCACCACGCCACCGGCCGATCCGAGGACAATTCGAGTGAATGCACATTGTTTCATGGCCGGAGGCTAACGAGAGATGTCCGGGACCGGTCCCGGCCCGTGCCAGGGCAACACACCCTTTAATTGGGGGCATCGAGACGCGCAACGCACCCGTAGCGCGCAGCGATCACCTCATCATGAATACTCGCAAACTCATGGCAGGCGGACTGCTCTGCGCCGCATCCCTTCTCGTCGCAGCTCCCCAAGCCCAGGCAGGCACCGGCAGTTCCTCGCTCGGCTCCTTGATCAATGTGGGTTGTCTCTTGCAGTCGCTGTCGGCCCAGTCGCCGACCGCGGACTGCAAACCGCCGCAGATCCCGGTCGCCGGGGTGGAGGACACCGCCGGGCTCGGCTGACCCAGCGAAGCGTCGTATCCCATGACCGCACACCTGTGGCACGATCACCCGCGTGCTACAGGTGTGTCTGAATGGTGCGCGAACCCCCGATGAGTGCGCGCATGTCCCGACAACGCCCGATGAGTTGGCGGCGGCGGCAGTGGACGCCGTCCGCGCCGGCGCCGAGGACATCCACCTCCACCCCAAGAACGCGGACGGCGCGGACACCATGGCGCCCCGGCACGTCGAGGCCGCGCTCACGGCCGTGCGCGCGGCCGTGCCCGGCGTGCCCGTGGGCGTGACGACCGGCGCCTGGACAGCGCCGAGCGCCGAGCAACGCGTCGCCGACATCCGCGCGTGGACGGTACTGCCCGGTCACGCGTCGGTGAATTGGCACGAGGACGGTGCCGCGTCGGTCGCGGACGCGTTGGTGGCCAAGGGAATCGGCATCGAGGCCGGAATCTTCACCGGCACCGATGCCCTCGATCGTTTCCTCGGCTGGCCGCAGGCCCACCGAACCCTGCGGGTCCTGGCCGAAGTCACCGACACCGACCCCCGAACCGCGCCACAGGCGGCCGTCGGTTTGCTCGAGGCGCTGAACGCGGCGACCGACCTGCCGATCCTCCTGCACGGAGAAGACGCGGCGGCCTGGGACATCCTGGCAATGGCGGCTTCTCGACGCCTGGACACGCGGGTCGGCTTGGAAGACGTGCTTTACCTGCCCGACGGGTCCCCAGCCTCGAGCAACGCTGTCCTGATCCGAGCTGCTCGGCTGATACTCGAACACACTAGGTCGGACAAGGACGTGCGGTAGCGCCGCGCGCGGGGACCGTCACTGCCGAGCTTTGACGAAATCCGCTGCGGCACCGGCGTATCGCGCGTAGCGAAGGTGCACGTTCCAGTCGGTGCCGTTCGGGTCGCAGACCGGGTCGTTGTCGTTGCAGATGTCGTAGGTGCGTGCGGCGTAGGCGCCGGTGACCGACTTGCCCACGCCGCGAATCGGATTCCCGAACAGCAGCACCGCCACGATTCGCGACTCCAGCCGGTCGGGCAGTGTCGCGACGATCGGTCCACCGACCTTGGCGCCCGCGCTGCTGATCCCGATCGAGTTGTCGACCACGTTGGCGCCCTGCGAGTAGCCGACCAGCACGAAGCGCTGGCCAGGGCAGGCGGTGGCCTGCGCCACGACGTGCGCGACCAGGTCGCGGTTTCCGGCCTGCACCGAGGCGGGCTGGTTCAGATCGGCCGGATAGTCGACCCGGTAGGCGTCGGTCTTGGCCGCGAGCGCCTCGGCGATCGCCGAGTACACCGGATTGCCGACGACTGTCCCCAATTTGAACTTGCTTCCCGCACCGCCGGGTTCGTTGGTGCCGCGGCCCGAAACCACATGAATGTCAGCGCATCCCGATGCGGCGGCGGCCCCCGCGCCGACAGTACCCGCGGCCGTGGTCGCCGCGAGGAACAACAGTGCCGCGGTCGCCGCCGCCGATATCGTGGACCTGGACCATCGTGGGATCGTCATCGGCTGCCTCTCGTCGATCGTGCGCCCAACGGTAAGCCGGAAACCTCGCCGATCCGCCCGAGCGGATGGGGCACTGGGTAACTCACCATTCACCCGCGAGAAGCGTGCTCAACTCACACAAATCACGTATGCGCCCATGCTTCTCACACCGGCCGCGACGCGGTGACGGCAGGGTGGACAACTCGGGCCGCGCCGTGGGGCATCCCCACTTCTGACCAGAGTCGGCCGGTCACAACATGATTCGGGCGCGGTCCCCTATGCTGACAGCTGTGCTGGGTCGCTGGCGTAGTCGCACTGTCATCCTCCTCACCGCGCTGATGTTGCTCATCGCGACGGGAGACCAACTGGCGACGGCCTCGCCGGACAGTCCACCGGGCGGGGTGCCCGGAGTAGCTGTGCCGGAGCTGAACTGGGTCGATTGCGGGGATCCGGGGTATCAGTGCGCGACGGCGGACGTGCCGCTCGACTATCACCATCCGGGTGCGGGGACGATCTCGCTGGCGGTGCGGCGGCATCTGGCCGGGGATCCGGCGCGGCGGATCGGGTCGTTGTTCGTGAATCCCGGCGGGCCAGGAGGTTCCGGGATCGGTTTCGTCACCAGTGTGGTGGAGACGATGCCTGCCGAGATCGCGGCGCGATTCGATGTGGTGGGGTTCGATCCCCGAGGGGTGGGCAAGAGCCGGGCGGTCCAGTGCTGGACGGCCGAGGAGATGCAGCAGGCGTGGGCGGAGACGCCCGCGCAATGGCGGCTGGGAGCCTTCGAGCGGGGACAGGACTTCGCCGCGCGGTTCGACGCGGCGTGCCAGGCGCGCAGCGGCGATCTACTGCCTTATATCGGAACCGAATTCGTGGCCAGGGACATGGACGTGCTGCGGGCCGCGGTAGGGGACGACCGAATCAGTTACCTGGGAGTGTCTTTCGGGACCATGATCGGGACGGTCTACGCCAATCTGTTCCCTCAGCGGATCCGGGTGTCGGTACTGGACGGGGCGTACAACCCCGAGACCTATGCCAACGACCCGTACGCCTATGACTACGGCCAATATCGGGAGTTGGAGAGCGCGATCAACCGGTTCCTCGGCTGGTGTGCCGAGGATCGAGCGGCGTGCCCGTTCGGCGACCCGGCGAGTGGCGGGCCAGCGGCCGCCCTCGACGCCTTGGTCGCCGACCTCTCCGATCACCCGGTGCGCGACGAGAGCGGACAGGTCGTCGCCGATGGGGCGACCCTGGTGAACGCACTCATGTTGCAGATCAACGGTGGTCGCGCGGCATGGCCCACCATCGCCGACTCGCTGCGGCAGGCCGCCGAGCACCGGGACGGACCCGCCCTGCGCCCGGTCGGCCGATACGCGGCCCTCTACGCCGCCAATGTGGCGGTCGAATGCGCCGACCGCGTCTACCCACCGACCACGCTGGAACTACAAGCGCGCCTTGGCCTGGACGTGGCCGCGGCCCCGCGCATGGGCCCCATCGCCGCCTGGGGACCGCCCGGCTACGACCACTCCCACGCCAACGCCTGCCAACGCTGGCCCGCACCCCGGGCCAGCCGCTACGCGGGTCCGTGGACCGCCCCCGGTTCCGCACCCATCCTCGTGGTCGGCACCACCGGCGATCCCGACACGCCGTACCCGGACGCAGTCGCCTTAGCGAGCATGCTCGAAAACGGCCGCCTCCTCACGGTCACCGGTGAGGGCCATTCCGGCTTCGGTCACAGCCAATGCGCGCGGGACGCCGAAACCACCTACCTGATCGAGTCGGCCGCCCCGCCGTCGGGCACCACCTGCGCGGGCGATACCGACTAGGTACCACCGGATAAGACTGACAAATTTGCCGCTTCGGTGCTCGCTTCGTTATCGCGCGGTCGCACACTGTGAGAGGTGAACGCACGGTACCGCTTCGGTCTCCGATCGGCGGGTATCGCGAGTAGCGGAGACATCGCCGGCTGGCCGGCGGTGGATATTCGCCGGCTCCGCCGTCGCGATCGCCTGTGGTGCCGCGTGCCGGTGGTGAAGGTGATTCGGTCGGTGGTGACGCCGGGTATCGAGGAGGTTCGAACCTGGCTCGCCGACTGGGCCGTCGCGCATCCGGACGATGTCCGGGTCCGGCTGCTGAGTGTCGAGCAAGGCTGTACCGGTCAACCGGCCCCCGGCTACGAAGCCGCTTTTCTCCACGCACTCGTCGCCGGGTCGGCTGAATGCGGTCCGTCGAACAGCTCGCTGGATCCGGCGGGGCTCGACCTGGGTGGGTTGCCGTTCCGACTCACGCTAGGCCACGACTGGGCCCGGCTCAGTTACTCGCACGCACTGGGTGACGGCACCGCCACCTGGTACTTCCTCGGAATGCTGCTGGGCGATCGGCACCCTCGCCCCGGTCCGGTGATCGCCGAGCCATTGGGCCGCGGCCTGCTCGCGACGTTCGGTCCACCCCGATCGAGACTCCCGCAGGCCATCACACGCCAGCGCGAACTGCGGCACCTTCGAGCGCCGGCCCCTGCGCGTGCGGCGGGAAGCGCGGTCCGCCCGTCCTCCTTCGCGGTGACGACAGCCGTCAGCGCCGAGTCGTTCACGCAGGGCGCCCGCGAGTTTCGCGTGTCGCGGGGACCGGCGTCGGTGATGTCGATCATGACCATGCGGGCAATGCTGCTGTGCCGCCATTACGGGCTCACGGTCGACGACACGGTGACGTTCATGGTCGACCTGCGGCGATATCTGAGCCCCGGTGCGTCGGTCGACGGCAACTTCAGCTGGTCGAAGTCGGTTCCAGTGTCGGCGTCGGATACGCCCACCCGGCTCAGCGCCCGCATCGGCGGCATCCTCGACAGCGGGCTGCCGCTACTCAACTTCGGTGATGCCTTGCGGCGCTTCGAGATTCGCCGCGCGGGGCGGCCACCGGCGTGGTGCGCCGGAGACCGCACGGTGCGCCTGATGATCGCCTACGCGACCGAGTGGACGAACACGCCGCGGCCGACCGGCTCGGCGACACCGCGGCTCACCGCGTCGATCGCGCCGCCGAGCCCGAACTTCCTCGGCTTCAATGTCGTCGAGGCCTACGGCCGTATCCACCTCTCGCTGAACTGGTGCACCGCGACACTCGATCGAGCGGTCGCCGAACGGATCGCCGCCGAATTCGTCGCCGATCTCGGCACCGGGCCGGTCGACGCGTCGCTTTGGCCGTCATGACGGAGCCCTTGCGGGGCCGCGCTATTCGGTTTACTCTCTGAGCACTAGGCAGGCACAGACGAAGAGCCACTGTCAGCGGTCTTCGTTTGCGCCTGTTTTTTTGTGTGTCGGATCGCTGACAGCCAGCGCAGAAAGTTGGCTGATCATGAGTTCATCCACGGCCGCAACGGTGGGGTCGGTATCGAACGTCTCGCAGGTCGCTGCGTTGATCAACGGCCTTTCCGAATTACCACGCAAAGCCAATCTGCTGTGGTATCTCATTTTGGGCGGGCTGTTCTTGGACGCCTATTCCAATGCCGCGCTCGGCGCCGGTCTGGTCCCGATGACGAAGGAATTGTCGCTCACGCCGGGCCAGGTCGGTGTGCTGACCGCGACCGCGCCCGCGGTGGCGATTCTGTTCAATCCCGTGGGCGGCTGGGCGGCCGCGCGCATCGGGCGCGTCAAACCATTACTGGTCGCGAAGCTCATCGCGGCGTTGGGCGCGGTGTTGACCGCGACCGCAGGCAGTTTCGAGGCGGTCTGGTTCGGACGCGGACTCGTCGGCATCGCCTACGGCGTGGACTTCGCGGTGGCCATGGCGTTGTTGGCGGAGTACACCCCGGCCACGCTGCGCGGGCGACTGAATCTGTGGCAGTCGGTCTGGTACGTGGCGACAACGGTCAACCTCGCGCTGACTTTGGCGTTTTTCAAACTCGGTATCTCCGTGGACATTTGGCGCTGGTCCGTCGGATCCGCAGGCGTGTTCGCGGTAGTGCTGCTTGGTCTACAGCTCACGTTCTTGGCCGAGAGCCCGACGTGGCTGGCCGCGCGCGGCAGAATCGCGGAGGCCGCGCGCAGCCTGCGCCGGATCTACGGGTTCGAGGTCACCGCGGGCACGGCCGCGCAACAGTCCGGCCCGGAGGAACCGAAGGTCGGGTTCCGGCAGGCGGGCGTGCTGTTTCGCGCACCGTATCTGCCGCGCACGATCCTCTCCACAGCCATCTCGCTGACGCAGTCGATGCAGTACTTCGCCGTCGGCTGGTACCTGCCGGTGATCAGCCTGGCCATCTTCGGTCAGAAATTCGAGACGGCGACGCTGGGCGCGATGATCTTCAACGCCGCGGGCATCGTCGGCGGCGCGCTCTCCGCCTACCTCGGTCATCGGCTGGGACTGCGCACGAGCTCGGCCATCGGGTACGCCATGGTGACCGTGACGCTGCTGGCCATGGGGCTCAGCCTGAACAAGGCGCCCATCGCGATCGCCTTCGTCCTGCCGTTGCTGTTCATCTTCTTCCACTCCGCGGGCCCCGGAGCGAACGGCAAATCCATCGCCGCGCTGTCCTATCGCAGCGACATCCGCTCGCTGGGCACCGGCGTCACCGGCATGCTCGGTAGTTTCGGCAGCGTGATCGGCTTGTATGTGTTCCCGCAGATCAAAGAGGCTTTCGGGCTGGGGCCGACCATCGCGCTGCTGGCGGTGGTCCCCCTGCTCGGCCTGGTCAGCTGCCTGCTCATCCGATGGGATCCCACGCGCGACGGATTCGACCCGGACACCGAGCACATCGAGTTGCGCCCGGCTCGCGACCACGCGAGGAGCCGGTGATGCGCCGGGGAATCCTGGGCATCGACGAGGGCTCGACGGGCACGCGCGCCGCGATCGTCGGAGAAGACGGCGCGTGCGGGCCGTCGTTCTACGCCCCCATCGACGTCGTGCATCGCGGACCCACCCACGTCGAGCAGGACCCGATGCAGTTGCTGCACAAGACGATCGAGGTCGCCCGTCAGGCGCTGGCGTGGGCCGGGGACAGCGGCGTGGAGATCGTGGCGCTGTCGCTCTGCACCCAGCGCGCGACCGCGATCCTGTGGGACCGGCTGACCGGACAACCGCTCGCCCCCGCGGTGGTGTGGCAGGACAGCCGCTACGCGGAGGAACTCGCGCGACTGGCCGCGGACTGGGATCCGATCCTGTGGGCGCGGACCGGACGCCCGGTGGGCACCCGCTCCCCCTTCCTGTGGGCCGCGCGCCGGCTCGAGTCGCTGGATCTCCCGGCCTCGCGGATCGGCTTCGGGTCGGTCGACACCTGGCTCGTCTGGAACCTCACCGGCCGCGCCACGCACGCGATCTCGGCGACGAACGCGGTCGCGTTCGGCGGTTATCTGCTCACCGAACACCGTTGGGACACAAGCTGGTTCGACGCCGTGGGCTTTCCGGCCGAGTTGGCCCCGCCGCTCGCCGACGACGACGCCGACTACGGGCGCACCGACGCGGGGCTGCTCGGCATCGAGGTGCCGATCGCCGCGGTGATGGGCGACCAGCACGCGTCGCTGATCGCGCTGGGCGCTCTGACACCCGGCGAGGCCATGTGCGTGCACGGCACGGGAACCTTCGTCGGCGCGCTCGCGGGCCCGCGGCCACCGACCGGTATCGGCGCGATCGACGGGGTGCTGTGCCTGGTGGGGTGGCGCGCGGGTGGACACAGTCAGTTCAGTCTCGAGGCCTACACCTCGACCACCGGGTCCGCGCTGCGCTGGCTGACCGAGGACATGCGGATCTTCGCCTCCGCGGCCGAGATCAGCGCCCTGGCCGCGGGTCAGCCGCGCGGCGACGAGAGCTGGTTCATACCGAATCTCGCCGGCTTGCGCACTCCGGTCCAAGCGCCCGAGGCGCGCGGGCACCTGATCGGGCTGAGCCTGGGCACTACCCGAGAGTCGTTGGCGCGCACGGTCATCGACGGCATCGCGCACGCGGTCAGCGACACCGTCGAAGCCGTGGGCAGCACCGTCGGGCGGCCGCTGGCCCACCTCCGGGTGGGCGGCGGGCTCGCGGCCAGCGATGCCCTGCTGGCCAGCCAGGCCGACTTCACCGGCGTGCCGATCGAACGCGTCACCGACTCCGCCACCGCGAGCCTGCGCGGCGGCGCCTACCTGGCCGGCACGCGACTCGGACTGTGGGACTCGCCGGCCCAAGTCGTCGGCGACCAGAAGCCCGGCGATGTCTTCGAGCCCCGGCTCTCCCCCGCCGACCGCCACGACCTGCGCCAGCGGTGGCGCGACGTGCTCACCGCTTCGCTACCACCCACTCCGGTCTGACCCGGTGTCGTCGCAATCCGATCACTATCCCGGCCGAGCTCGGTCCTGAACAGAGAGCGCAACCCATGCTGACTTTGCCGTCCAGACGGCCCAACGCCGTCGTCGCCCGAGCGACGCCCTCCGCCCCCTTGATGCTGGAACGTCGTCGCGCGCTGACCCAGCTCGCGGACCAGACCTTCGATGTCCTCGTCATCGGCGGCGGCATCACCGGCGCCTACACCGCGCTCGACGCGGTGTCCCGCGGTCTCACAGTGGCTTTGGTGGAGAAGGACGACTTCGCCTCCGGCACCTCGTCCAAATCCTCGAAGATGGTGCACGGCGGGCTGCGCTACATCGAGCAGGGCAACCTCGCCCTGGTCCGGCACTCGCTGCTCGAGCGGCAGCGCTACCGCCGCAACGCTCCCCACCTGGTGCAGCGGCTGCCGTTCCTGTTCCCGATCCTGGCCCACGACGGCGTGTTCGATCCGCGCATCGCGCGCGCGTTCGAGTCGCTGCTGTGGACCTACGATCTGGCCGGCGGCTGGCGCATCGGCAAACTGCATCAGCGACTCACCGTGGACGAGGTGCTCGCGCACGCGCCGACCCTGCGCGCCGAACACCTCGAGGGCGGGCTCATGTACTACGACAGCCGCGCCGACGACGCGCGGCTGACGTTGGCCGTCGTGCGCACCGCGGCCCGCCTGGGCGCGGTCGTCGCCAACGGCGCCCGGGTGAACGCCCTGCTCAGCACCGACGGACAGGTGCGCGGTGCGCGCGTCGAGGCCGACGGCGACGACATCGAGGTCCGGGCCAGGGTGGTCGTCAACGCCACCGGCGTCTGGGCCGACGATCTCGACGCGATGGCCGATCCGGGCCGGCGGCCCCAGGTCCGGCCGGCCAAGGGCGTGCATATCGTGGTGCCCTGGAAGAAGATTCGCAACGATTGCACGGTCACCGTGCCGATTCCCGGGCGGGCCCGGCGCGCGACCTGCACCCGCTGGGGTGATGTGGTCGTCCTCGGCACCACCGACACCGACTACCAGGGCTCGACCGACGACGTGCACTGCACCCGCGAGGAGATGCAGTTCCTGCTCGACGGCGCGTCGATCGCCTTCGACACCGAACTCGACGCCGACGATGTCGTCGGCAGCTATGCCGGGCTGCGCCCCCTGATCGGTGGTAAGGAAGGTGCGACTCTGGATCTGAGTCGCGACCACCACATCAGCGTCACCGCCAACATGGTCACCGTCACCGGCGGCAAGCTCACCACCAGCAGGCACATGGGTGAACTCGTGGTCGACCGCGCGGCACAGCTGCTCGGACACCGCGCCCGCTGCCGCACCAAGAACCTGCCGCTGCTCGGCGGCGCGGGCTACGACGCCGAAGCCAGCGCGGCCACCGGCGGGACCGCGGCGCACCTGGGCGGCCGCTACGGCACCGAGTCGCGATTCGTCAGCGCCCTCATCGAGGAGGACCCGTCGCTCGCCGCGCCGCTGGTCGACGGCCAGCCCTATCTCAAGGCCGAGGTCGTCTTCGCCGCGCGATCGGAGATGGCGCGCTCGGTCGACGACGTGCTCTCGCGCCGAACCCGGCTGCGGCTCTACGCCCGCGACGCCTCCGCCGAGGCCGCACCGATCGTCGGGCAACTCCTCGGCGCAGAGCTGGGCCTCGATCCGCACACCGTAGAAGCACAAGTCAAGACCTACCGGGCCGACGTCGCCCGCGAGAAGTCGATTCTGTTGGGAGACAACGCATGATCAGCCGGCAAACCATCACCCACCCGTTCAACCGCGGCAACTACATCGTCGGCGCGCCGACACCGCCGCGCTGGGGCGAGCGGACCCCGGTCGGCGGTGGCGCGGCATCCTTGCAAACCGTCGCGGTTCCCGTCCCCGACGAGATGATCGAGGCGTTGACCGCGACGGGGAACGCGGTCCACACCGAGCGCGACCAGGTCGTCCGGCGGACCCGGGACTGGTGGGCAGGGTCGATGATCGGCGAGACCGCCGCGCGGCCCGCTACCCCCGACGCCGTGGTCGTGGAGGTCGGCACCGTCGAGCAGGTACAGGACGTCGTGCGGCTGTGCGGACGGTACGGGGTGCCGCTCACGGTGTCGGCCGGGCGCAGCAACGTGACCGGCGCCGCGCTGCCGGTTTTCGGCGGGGTCGTCCTCGACGTCACCGGTCTCGATCGAATCCTCCACTTCGACAACGAGTCTCAGATCGTCGACGTGCAGGCAGGCATGTTCGGGGACCTGTTCGAGACCGAACTCCAGGAGACCTACGGCGCCACCACCGGCCACTGGCCCTCGGCGTTCGCGATCTCCACCGTCGGCGGATGGGTCGCTTGCCGCGGCGCCGGTCAATTGTCCACGCGTTACGGCAAGATCGAGGACATGGTCGTGGGCCTCGACGTCGTCCTGCCCGACGGCACGCTGGCCCGCTTCGGTGACTACCCGCGCGCGGCTACCGGTCCCGACCTGCGTCAGCTCTTCATCGGTTCCGAGGGCACCCTCGGCGTCATCACCGCGGTGCGGCTGCGCACTCACCCGCTGCCCACGTTCGCTCGAGCCATCGCCTACGGCTTCGAGACGTTCGCCGCGGGCCTGGACGCCTGCCGGTCGATCATGCAGCGCGGCGCGACCCCCGCGGTCATGCGCCTCTACGACAAGCACGAGAGCGCAACGCATTTCGGGCTCACCGACACCAATCTGCTGCTGATCGCCGACGAGGGCGACCCCGTGCTGGTCGAGGCCATGATCACCGTGAGCACCCAGGTCTGCGCCGAGACCGGGGTGGAACTCGACGGGCCGACGGTGTTCCAGCGGTGGCTCGACGAGCGGATGCTGGTGGGCAAGTCCGCCGAGGGATTCACCCCCGGGCCCGGATTCGTCGCCGACACACTGGAAATGGCCGCACCGTGGTCCGCGCTGCCCGCGATCTACCGTGAAGTGGTCGACGCCATCGAGGCCGTGCCCGGCTCGCTGGTGGCCTCGGCGCACCAGTCGCATGCCTACACCGACGGCGCCTGCCTGTACTTCTCCCTGCGCGGGGAGGTCGAGCCCGACAAGCGGCGGCACTGGTACCGCGCGGTATGGGACAGCGCCAACGAGGTTCTGCTGCGCCACGGCGCCGCCCTGAGCCACCACCACGGATCCGGCTTGCTGCGCGGACCGTACCTGCCTGCCGCGCTCGACACCGGTTTCGGCACCTTCACCGCGGTCAAGCAGGCGCTCGACCCCGCAGGGTTGTTCAACCCCGGAAAACTCGGCCTGACCAGCGAGTTCGGCCCCTGCCCACTGGACTCGGCGGACTGAGCGGCATCGTTGACCTCATGAACCAGACCATCACCGCCGCCTTCGCCGAGATTCCCGTCTGCGCCTCGGTCATCGGCCCCACCCGCGTGCGCGAGTTCGCCGAGGCCGCCGCGCGGGTGGGGATCCTGGCCTCCATCCCGGTCGGGCAGCTGCCGAAGATCGTGCCGGTGCTCGCCCGGCTGGGCAAGACCGTGATGGTCAATATCGACTCCTGCCCCGGGCTGGCCACCGACCGCAGCGGGGTCGACTTCCTGCACGAAATCGGGGCCAGCGGCGTCGTCAGCACCCGCGTCGCGCCGCTCGAGCGCGCGCGGGCGCTGACGATGTTGAGCATGCACAAGGTCTTCGTGACCGATCGGTCGAATTTGAATCGCAGCGTGGAGGCGGTGAAACGCAGTACGCCCGATCTCGTCGAACTGATGCCCGCGCCGATTATTCCGTGGATGTCGGAGGAGGCGCGGTCGGCGTTGTCGCCGTTCGTCGCCGCGGGCTTCGTCGCCGATAAGTCCGGAGTCATCCATTCGCTGGCGACCGGTGCGCTCGCGGCCGCGTCGTCGGACTCCGGGCTGTGGTCGTTGACCCGGGCAGAATTACGTCAAGGAGCGCAATGAGTTCCACTGTTATCGCACGGTATGTCACCCGGCAGCGCGATAAGGTGCTCGAGCTGTTGGGGCCGATGGCTCAGGCGTCACGGAGTGAGCCCGGGTGCCGGAGGTACGAGCTTTATCGTGGGGTCGAGGACGATGTCGTGGTTATCGTCGAGGAGTACGCCGCCGAAGCGGATTTCACCGCGCACTGTGCGTCCGAGCATTTTCAGCGCATTGTTCTCGGGCAGGTCGTTCCGTTGCTCGAGGAGCGGTTGGTTACTCGTTGCCTGCGGGTCGATGCGTCGTCGTGAAAGTCCTTTCGCGGTTACGACTGCCAGGCGACGAGACTTCTTGGTAGGCAATCTGTTTCGAGGCGAGCAGGGCGTTTCAGGTCGTGGGCCAGGGCGGCGAGGGCCAGCAGGGGCCAGGCGATGCGCGTCGGTGTGGGTTGCGCGAGGGCGTCGGTGAGCACAGGGGTGATGTCCTTTTTGGCGGCGAGGTGCTCGACGATCCGTACGCGCGGGTCCTGCGGCGCTGCGGCCAGTCGCTCTAGAGCGGACGGGAGTAGTTCGGCGACAGCGGCTTTCACGTTCTTGTTGCGGGGCCAGCGGGCGCGCTGGAGCAGGGCCGACAGGGCGGCGGCGTAGGCGTGCGGGACCCGCGTTTCGGCGGGGTCGTCGGGCGTCCACAGCCTCGGGTGGTACATCAGGGAGAACTGGCTGCGCAGGTAGAAGTCTCGTGGGCCGTTGCGGGAGATCAGGGCCAGTTCGAACGACTCCAGCCACTCGTGGATCGACGGCGGGCCGAGCTCCTCGTCGCGCCCGGTCGTCACCGTCATCCGCAGCAGCGGAATCTCGCACCGCGCCTGATCCGAGGTGTGGCGCAGGCGGGCTCCGAAATACGCGCTGGTCGTGTTCGCCAGTGTGGTGACGGCCGGGCGCACGTGCGGATGCGTCATCGCCGTATCCTCGGCCGCCAAGCGCTCGAGGTAATCCCATAGTGCCGCAGTCAAACTCGGCAACCCCGCCGCACCCACTCGGCTCACCGCACCCGCGGCACGGTCCACCTCCTCGAACAACGAGCTCAGCGTGGCACTTTCGGCGGGTGAAGGGGGTGCGGCACTCATCCGGCCCACAGTACGGTCCGCTACCTCGATGGTCGACGCAGAGAGATCGATCGGTGCCGATTTCTGCCGAATGTGTGTGATTGACGGCGATCGAGTGGGGTATCTCCCGCCACGAGCGCGGCCCGGAGCCGCACGACACGAAAGGAATGTTCGCAATGCTTGGACTCGGCATCATCGGCTGGATCATCATCGGCGGACTGGCGGGTTGGATCGCCAGCAAGATCATGAAAACCGATGCGCAGCAGGGCATCCTGCTCAACATCGTGGTCGGCGTCATCGGCGGCCTGCTCGGCGGCTTCCTGCTCAAGCTGCTCGGCGTCGACGTCGAAGGCGGCGGCCTGTGGTTCAGCTTCTTCACCTGCCTCGGCGGCGCGGTGATCCTGCTGTTCCTGGTCGGCCTCGTCACCGGACGCCGCGGCGCGCTGCGCTGACCCACTGACCGCAGCGAGGGCAGCCACCTGACCGGGTGGCTGCCCTCGGCGTTTGTCCGGACCGGCCACTCCGCACCGACTTTCAGCACGCGCTTTGACGTGTCCGAGTCCGAATCGCCCAAGGCAGGGCGCCCATTCAGCAGGCAACGCCCGACCAGGCGCCCCGAAGCGCGTCCGGCGGAGCGGCACCGGACCCACCTGCAGGCTTCGCAGCAGGCCGAGATGCCGGAATCCGCACTCTCTCTCGGGACCCGCACTGCCTCTAGGGCACTAGAGTCGGTGCAGATCCCGAGAGAGAGCGCGGATTCTGCTCAGCCGCACGCACGGTACGGCCCGCACACC
>NZ_BAGH01000601.1 GCF_000308715.1 Nocardia tenerifensis NBRC 101015
TGAGGACCGCGGAGCGTTCGGAGCCGCCGGTGGCGAACACGACCTGGCCGAAGGCGGTGCGGCGCAACACAATCGCCCCCACCGCGAACAGCAGCAGGGTGAGGTAGACCGGGTAGCCGATGCCGAACAGCGTGCCGCGGCCGATCTCCAGGAACGCCTGTCCGCGTTCGATCTTGTACGTGGTCGCGCCCTCGTCGGTGAGGGCGAGCAGCAGCCCGCGGGCGAAGAGCAGGGTCGCCAGGGTGACGATGAACGGCGCCATGCCGGTGCGCGCCACCAGCAGACCGTTGATCATGCCGATGAGACCGCAGACGGCGAGCGGCAGCAGCAGCGCCGCGAAGAATCCCCACTGCGATCCGTACGCGGCCAGCACCCCGCCGAGCGCGTACACCGAGCCCGCCGACAGGTCGATGCCGCCGGAGATGATCACGAAGGTCATGCCGAGCGCGATGACGGCGAGGAACGAACTCTGCAACGCAAGATCGCGCATATTGGCGACGCTGCCGAAATGCGGCAGCGTCACCCAGGCGACCGCGGCCACGGCCACGAAAACCACTGCGGCGGGCTGTTTTCGCAGGAGTTCGAGCAGCAGCCGCGCGCCCTTGACGACGGCGGAGTCGTTCGCCGCGAAGCGATTCCGGCGGTCGGCGGGTCGAATCGTCGTGCTCATCGGCTGTTCCGCCCCCGCGCGACGTACACGGCCGCGACGATGATGACCGCCTGCACCATCTGCGCGGTCGAGGACGGCAGATCGTGCTTGATGAGCGTGGCCAGCACGAGCTGCATGAGCAGCGCGCCTGCGACCGTCCCGACCACCCTGACCTTGCCGCCGGTCAGCGGCGTGCCCCCGACGACCACCGCGGTGATCGCCGAAAGCTCCATGAGCACACCGACATCGGCCGGATCGCTCGCCTGCAGCCGCGCGGTGGCGAGCACGCCAGCCAACGCGGCGAACACGCCGCAGATCGCGTAGACCGCGACGAGCACCCGCCGCACCGGCAGCCCCGCCAGTTCACTCGCGGACCGGTTGCCGCCGATCGCCACCAGCCGGCGACCGAAAGTGGTTCGGCGAATCAGCAATCCGGTCAGAACCGCCAGCAACGCGGCGATCAGCACACTGATCGGAATGCCGAACACGTCGCCGGAGCCGAGGGTGAGAAAAGACGCGTTCTTGACGTCCACGAGCTGCCCGTGCGCGATCACCAGCGCCAGCCCTCGCCCGCCCACCAGCAGCGCCAGGGTGGCGATGATGGGCTGAATCCCGATGCGCGCCACCAGAACTCCATTGAACACGCCCGCCGCCAGGCCGATCAGCAGCGCGACGAGCACCGCCGCCGCGGCCCCGTACCCGAGGTATTGCGGAATCATCGCGGCGGCCAGCGCCATCACCGCGCCGACGGACAGGTCGATGCCCTCGGTCCCGATCACCAGCGCCATGCCCAGTGCCACGATGACCACCGGCGCGGCCTGCAGCAGCTGGGTGCGAAAGTTGTCGACAGTCAGGAAGTTCGACGTGGCCACCAGGTTGAACAAGATCAGCCCACCGAGCGCGGCGTAGACGCCGTACGCCTGTAGCCAAGCCGCGGTCCGACCCCGCCACGCGGTCGGCCGGGCGGCAGCCTGTTCAATCATGCTCGCACCCAACATTTTCCGGCACCTCGGCGAGCGCGGCCAGCACATTGCTCTCCGTCAGCTCGTCCCCGGCCAGTTCCCCGACGCTCACCCCGTCGCGCAGCACGATCAACCGGTCGGCGCCGTCGAGCAACTCCTCCAACTCCCCGGAGATGAGCACGACCGCCAGTCCGTCGTCGGCGAGCTCGTCGATCAGCGCCTGCACCTCGAGCTTGGCGCCGACGTCGATCCCGCGCGTCGGCTCGTCCAGCAGCAGCAGCGTGGGCCGCAGGCACAACCAGCGAGCGAGCATGACCTTCTGTTGATTACCGCCCGAGAGTTCGGACACCTTCTGCTCCGGGCCCGAGACCTTGATCCGCAGCCGGTCGATGAACGTGTCGACTATCCGATCTTGCCGCGCGCGGCTCACCAACCCGAACCGCGACAGGCGCGGCAACGCGGCCAGCACGATGTTCTCCCGCACCGACAGCTCCGGGATGATCCCGTCCGCCCGCCGGTCCTCGGCCAGCAGCGCTACCCCTGCGGCGATCGCCGCGGGCGTACTGCCGGAGCGAACGGTTTTTCCGCCGACGACCACCGAGCCGCGATCCAGCGGCAACGCCCCGAAGATGGCCCGCGCGGTCTCGCTGCGCCCCGAGCCCAAAAGCCCGGCCAGCCCGACGATTTCACCCGCACGGACGGACAGCGAGACGCCGTCGAGCCGGTGCCTGCTCGCCAGATCCTCGGCGCGCAGCACTATTTCGGCCGCGGCGTGCTGATCGTCGCTGAAGTTGGTGGCACCGTGGGCCTTGATCTCGCCGATGTCGCGGCCGAGCATCATGGCGATCAGCGACAGCCGCCCGAGCTCGGCCAGCGGCCCGGTGTGCACCAGCTTGCCGTCGCGTAACACGGTGACCCGGTCGCAGATTCGATACAGCTCGTCGAGCCGGTGGCTGACATAGACCACGGCGATCCCCTGCCGGTGCAGCCGATCGATCACCTCGAACAGCGTGGCCACCTCGCGTGGCTCCAGCGCGGAGGTGGGCTCGTCCATGATGACCACCCGCGCGTCGATCGACACGGCGCGGGCCAGCGCGACCATCTGCTGCGCACCGACCCCGAGGCTGCGCAGCGGCCTGCGGACGTCGTCGGTGATGCCGTATCCGGCGAGCAGTTCGGCCGCCATAGCGAACATCCGCCGTTGATCGATGAGCCCCAACCGATTTCGCGGCTCGCGCCCTAGGAAGACGTTGTGCGCGATGCTCATCATCGGAATGAGATCGACCTCTTGGTAGATCGTCGAGATGCCCGCGCGCTGAGCGTGCAGCGGTGTGGGGAACACGGCGGGTTCGCCGCGATACCGCAGCTGACCACCGTCGAGCTGGTACACCCCGGTCAACGCCTTGATGAGCGTGGATTTGCCCGCGCCGTTCTCGCCGACCAGCGCGTGCACCTCACCGGGCCGCAGCGTGAACGACACCCCGTCGAGCGCGCGCGTACCGCCGAACTCCTTGCGCGCCTCGACGACCTCGAGGACCGGTTCGATCATCGGCGCGCTCAATACGAATTGGCCGCCTTCGCTGCGGCATTCGTTTCGTCGTACTCATCGTCGGAAATGATCACCGTCGCCGGAATGGCGGCGCCGTCCTGGAACTGCTGCAACGTCTGGAACGCCAGCGGCCCGAAGCGCGGATTCGACTCGATGACGGCGTTGTACGCGCCGTCGACGATGAGCTGGACCGCGTTGTGCGTGCCGTCCACCGAGACGATCTTGATGTCGGTGCCCGGCTTCTTACCCGCGCCTTTGACGGCGTTGACCGCCCCGATGCCCATCTCGTCGTTTTCGGCGTAGACGGCGGTGATGTCCGGATGGCTCTGCAGCAGCTGCTCCATCACGGATAGCCCCTTGGAGCGGTCGAAGTCGCCGGTCTGCTCGGCGACGATCGTGAGCCCCGGCGCGCCGGCCAGCCGGTCCTTGAAACCCTTTGTGCGGTCGGTGGTCACGTTGTTCCCCGACGAGCCGAGCAGGATCGCGACCTTGCCCTGCCCGCCGGTGACCCGGATCATCTGGTCGGCCGCCCGCTTCCCCTGCTCGACGAAGTCGGAGCCGATGAAAGTCAGGTAGTCCGTGCAGGGTTGGGAGGTGACCTTGCGGTCCACGGTGATGACCGGCACCTGCTTGGCCTTGGCCGCGTCCAGCGCCGGTTGCAGACCGTCGGAGTTCAGCGGGGCCACGATCAGCGCCTGCGCGCCCTGGTCGAGCAGCGACTTGATATCGCTGATCTGCTTGTTGAGATCGCTCTGCGCATTGGTGACCAGGAGATTGCCCGAGGGGATGCCCAACGCGGCGGCCTGGCTCTTGATCGACGCGGTCTCGGTGATCCGGAAGGGGTTGGCCTCCTTCTCCGATTGGGAGAAGCCGATTTTCGCCGTCTTCAGGTCGATCTTCGGGTAGCCCGTCTGGGCGAGCGTGCAGGTCGACTGACCGCTGGGCTGGACCGCCGCCGCGGACGCCGCGGGGCCGGCTCCGGTCGGTGCGCTCAAATCCGTCTCGGACTTCGCGCATCCCGACAGGGTCAGGCCGACCGCGGTGGTGGCCGCGACGAGAACCGCGTGGGTCTTGGTGACAGGCATGGGTTCACTCCTTCGAGGCGTCCCGATCGTGGGCGGAAGCGCGACCCGATCCCGCTGCCGTGCGAGGCGTCAGATGAGTTTTGCAACCTCGGCACCGCGGTGTGAGTAATTTGGCGAATCCGATCACGCACCGCAGCCCGAGGCGATCGCGACCGGCGCCGCGCCGACCACCGCCCGCACCGACGACGGCAGCTCCGGCACGGCCAGCCCGATGCGCGCGCTCGCCTGCGCGACCTTGCGCAGAATCGGTTCGGCCTCGCCGTCGCGGCCCACGGCGCTCAGCGCGCAGCCGTACACCCACATCGCCCGCAGGCGTCGCACCGACGCGGAGACCTCGGTGAGCGCCCGCACGGCTTCCGCGGCGATCGGCACCGCGGTCGCGGCGTCGCCGCTGTAGAGGGTCACCTCGGCCAGCCGGGCCAGCGCCCACCCCTCCTGATGCCGGCGGCCGTCGCGGCGGGCCACGTCGAGCGCCTGCTCGCACAGCGCCCTGGCGCGCGCCGGGTCGGCCGGCCACGTCGCGAAACCCAACTCGTGCAACGCCATCGACTCCAGCCGGAGGCTGCCGACCAGGCGCGCGATGCGCAGTGCCCGTTCGGCGGCGTCGAGGGCCTCCGGCCAGCGGCCCGCGTTGCCGTAGGCGCGGGCGAGCGTCCCCCAGCCCATCCCCTCGACCCAGCGGTTGCCGTGCTGGCGCCCCAGCTCGATGGCGCGCCGGAAGTGCGCCACGGCCAGATCCACGTTCTCCTGGTAGGCCATGGCGGTGCCGAGCATCTGCTCGGCGAGGATGGCGCCGGGGCCGTCGCCCAGATCCTGGAGCAGCGCACCGGCGTTACGCAGGGTCCGCGCGGCGCTCAGGTCCGCCATGCCGACCAGCCTGGCGACGGCCGCGGCCAGCTGGGCCCTGGCCATGGTCCGGTGATCGCCGTCGTCCTCGGCCGCGCGGCTCAGCGCCTCGAGCACGTGCGCCACCTGGGGCAGGTGCTCGCCGGCGTCGCCGCCCACCGCCAGCGACAGCGCGAGATCGACGGCGAGCGTCCGGGTTCGGGCGTCGGCGAGCTCGGCCACCTGACGGTAGAGGGCGACCAGCCCGAACCGCTCCGACATCGCCCATGCGGCACACTGCTTTTCGTCGGCGAACCGCTGCCCGGCCATTTCGGTGGCGGCGTAGTAGTCGGTGCCGACGCCCGGATCCCGTAGCTCCACAATATTTTTCGCGCTGGCGAGGTAGAAGTCGATCAGCCGGCGCATGGCCTGCGGCCACTCCAGGCGCTGCGCGCGATCGGCCACCCCGCGAGCGAACACCCGCAGCAGATCGTGATAGCGGTAGCGACCCCGCTCCGGTGTCTGGAGCATGCTCAGGTCCACGAGAGTTTCGCAGATCCGTTCGGCGTCGGCTTGCTCCCGATCGATCAGCGCCGCGATGGCGGCGACCGACAGATCGGGTGCGTCGGAGAACGCGACGAGGACGAAGGCGCGCGCGAGTTCGGGGGCGAGCTGGCGATAACTGTCGCGGAAGACGGACTCCACGCTGGTGTTGCCGACGGCGAGTTCGGCGAGGCGGCCGCGCTCGTCGGCCAGCCGCTCGGCGATCGCCGCGAGACTCCAGGTCGGCCTGCTCGACAACCGCGCCCCGACGATGCGCAGCGAAACCGGCAGATGCCCACAGGCGCGCACGATCTCGTGGGCCGCGTCGGGCTCGGCCGAGAGCCGCCGCGCGGATACCGTGCGCTCCAACAGGGTCCACGCCTCGTCCTGGGTGAGGACGTCCAGCGGAACCAGCCGTGCGCCGAACAGTTCCGCCAGGCTGGAACGGCTGGTGACCAGCACCGCCGCGGTACCCGAGCCCGGCAGCAGCGGAGTGAGATGCGCCACGTCGCGCGCGTTGTCGAGCACCAGCAGCACGCGCTTGCCCGCCATGATGTTGCGCCACAGGTCTATTCGCTCCGTCAGGCCAGACGGCAGATCGCCGGGTTCGACGCCGAACGCGCGCAACGCGACCGCGAGCAGCATGTCGGCCGAGCGCGGATGTTCGTCCATGCCACCGAGATCCAGATACAGCAGGCCATCCGGGTAGCGTTCACGCGTGCGATGCGCGAGATGCACGGCAAGCGTGGTCTTTCCGACGCCGCCCAGCCCGGTGATCGCGATCACGGGACGGCTGCCGGACTCCGCCGCCAACACCTCGGCAAGCTCATGGGTCAGCTCTTCGCGCCCGACGAAGTCGGTGATGTCGGGCGGCAGTTGCACCGGAACCCGCGGCTCCTCCGGGGCACTGGGTGCGGGCGGCTCGGCCGACAGGATCTCCTGATGCAGTCGAACCAGCTGTGGACCGGGATCCAGCCCCAGTTCGTCGGCGAGCAACCGACGCGCCTTCCGGTACACCTCGAGCGCCTCACCCCGCCGCCCACTGCGATGCAGCGCGACCATCAGCAACTCGTGCCACCGCTCACTGTGCGGCTCGGCCGCGACGAGCGCCTCCAGCTCCGCGATCGCGGCCGAGTGCCGGCCGAGATCCAGCGCGAGGGTCATCGCGACCTCGTGCAGGGCGAAGCGCAGCCTGCTCAGGCGGGCCCGCTCCCGCTCCGCCCACGGCCCCGGCAGCCCGATCAGCGGATCGCCGCGCCACAGTTGCTGCGCGGCGGTCAGTTTGGCGTCCGCCTCCGTCATCGCCCCCGCGCGGCGATCGGCTTCGGCGGCCGCGATCAGCTCCTCGAACTCGACGACGTCGAACTCCACCGGCAGGCCGAGCCGATACCCGCCGCGGGTCGACCCGAGCCACTCGTTGCCCGCGCCGGCATGACCGTAGGCCTCGAACTGCCTGCGCAGCTTGAGGACGTGGTTGCGCAGCACACTGGGCGCCGACCTCGGCGGCGGGTCCGTCCACAGGCGGTCGGCCAGCTGCGTCGTCGACAGGGTGCGCCCCGGCTCCGCCGCCAGCATGGCCAATACGGCGAGCATCTGCGGCGCCGCGATATCCAGGCGCCGTCCCCCCAGCCACACCTCGACCGGGCCCAACATGCGTATACGTAGCAGGAGTCCGTCGGTCCTCACCCCGTCAGTGCCCGTGGGCTGCTGCGGTGCCACACGATCCCTCGCATTTCCTCTGAGTAACAGGGAGTTCGATTGTCACTCAGCAGAAACCATGCCCCTACGGCACACTCAAGCCGGTGTGACATGGGTCATAACATCGAGGCACTTCTGTGGCACCATGTGACGCGCACTATCGCAGGTCCTTCGATTGAACCCGGCCGCAGGTCATTTGCGCGCAACCCGGAGCGTCAGTCGCGCGTAATCATCGGATAATCGCCGATTCTGCGACCCGGCGCGGCTTGCTACCGTGAGGACACCCACCAGCGGAGGATCACGATGAGCAAACCCGTCAAGGTCGAACCGGAGGGATTGCGCCGCGCCGCAGCCGATTTCGACGACGTCGCCGACCGCACCAAGAGGTTGCTCGACACCTTGAAGGGTTCCTCGGACAGCAAGGGCGAAGCGTGGGGCGGCGACCACGCCGGTGACAAGTTCGCCAACGGGGAGAAGGGCTATAAGAAGAACCGCGACAACACCTTCACCGCCCTGACCAATCTCGTCTCCGTCTTCGAGGCGAACGCGAAGAACCTCAGGGACTCGGCGAAGGTCTTCGAGGAGAACGAGCAGAAGCTACAGGTCAACCGGGAACAGACGGTGCGCGCCAGGCGCCAGGCGGTCGACCGCCCCGGGGGACAGTACGACTATCCCCTGTACAACGCGCGCCAGGGCACACTGCGCAGGCTGTCGCGGACGACCAATGCGGTTGAGCAACCGGCGGACTCGTACGACTACCCGCTGCACAGTGCGCGCTCGGACGTACCGAGCGAGCAGTTGCGCCCGACCTATGCCGTGGAGCGGCCCGTCACGTCCGTCGGCTACACCCACGCGGCCATGGACCCGGTGCAACACAGCACCTTCTCCCGCGCCGCGGTGCCTCCCCAGAACGACATCGCCCCACTCGAACCGTTTCAGGCCGAGATGGGGACGCTGCCGGTCGAGCCGTACGACACCGGGTCGGCCATCCTGGACAGCCGGCCCACGACGGAAGGCCGCGTCACCGAGCCCGAGTAGGCCTTTGGCGGGGCGGCCAAACTTGTTGAATATCAAAGTATCTCGAGGCCGGCATCACTATCATCTGAACGGTGAGCTTTCCTGAGTCGATCGTGCAGGCGCTGGATTCCGCGCCGGATCAGGTGGCGGTCGAGCACGGCGCGCGCTCGGTCGCCCGGGGCCAACTGCTCACCATGGTGGGCACGATCGCCGGTGAGCTGCGCGAGTCCGGGCTCGGCGCGGGCCGCGGCGTGGCCTTGGCGGTGGACGTCACCCCCGAGGCGCTGGCCGCGTGGCTCGCGGCGTACACCCTGGGCTGCCGCGTCATCGGCGTGCGGCCCGGACTGAGCGAGCGACAGCGGCGACACGTGCTGAGCAACGGCGTCGACGCGGTCCTGGACGACCGCGCGGTGGCGACCCTGCTCACCGGCCCGGCCCGGCCGCCGACCGTCGACGCGCGGCCGGCCGACATCGCCCGGGTCGCCTACACCAGCGGCACCACCGGTCTGCCCAAGGGCTGCGCGCAGACCTACGCCGCGATGTCCGCACACTGGACCTGGGGCAAGCGGACCTGGAGCCCGGACACCGCGGAGCTGGCCGCCTGCACCGATCGCTACCTGCTGTTCGGCACCCTGGCCAGCGCGGTGGTCCAGGACTACCTCGCCCTGTGCCTGCTCGGCGGCGGCACCGCGGTGATCCCGGAAACCCTTGACGCACCGCTGTTTCCCGCCGTCATCGAGCGGCTGCGGATCACGGCCACGATCATGAACGTGCCCCGGCTCTACCAGATGCTGGACGCCATGCGCGCCACGCCGACCGACACGAGCACCCTGCGCGCCATGGTCGTCGCGGGCTCGCCGCTGACCGCGCATCGCCTGAAGGAGGCGATCGACGTGCTCGGCCCGGTGGTGCATCAGGCGTACGGGCAGACCGAGACCGGCGGGCTGACCACGCTGACGCCGCGCGATATCGAGGCGGGCGTGCTCACCTCGGTCGGGCGCCCGCTGCCGGGGGTGCGCGTCGACGTCCGCGACGGCGAGATCTACGTGCGCAACGACTACATGATGACGGAGTATCTGGGCGATCCCGCCGAGACGGCCGAGGTGCTGGTCGACGGCTGGGTGCGCACCCGCGACCTCGGCTACCTCGAAGACGGGTATCTCTACCTGACCGGCCGGGCGCGCGACGTGATCATCGTCGACGCGCTGCCGGTGTACGCGGGCCCGATCGAGCGGCTGCTGGCCGCGCACCCCGACGTCGACCAGGCCTACGTCGTCGGCGCGCCGGACGACCGGCGAGGCGAGGCGATTCACGCGTTCCTGGTGCCCCGCGAGGACCTTCGGCCGGACCCGGCCGAGCTGTCCGCGCTGGTGCGCGCCGAACTCGGCGAATCGAGTGTGCCGCAGACCTACACGATGGTGCCGGACGCCCCGGTCGCGGCGAGCGGCAAGCCGGACAAGAAGGCCTTGCTGGAGCTGTATCGGCAGTAGCGCAACACATTTGGAGGAGACCTTGTCCGAACTCGACTACCTGGTGATCGGCGCAGGCCCCGCGGGCCTCCAGATGGGCCACCACCTGAAGCAGGCCGGGCGCGACTATCTGATCGTGGAGGCGGGCGCGACCGCGGGCACGTTCTTCACCAGATTCCCCCGCCACCGTCAGCTGATCTCCATCAACAAGGTGCACACCGGCTGGGACGACCCCGAGCTGAACCTGCGCATGGACTGGAACTCTCTGCTCGCGGGCGCGCCGTTCAAGGAGTACACGCCGCGGTTCTTCCCCGCCGCCGACGACATGGTCCGCTACCTCGGCGATTTCGCTGCGCGACAAGGCTTGTCGATCCGGTATGACACGCGGATCGAGCGGATCAGCCGCCCGGATCTGTTCGAGGCGGTCGATCAGCACGGCAACGTGTTCCGCGCCCATCGGATCATCATGGCGACCGGCGTCTCGAAACCCTATGTCCCCGAGATCCCCGGCATCGAGACCGCGGAGCTCTACAGCGAAGTGTCCATCGACCCAGCGGACTTCACCGACCAGCGGGTGCTGATCATCGGAAAAGGCAACTCCGCCTTCGAGACCGCCGACAACCTCATCGAGACCACCGCGGTCATCCACGTCGCGGGACCGCACTCCATCCGGCTGGCCTGGCAGTCGCATTTCCTCGGGCATCTGCGCGCGGTCAACAACAACTTCCTCGACACCTATCAGCTCAAGTCGCAGAACGCGATTCTCGACGGCAATGTCGTCGACATCTCCCGGCAGTCGGACTCGTCGTATCTGGTGACCGTGAGCTTCTCGCGGGTCAACGAGGTCACCAAGGGCATTCGCTACGACCGGGTGATCGTGGCGACCGGCTTCCGGTTCGACGCCTCGATCTTCGACCCGGAGTGCCGGCCGGAGCTGGCGATCAACGACCGGTTCCCGGCCCAGACCCCGGCCTGGGAGTCGGTCAACGTGCCCGGCCTGTACTTCGCGGGCACCATCACCCAGGAACGCGACTTCAAGAAGTCGACCAGCGCGTTCATCCACGGATTCCGTTACGCGACAAGGGCATTGCACCGCGTTCTGGAGGAGCGTCATCACGGGCAGGCGTGGCCGCACCGCGAACTCGTCGCCACCGCGTACGGGATGGGCGACGCGATCCTGGATCGGGTGAACCGGACCTCGGCGCTGTGGCAGCTGTTCGGCTTCCTCGGCGACGTCGTCACGCTGAATACCGATGGCACGGCGCGGTATTGGGACGAGCTGCCGGTCGACTTCGTGCCGGACGCGATCGCGGCGGGCACGCTCGGCGAGGTGGACAGCTATCTGGTGATCACCCTCGAGTACGGCGCGGATCACGACCGCCTCGACCCGTTCGACATCGATGCCCGGCGCATCGCGCAGTCCGACTCCGAGCACGCCCTCGACGGCCGCTACCTGCACCCCGTGGTGCGGCGATACCGGGCGGGGCAGCAGATCGCGGAGCACCACATCACCGAGAACCTCGAGAACGAGTGGACGCACGAGACGGTGCACCGCAAGCCGCTCATCGACTTCCTGGAGACGATGCTGCCCGCCCCGGAGCCGACGCGGTGACCAGCCCGCTCGCCGCCCTCGAGCAGCGGGCGCGTGCACTGCTCGATTCCGTGCACTACGACTTCTTCGCGGGCGGGGCGGGCGAGGAGATCGCCGTGGCCGACAACGAGCGCGCCTTCCGGCGACTCGCGTTGCTGCCCAGGGTGTTGCGGAGCACCGGCGGCCGGTCGATCGCGACGGAGCTGCTCGGCGACCCGAGCGCTATGCCGGTGTTCGTCTCCCCCAGCGCGTTTCACCGCCTCGCCCACCCGGAGGGCGAGGCGGCCACCGCGCGGGGTGTGGCGGCGGCCGGGCTGATCCTGATCGCCAGCATGGCCTCGACGATGCCCATCGGTGAGATCACCGCCGCGGCAAAAGAAGTCGACGGGGACGCGCGCGTGTGGTTCCAGCTGTACCTGCAGCCCGAGCCGGAGGTGACCGACGAGCTCATCCGGCGAGCCGAGCGCGCGGGCTGCACCGCGCTGGTGGTGACCGTCGACTCCCCGGTGTTCGGCCGCCGGGCGCGCGACGACCGCAACGGTTTCCACGACCTGCCCGCCGGCATGTACGCCGAGAACATGCGGGATCTGCCCGGCGCGAACGGCAGTGGGGTCCGGCGGGTCGAGATGTCGCGCGACTTCACGTGGGAGCATCTGCGGCGGCTTCGTTCGGTGACGTCGATGCCTCTGGTCCTCAAGGGAATTCTGCACCCCGAGGACGCACGGCTCGCGGTCGAGTACGGGATCGACGCGATCCTGGTGTCCAATCACGGTGGGCGGCAATTGGATATCGCGCCCGCGACGCTGGACGCGCTGCCCGCGATCGTCGCGGCGGTCGCCCGGCGGATTCCGGTGTTCCTCGACGGCGGTGTCCGTCGCGGCTCGGATGTGGTGCTGGCGTTGGCTATCGGGGCGGCGGCGGTCGGAGTGGGGCGGCCGGTGCTGTGGGGGTTGACTGTCGGCGGTGACAAGGGGGTCACGGAGATGTTGGACAATCTGCGGCTCGAGGTCGAGCACACGTTGAGCATGTGCGGGATAGCCGCGCTGAGCGAGTTGAACGCCGCGATGGTCACTGCGCGAGGGGCGGCGGCGCGATGCTGACGCGGGCGCTGGCGACCGTGGGCGCGCTGTGGGCAGTCTCGCGCTGGCTGCCGCGGGCGGTGGTGGCGTTGCGCGTGTGGATCTTCGCGAAGGTCAACGGCAGCAATGAGATAACACTGCCCGGCGAGCGCGGCGGCCCGGAGCTGTTCATGCGGTTGTACGCGGACCCGGCGGCCAATGGGCGCAGCCGGGGCGCGGCGCTGTCGGATCTGTTCTGGTATTGGCTCGCGCCGGGACCCGAGGTGCATCAGGAGCACCTCGAGGACGGGCCGCGCTACGACGACGCGGCGCGCACCACCCGTGCGGTGCTGGCCGTGCCCACCGCCGAGATCGAGCGGCTCGCCGACCGCTGTGCCCGCCGCGTACTGGACGAATTACCCGCCCGCCCACTGACTCTGGTGCGACTGCGCGACCTGATGATGCCCGTCTGGGCGGAGTTCTTCTACGAGTTGGTCTTTCGCGAGCCGTGCCCGCGCGAGGCCAGGGACCTGATCGTCGGCAATGCCGACGACGTCATCACCTCGCTGAAATGCACCGGCCTGCGGCACATGCGCCGCCGCGACCGCCTCACCCGCTACCTGCTCGCCAGGATCGACGCGGGCGACATACCGCACCAGCTCCCCGCCTCGCTGAGCCGGCGCGAGCGCGCCTACTACCTTCAGGGCGCGTTCTTCAACACCGCCGTCGTGCAGATGTCCGAGGGCATGGCGCATCTACTGCTCGCCATCGCCCAACACCAGCCCGTCCAGGACCGCCTGCTGACCGACCTCGACCCGCACTACCTAGACCACGTCCTCGACGAAACCCTGCGCCAATTCCCGCTTTTCGGCATCGCGCACCGAATCACCACCGACGACATCGATCTCGGCGCGGACGGCACGATCCCCGCGGGCACGGTCCTGTGCTTCAACTACCCCGAATTCGAACGCACCGGCCACACCGACCCCGACCGCTTCGACCCCGACCGCTGGTCCACCCACCGCCGCAAGAACACCCACCACATCCCCTTCGGCGTAGCCGCCAACCGCCCCTGCCCCGCCTGGCGCCTGTCCCCCATCGCCATGCGAGCGGTCACCCGAACCGTCCTCTCCCGCTACCACTTACGCTCCTCCGTCACCCACACCCGCTCCATCCCCCACCGAGCCCCCTGCCTCCTCCTCTCCACGACGGAGCCCCCCTCCCCACCCCGCGTCCACGCCACCCTCACCGCCCTGAAAGCCCGCGACAAATTCGAAGACGTCTGGCGCGGCCTGACCCAACTGGCCCTGGGCACCTACATGGTCCTCGACGCCCGCCACCAACACCTCTGCCAAACCTATTTCGCCACGCCCCGAACTCCCCAAACCTGCCCGATCCCTCACTCCCAGCGCTCTAGCGTGTAGAACCGGCGGCCTATCCCGACGGGCGTGCGAAGCGGAGGGTGAGGAGTTGGAAGGGCCGCAGGTGCAGGCGGATGCCGGTGTCTTCTTGTACTGCGGAGATGTGCTGCGGCACAGTTCGTTCCAGCAGGTCGCAGGGCTCGAAGCCTGTGGTGGGGAAGCCGGGGGTGACGAGAGCGGTGGCCCGGCCGCCGTGGGATTCGTAGACGCGGAGGATCACATCGCCGGTGCCGTCGTCGGCCAGTTTGACGGCGCTGGTGACTACGGCGTCGTTGTCGATGGTGAAGAGGGGCTCGACGGGTTCGGCTACGCCGGGGCGGGGTGTGGTGAGGTTGATGCGGTAGCCGGCGCGGACGGCGTCGCCCAAGGAGGCGCCGGGGAGCAGGGCGTGGCGGAACTCGTGCGGACCCTGGTCGGTGTGCGGGTCGGGGAAGCGGGGGGCGCGCAGGAGGGAGGCGCGCACGGTGGTGGTGGTTCCGCCGTCGGCGCGGACCGTGCGGGTGACGTCGTGGCCGTAGGTGGAGTCGTTGACGAGCGCGACGCCCCAGCCGGGCTCGGCGAGGTGGACGAAGCGGTGGTTGCAGGCCTCGAACTTCGCGTACTCCCAGCTGGTGTTGGTGTGGGTGGGGCGGTACAGGTGCCCGAACTGGGTTTCGGCGGCGTAGCGGTCGGCGTGCAGGTCCAGCGGGAAGGCGAGTTTGAGGAACTTCTCCGTCTCGTGCCAGTCGACCCGCGTCTCGATATCCAAGCCGGGCGGATCGGCTCGCAGTGTCAAGATCTGCTCGACCGTGGACGAGCCGAACGAGCGGCCGATCCGCACCGCACCCGAATCCGGCTCGGCCGCAATGAAGTCCACCTCGGTCAGGTCGACCACCCGGTTGCGGTAGAAGAGGTCGACATCCCAGGCGTCCCACGAGTTCGGCAGATCCGGGTGCAGCTGTAGCAGGTTCGCGACCGCACCCGGTGGCAGCGTCTCACGCCGAGACTCCAGGTCATAAGCCGACACCACGAGCCCGCGCGCGTCCACCTCGACCCGCAGCAGCGAGTTGTCGAACACGAATCCGCCGCCCTCCCGCTCGGTCACCGAACACGGCCGATCCGCAGACTCGGGCCCGGCCGCCCCGGCCGGAATAGACCACCACGAATGCGGCGCGGGATTGAAGACATTGGGCCCCTCTGCCGCACCGCCGAGCGCCCACTGCGCGCCCTCGATGATCGCCGTCAGCTCCTCGGCCACCTCCGCGTACGTCTTCGCCGCCTCGCGATACACCCACGCGATCGCCGAGCCGGGCAGAATATCGTGGAACTGGTTGAGCAGCACCGTCTTCCAGATCCGATCCAGCGCCTCGTACGGGTACTCCACGTCCTTGCGCACGGCGGCCGTCGCGGCCCACAGTTCGGCCTCGCGCAGCAGATGCTCGCTGCGCCGGTTGCCCTGCTTGGTCTTCGCCTGGCTGGTCAGCGTCGCCCGATGCAGTTCCAGATACAGCTCGCCCACCCACACGGCGGGGTCCGGATACTCCGCCTCGGCCTTGGCGAAGAAGTCGGCGGGCCTGTCCCACACCACCTTCGGCGAGCCCTCCAGGCTCCGCAGCCTGGCGGCTTTGGCGACCATCTCCCGGGTGGTCCCGCCGCCGCCGTCCCCGAAGCCGGTCGGTGCCAAGGACATAGAGGCGTGACCCTTCTCCTTGAAGTTCCTTGCGGCATGGGCGATCTCGCGACCGTGCATGGTGCAGTTGTAGGTGTCGACGGGCGGGAAATGGGTGAAGATCCTGGTCCCGTCGATGCCCTCCCACAGGAACGTATGGTGCGGAAACTGATTGATCTGACTCCACGAGATCTTCTGTGTCAGCAGCCATTTTCCGCCCGCGGCCTTGATGATCTGGGGCAGCCCCGCGGCGAAGCCGAACGTATCAGGCAGCCAGACCTCTTGGTTCTCGATTCCGAACTCCTCCAGAAAGAACCGCTTACCGTGCACGAACTGCCGCGCCATCGCCTCGGAGCCGGGCATATTCGTGTCGGCCTCGACCCACATCCCGCCGGTCGGCACGAAACGCCCCTCCGCCACAGCACCTTTCACCTTCTCGTACACCTCGGGCCGGTGCCGCTTGATGAAGTCGTACTGCGCGGCTTGCGACATCGCGAAGACGAAGTCCGGCTCCTCGGCCAGCAGCGCGGTCATATTGGCGGCGGTGCGCGCCACCTTGCGTACCGTCTCGCGCAACGGCCACAGCCACGCGGAGTCGATGTGCGCGTGCCCGACGGCGGAGACGGTGTGAGCGGACGGTATCGCCGGTTTCGCCAGCGCGTCGGCCAGGCATGCCCGCGCCGCCACGGCGGTCGCGTTGACATCTTGTAGATCGATGGCGTCGAGCGCGCGCTCGATGGCGCGGACGATGTCGTAGCGGCGGGCCGGATCCTCCGGCATCTCGTGCATCAGCTCGCCGAGCACCTCGAGATCCTGGACGAGTTGCCACACCTCCTCGTCGAACACGACGAGATCCATTCGCCCCAAACGGTATTGGGGATCGCTGCCGGCGGTGAGCTTGTCGCCGAGGTCGTTCGGGACGAAGAACGGAATGGTGGGGTTGGACGCCGCCTCGACGTGCAGCAGCACGTGCTCACCGCCGGCGGCGCGGTCGGCCACGCGCACCCACTGACTGCGCGGGTGCAGCCCCTTGACCGGCGAGCCATCGGGTCGATAGACCAGCCCCTCGCACTGGAAGCCGGTCATGTTCGGGTCGAAACCGAGGTCGATGATCGCCTCGACGGTCCGGCCCGCCCACTCGGCGGGTACCGTCCCCTCGACCGTCAGCCAGCTGGTCCCCCACGGCGCGCCCCACTGCGCCCCGGACCGGATGGGCGTTCGCGGCGCCGCGATCCCCTCGGCGACCGGCACCGGCTCGTCGGGCGCGACCCAGATCGAGGCGGTCAGCGGCACCGACTCCGGATAGATCGCCGGCGCGATCCGCTCGGGCAGCACCCGCGCCAGGCGGGCCTCGATCAACCGACGGTCATCGTGCATGGGTGGCTCCGATCGCGAACGTGATCATCGAACTGTTCCCCATTCTCCGGCAGTCCGGTGAATTCCCGGCCACCCCGGGCGTTTCGGTCCGGTGTGCATACCGTTGCGGACTAATCCCGGGAATGGGCGCCGGTGGGCAGCGTCTTGTGACAACGTCTGAGGGAGAGTGGATCTGCCTTTCAGGAGGAACCCATGGCATCGAACTGGCGGATGTTCGCAGCGGTGGTGGGCGTCGGCACGCTCTTGGCCGGATCGGCGGCCTGCGGGTCGGACGGGGGCGGCGATTCGCTGACGATCACCGCGAACGCGATCAACTCGGCCGGCGGCAAGAACGCGGCCGAGGCGCAGTGGATCGAGGACTGGGTCATCCCGAAGTTCGTGGCGCAGCAGCAGGCCAAGGGCGTCACCGTCAAGGTGCGATTCCAGGCGACCGGCGTCCCCGACGAGGATTACAAGAGCCGGATCGCCAAGGACCTCAAGACCGGCACCGGCGCGGATGTCGTGTCGCTGGACGGCATCTGGGTCGGCGAGTTCGCCGAGGGGCAGCAGATCAAGCCGCTCGACGACCTGGTCGGCGCGGACAAGGTCGCGGCCTGGGACGGTTGGCGGCAGATCCCGGAGTCGGTGCAGCGCTTGACCTCCTACCACGGTGTGCAGTACGGCGTTCCGCAGGAGACCGACGGCCGGGTGCTGTTCTTCAACCGCAAGCTGTTCCAGCAGGCGGGTCTGCCCGCCGACTGGCAGCCGACCAGCTGGGATCAGGTGCTGGAGGCGGGCCGCAAGCTGAAGTCGGTGCCGGGGGTGATCCCGGTACAGCTCAACGCGGGCACCAGCTTCGGCGAGGCGACCACCACACAGGGCGTCCTGCCGCTGCTGGCGGGCGCGGGCACGACGCTCTACGAGGGCGACAAGTGGGTCGGCAACACCGCGAAACTGCGCAGCGTGCTCGACCTCTACCGCACCGTGTACGACGAGAACCTGGGCGACGCGCAGTTGCAGCAGGACGCCAAGGGCCGGGAGAAGAGCTTCGAGAAGTTCGCCAAGGGCCAGGTCGGCATCCTGCTGGAGAGCGACTACCTGTGGCGCGGCGTGCTGAATCCGAAGGGCGGCAGTTTCCCGATGGCCGAGCGGGACACGCAGGTCGGCTGGGCGAAGGTCCCCGCGGCGACGCCGGGCACCGGGGTGAACCGGCAGGACTTCGTCAGCGTGTCCGGCGGCGGCGGACGGGTGATCAACCCGAAGAGCAAGCACGCCGAATTGGCTTGGGAACTCTTGCAATTCATGAATTCGCCGGAGGCGTTCGAGGCGCTGCTCGCCGGTGGCGGTCCGCGGATCACCGCGCGACAGGACGTGAACGCTCAGGCGCTCGGCGGCGACCCGATGCTGACCTTCGTGTCCCAGCAGATCCTGCCGATCACCTCGTTGCGGCCGGCGCTGCCGGAGTACACGAAGGTGTCGAAAGCGTTGCAGCAAGCCACGCTCGATGTGATCACCGGCAAGAGCACCGCGGACGCCGCGGCGGCCTACGCCAAGGCCGTGGCGGACGCGGTCGGCAAGGACAAGGTCGCCGGTGACTGATCCGGCGATCCCCGTCCCGGACGCGCGGCGGGTCGGGCCCGACACCGATGTGGCCGGACTGGGGCGCTGGAAGGCGAGCGCGTTCGTCGCGCCCGCGCTGCTGTTGATCGCGGCGTTCCTGGTGTTCCCGGCGCTGTGGCTGCTGTGGATCGGCCTGACCGACCTCACCGTCTCCGGACGCACCTCGGTGGACGTTTCCGTGGTGGGGCTGGACAACTACACCAAGGCGCTGCACGATCCGCTGTTCGGCAACAGCGTGTGGATCACCCTGCTGTTCGTGTTCGGCTCGGCCGTGATCGGGCAGAACTGCCTCGGTTTCACGCTGGCCTGGTCGATGCGCACGGCCGCCCGCTGGGTGCGCGCGGTGGTGGAGAGCCTGGTGCTGCTGGCCTGGATCCTGCCCGCCAGCGTCGTGGCCGTGCTGTGGATCGCGATGCTCGACCGCGACGAGGGCACCGTCAACCGGCTGCTGGACCGGCCGGGCTATGCCTGGATGATCGAGCAGCCGCTCGCCGTGATCATCGTGTTCAATATCTGGCGCGGCACGGCGTTTTCGATGCTGCTCTACGCGGCGGCGCTGTCCACCGTGCCGCCTTCGCAGGTGGAGACCGCGCGGCTGGCCGGTGCGTCCGGCCCCCAACTGCTGCGCGACGTGCTGCTGCCGCACATGCGCGGGCACATCCTGACCAATACGCTGCTGATCAGCCTGTGGACGTTCAACGATTTCACGCCGTACCTGCTGACCCGCGGCGAGCCGAACCATCGCAGCGAGACGCTGCCGATCTTCCTGTATCGGCAGGGCATCGATGACGGCGCGCTGGGTTACGGCGCCGCCGCGTCGGTGCTGATGCTGCTGATCAACCTGGTGCTCGCGCTGTTCTATCTGCGACTGCTGCGGCGGAGGGCGTGATGAATCCCAGGCAGGTCGTCTCCAGGATCGGTTTCTACACCTTCGTCGCGGTGGTCACCGGTTTCTTCGCGCTGCCGATGCTGTGGCTGGCCGCCGCACCGTTCGACGCCAATCCGGGCTATGCGCCTCGGGTACCGGAAAAGCCGACCCTGCAACACTTTTCGGATCTGTTCGAGAACGACCTCACCATGGGCTCGCTGTGGAACTCGGTGCTGCTGTCGGTGTTCTGCATGGTGCTCGTGGTCGCGAGCGCGGCGCTGGCGGCCTACGCACTGTCCCGCGTCCGCATCCCCGGCCGCGACGCGCTGCTGTATGTGCTGCTCTTGTTGTCGAGCGTGGTCACCGGCACCGCGGCGATGGTGCCGATCTTCCTGATGATCTGGAAGATCGGGCTGCTGGATCGGCAGTTCGGCGTGGTGCTCGTGCTGTCGGGCGGGTTGCTGCCCGCGGCGATCTTCATCTTGAAGGACTTCATGGACTCCGTACCCCGGTCCTACGAGGAGTCGGCGCGAGTGTTCGGGGCCGGGCCGTTGCGCATCCTGCGCGACATCGTGGTTCCGGTGGCCCGGCCGGGGCTCGCCACGATCGCGGTGTGGACCGTGGTGAACGTGTGGGGCAGCTACCTGGTGCCGTTCCTGCTGCTGCGCGACCAGGACAAGCAGCCGGCCGCCGTGGTGGTGCGCACCTTCTACGACGAGGGCGGCGGGGCGCAGCTCGGGCCGATCTCGGCGTTCTCGCTGCTGTACTCCATCCCGGTCGTGCTGATGTACCTGTTCGTCAACCGGCGCTACGGCTTCCGGCTCCACGGAGGGATCAAGTCCTAGATGGCGCAGATCGATCTGGTCGAATTGACCAAGGTCTACCCCGGCGATGTGACCGCGCTGGACGCCCTGAGTTTCACCATCCACGACGGCGAGTTCTTCGCGCTGCTCGGGCCGTCGGGGTGCGGCAAGACCACGCTGCTGCGCACCATCGCCGGTCTGGAGACTCCGACCGGCGGGCAGATCAGGATCGGCGACCGGGACGTCACCCGGCTCGCGCCCGGCCGCCGCGACGTGGCGATGGTGTTCCAGGACTACGCGCTGTTCCCGCACATGTCGGTGGTCGACAATATCGCCTATCCGCTGAAGGTCCGCGGCGCCGATCGGCGCACCCGCGCCGCGAAGGCGACCGAGACCGGCGAGCAACTCTCGCTGCACGGCTTGATGCAACGCCGCCCGGCCGAGCTGTCCGGCGGGCAGCAGCAGCGGGTCGCGCTGGCGCGTGCGATGGCCTGTCACCCAAAGGTTTTCCTGTTCGACGAGCCGCTGTCCAACCTGGACGCGCGACTGCGGCTGGAGGCCAGGACCTTCCTGAAGAAACTCCAGCACGAACTCGGCGTGACCACGGTGTTCGTCACCCATGATCAGGCCGAGGCGCTGGCGCTGGCCGACCGGATCGCGGTGATGTCGGACGGGCGGATCCGCCAGCTCGGCACCGCGCGCGAGGTGTTCCGCAGGCCCGCCGACACCTTCGTCGCCAACTTCATCGGGTCGACGCCGATGAACCTGATCCCCGGCGAGCTGGTCGGTTTGGACGCGTCGGTCATCTGGGGCGCGCGCCCCGAGTACCTCGGCTTCTCCGCCACGGCCGTGGACGGCGCGCTGCGCGGGACGGTGTCCACGGTGGAACATCTCGGCGCGACCTCGCTCGTCACGGTGGCCGGGGACGGGTTCGATGTGGGCGTCACCGTGCCCGAGGCGCAGGAGCCCGCGCCCGGCACCGACGCGTGGGTGATCCCGCAACCGGATCGGGTGCTGCTCTACGACGCCGAGTCGGGCGCGCTGCGTGCCGAACCGTCGCACCAGTTCTAGTGACGCGCACTAGGAATCGCCGCCTCAACACGCATGCGGATGCTAGAGAGAGTGCGGCTGCGGGCCAACCGGTCGCGCGCCCGGCTTGCACATGCGCGCTACGGATCGGTATCGAGCGCGGTCACGGCGTGTTCATAAGCCCGCAGCGTGTCGATGAACATACGCCGCTGCGCGGGATCGAGCGGTTCGAGGGCGGTGCGCCAAGCCTCGGCGCCGCGGGCCAGCCAGCGTCGGATCGCGGGCAACTTCTCCTCGGCGATACTGATGATCTTGCGACGGCGGTCGCTGTCGTCTTCCCGGCGCGCCAAGACGCCCTGCCTGCTGAGATCGCCGACCATCAGGCTGACCGTGGTCGGCGCGATCTCCAGTCTGGCCGCCAGTTCGTTCACCGTCATGGGACCGTCGAACAGCAGATAGGCCAGCAGCGAGAGGTGTCGCGGCGCGAGCGCGAACGAGGCCAGCTCTTCGGGCGGCGGTGTTCGCTTGGCCCGGCCGACCAGGCGAGGCATGAGCAGCAGCATCGCGCGCACCGCGTCGTCGGTGTCGGGTCCCGCCGTGTCCATCTGCTCCACCTCCCACTCTTCTTCCACCGCAATCCTTTTGGCTTGCGACGTAGCTATCCGCCATCCTGTCCGGTGCACAGGGTCGTTCACTCACTGTAGTCACGGCCCCCGGCCGCCCTACCGCCTGTGCGGTATCGGCAGCGGACGCCGCGGCACCGGCTCGGAGACGACGATCGAGGTGGTCGTCTGCCCGAACAAGAGAAATCCGTCGAGCAGTTCCTCGAGCTCACCGATCGACGGCGCGTGCACCTCGAGCAGGAAGCAGTCCTCACCGGTGATCCGGAAGCACCGCACGACCTGCGGGGTGTTCCGCGCCGCCGCCACGATCTTGGGGAGTTGGCCGGGCCCCGGGCGGATCCGCACCAGCGCGGCCACCGGCATGCCCAGAGCGGCCGGGTCGACCTCCATGCGGAAGCCGGTGATCACACCGTCGCGTTCCAGCCGCTGCACCCGCTCGGTGACGGCGGGCGCCGACATCCCGACCCGCCGGGCCAGCTCGGACATGGACAGCCGGGGATCGTCGTGCAGCTCGGTGAGCAGCCGGACATTCACCTCGTCCAACGCCCGTTCGCGATCGGTGAAGGTTTCTCGGCCGTTGGGCCTTGATTTTCCAGGCAACTCGCGCCTTCTCCCTGGATAGTGCCATTCCGGCCTCGAGTATTTCCTCGGAAGATACTCCGCATGACATCACCGTCCGGGATCAGCGCGCGCCGAACGTCGGCGCGGGTGCCCGCGTCGGCGTACTTCGGCCTCAGCGCGATCTTCCACTACCTCGGGCCTGCCTTCGCCGTGCTGCTGTTCGCCCGGGTGGACGTGCTCGGCGTGGCGTGGCTGCGCATCGCTTGGGCCGCAGTGTTTTTCGCGGTGTGGCGCAGGCCGTGGCGGTTGCTTCGGCGGTGCACGCCGCGGCAGCGACGCGTGCTGCTGGCGCTGGGCGTGGTACTCGTGGCCATGAACGCGACCTTCTACCTGGCCATCGCGCGGCTCCCCCTGGCGACCGTGGGTGCCATCGAATTCCTCGGCCCGATCGTGCTGGCCGCGATCGGTATGCGCAACCGCCGCAACATGCTCGCGCTCGTGCTCGCCGTGGGCGGGGTGGCCGCGCTGACCGACATCCGGCTCGCCGGCTCGCCGCTCGGCTTCGTCTTCGCGTTCGCGAACTGCGCGCTGTTCATGCTCTACGTCGTGCTCGGCCACCGGATCGCCAACACCGACGGACCATCCGGGATCGATCAACTCGGCGCGGCGATGCTGATCGCGGCGGTGGTCGCGACGCCGTTCTGCCTCGGCGCGGCCGCCCCGGCCTGCACCGACCCCATGGCGTTGCTCGCGGGCGCGGGCGTCGGCCTCTGCTCGTCGGTGATCCCCTACGTGACCGACCAGCTCGCCATGGCCCGGTTACGCAGAAGCACTTTCGCGTTGATGCTGAGCATCCTGCCCGCCGTCGCGACGGTGATCGGGGTCGCGGTGCTCGGACAGATCCCCGGCATCCAGGAGTTGGCCGGCATCGCGCTCATCGTCGCGGGCGTCTCGATGCACCAGGAACCCCAGAAGGAGAACTGATGGAATACGTTCGGCTCGGCACATCCGGTCTCACGGTGTCGCGCGGGTGCCTCGGCATGATGAGCTACGGCGACCCCGCGTCGTGGGCGTGGGTGCTCGGCGAGGAGGACGCGGAGCCGATCGTCCGGCGGGCCGTCGAGTCGGGCGTGACCTTCTTCGACAGCGCGGACATGTACTCCGACGGGGTCAGCGAGGTGATCACCGGCCGGCTGCTCGGCAAGCTGTTCGCGCGCCGCGACGACTACGTGCTGGCCACCAAGGTCTACTTTCCGACGGGGCCCGGTCCGAACGATAAAGGCTTGTCCCGCAGGCACATCATGGCCGCCATCGACGCCTCGCTCGCGCGGCTCGGCGTCGACCACGTCGACCTGTACCAAATCCACCGCTGGGACAACGAGACTCCGATCGAGGAGACCATGCACGCGCTCGATGACGTTGTCGCGTCCGGAAAAGCGCGGTACATCGGCGCGTCGAGCATGTTCGCCTGGCAGTTCGCCAAGGCGCAGCACGTCGCCGAGGCACACGGCTGGACGAGGTTCGTCTCGATGCAGAACCACTACAACCTGGTCTACCGCGAGGAAGAACGGGAGATGATCCCGCTCTGCCTCGACCAGGGTGTCGGTCTCGTTCCGTGGAGCCCACTGGCCCGCGGACTGCTGACCGGCTCCCGCACCCGCGGCGGCGGCCGGACCACCGTGCGATCCGGCACCGACCACATCGCCGAAAGCATGTATACCGACGGCGATTTCGACGTGGTCGACGCGGTACGCGCGGTCGCCGCCGCCCGTGACGTCCCGCCCGCCCAGGTCGCCCTCGCCTGGCTGCTCACCCGCTCCGGCGTCACCGCGCCCATCATCGGAGCGACGAAAACGAAGCACCTCGACGACGCGATCGCCGCAGTACGAATCCGCCTGAGCGAGAGCGAGATAGGCGCGCTGGAGAAACCGTACCGACCACACCCCGTACTCGGCCACCACTGAACCTCGCTCTATCTGGGCACCAAGGCCGCCGTGGAGCAGTTCGTGCGCGTGCTCTCGCGTGAGCTCGGCCCGCGCGATATCACCGTCAACGCCCTGTCTCCCGGCTTCACCGACACGGACCTGCTCCCCGAACGCGACCGCGCGGTGGCCGCGGAGATGTCACCGTTCGGCCGGGTCGGCCGGCCCGAGGACGTCGCCGACGTCGTCGTCTTCCTCGCGAGCGACGAAGGGCGCTGGGTCACCGGCCAGAACATCGGTGCGGGCGGCGGAGTTTTCTGAGGGCGCCCGAAGCCGCGACGACGATCCGGCGCGTGGCCGTACCGTTGAATCCGTAAGGTCCCTACGGATACGAGGAGGCTTCACATGCACGCATCGAAGGGCGACAGGCTGGTGATGCACAGCCGCATCGTCGGCCAGCCGGACCGGGTCGTCGAGGTCGTCGAAGTGCTCGGCGCCGACGGCACGCCTCCCTATCGGGTTCGGGCGGAGGATGGCCACGAGAGCATCGTGTCGCCCGGCCCGGACACTGTCGTCGACCATCGCAAGGCGTCGGCCGCCGAGTGACGTCCTCGAACTGAACCAGCCATCGTTTCGACCAGGAGAGCCGCCTCACCGCATGCGATGGGGCGGCTTGTCGCATTGCTGCGCGGTGGCTCACCGCGACCATACTTCGTCGCGATCGACTTCTGCCGGTCGCTCCCGGACCGGAGCGTCGATTCCCGCTGTGCGGAGTGCCGGGCAACGGCGACTGCACCACGCATCGTCCACCACTGGACTCATCGAAACCGTTGACAGACAGCGTGATCAGTCGTGCGTGAGTGCGATTCTGCCGAATACCTCGCCCGCCTCCATCTTTTGGTGAGCCTCAGCTGCCTGTGCGAGTGGTAGCACCTCGTGCACAACGGCTTTCACCTCACCTCGGTCGGCGGCGGCGAACAGGTCGGCGAGCGCGGCACGCTGGTCGGGCGCGGACACGGTGTCGGCGCTGAAGGTCGCGAACGTCATCGACTTCTGGAAGCTCGCGATCATCTCCTTGCCGAAATCCGCAGGGGGCCAGCCACCCATCGCACCGACGACTACCATGCGCCCCTTCGGCGCGAGCCTGGCGAAGAACGAGGGCAGGTCCGCCCCGCGACGATGTCGACGATGACGTCGTAGCTCGCCGGTCGGCGTCCGCCGCTCCCCCGCCCGCGCGGTCGAGCACGTGCGTCGCGCCGAGTTCGCGCAGACGCTCGCCGCGCTCGGCCGACGAGGTCGTCACCGCCACCGCCGCGGCGCCACCTCGAGCGGCGAGCTGGACCGTCAACACGCCGATGCCGCCGGCCGCGCCGCGCACCAGCACCCGCTCACCGCGCGCGAAATGCACATGGCGCAAAGCGAAATGGGCCACCGTGCCGGAGGTGCCCAGCGTCACCGCGTCGACCGCCGACACGCCGGCGGGAAGCGGGACGAGGGTCTCGGCGGAGGCGACGACCTGTTCGGCGTAGCCGCCGTCCATACCGGTGAACGCCCACACGCGCCGGCCCACCCAGGAAGCGTCTACACCGTCGCCGACGGCGCTCACCACACCCGCGACCTCATTGCCGAGCACCCGGCCGGGCTCATATCCGAAGTCGGCCAACGCGCCGCTGCGCAGCAGCGTGTCGACCCCGCCCACCCCCGCCGCCTCGGTCTCGATCAGCACTTGCCCCGCAGCGGGGCGCGGAGCGGGAAGGTCGACCACCGTGAGGACCTCGGGGCCGCCGAACGCCTTGACCTGCACTGCTTTCACTGGAGTCTCCGTACTCTGCTCGATCGGAACTGACCAGCGGACCGTAACGGACGCCCCCGTCCGTTTAGCTAAAGTGAGAGTGGTGCCCGCCCGTTTGCCTCACACCCTGCGCTCCGACGCCCGCGACAATCGCGAGCGCATCCTCGACGCGGCCCGCGCGGTGTTCGTCGCCGACGGGCTCGACGTGCCGATGCGCGAGATCGCGCGGCGCGCCGAGGTCGGCCCCGCCACCCTCTACCGCCACTTCCCGACCAAGCAGGCGTTGGTCGCCGAGGCGTTCACCGACCAGATGCTCGCCTGCCAGGCCATCGTCGACGAGGGACTCGCCGAGACGGACGCCTGGCACGGCTTCTGCCGCGCGCTCGAGAAGCTCTGTGAGATGCAGGCGCGCGACTACGGATTCAACGCGGCGTTCATGTCCACCTACCCGCACGCGCTGGACTTCGCCGCGATCCGCACCGCGTCGCTCACCGGCGCCGCTGAACTGATCCGCCGCGCCAAGGACGCCGGCCAGTTACGCCCCGACATTGTCGTGGACGACCTCGTCCTGATGCTCATGGCCAACAACGGCATTCACGCGCCGACACCAGCCGCGCGCGTCGCCGCCTCCCGCCGCTTCGCCGCGCTCATGATCCAGTCCTTTCGGACGACGCCGGAGTCCGCGCCGCTCCCGCCCGTGCCCCGGCTGATCCCCTCGGTGTAGGGGGCAGCCGGGCGAGGAGGATCACATGGGGTAAACGGGGTGCTTGCGCGGATTGAATTCCGGCTTCACCGTTGGCTTTTCGCGCAGCAGGCGCAGCGCGTGCCGAATCTCCAAGCGGGTCGTCGCCGGTTCGATGACCGCGTCGATGTACCCGCGCTCGGCGGCGATCCACGGGGTCGCGAGCGTCTCGTTGTAATGGTTGATCATGAACTCGCGCGCGGCGGCTCGCTGATCGTCCGGCAGGGCGGCCAGCTGCCGCTTGCCGATGAGGTCGACCGCGCTCTCCGCGCCGATCACCGCGATTCGCGCGGTGGGCCAGGCGAAACTGATGTCGGCGCCCACCTGCCGGGCGGCCATCATGCCGTAGGCGCCGCCGTAGGACTTGCGCACCACGAGGTTGATGATCGGCACCGTCGCCTCGATGATCGCGCGCGGCACCCGGCCGCCGCGAATGATCACCCCGTTGGCCTCCTGGTCCAAGCCGGGCAGCACGCCCGGGGTGTCGACGACGAACACAAGCGGAATATTGAACGCGTCGCACAGCCGGATGAAGTAGGTCGACTTGTCCGAACAGGCGGCGTCGATCGAACCACCAAGCACCAGTGGCTGATTGGCGATCACGCCGACCGGATACCCGTCGACCCTGGCGAACCCGGTGATCAGATTGGGGGCGAAAGCCGCACGCATCTCGTGGAATTCGCCGTCGTCGAAGATCCGCAGCAGGATCTCGTGCATGTCGTAGCCGGCGCGATCGGAGTCCGGGATGATCTTCTCGAGTTCCCGGTCGGTGGCCGTGATCTCCGGCTCCAGACCGGGATTCACGACCAGCGGCTGCTCCAGGCAGCTCGTCGGCATGTAGCTGAGGTACTGGCGGGCCCAGGCGTAGGCCTCCTGCTCAGTGTCGGCCACGTGATGCAAAGTGCCGCGCTTGGCCTGCACCTCCGCGCCGCCGAGCTGCTCGGCGCTGATGTCCTCGCCGTTGACGGCCTTGATCACCTCGGGCCCGGTGACGAACATGTAGGAATCCCGCGTGCCGATGAGCACATCGGTGTTGATCGGCCCGTACACCGAGCCCGCCGCGCACTTGCCGAGGATGATCGACACCTGCGGCACATAGCCCGACAGCTTCTCCAACACCCGTGAGATGTCGCCGAACGACGCGATCGAGCCCACCGCGTCCTGGATGCGCGCGCCGCCGGAGTCGTTGATCGTCACCACCGGGCAGGCGTTGTCGAACGCGAACTGCAGAGCCCGCATGAACTTGCGGGCCGAGGTGATGCCGACCGAGCCGCCGTACACGGTCTGATCGTGGGCGATCACCACCACCGGGCGTCCGCCGATCAGTCCCCGGCCGGTGACGAGCCCGTCGCCGTAGAGCGCGTCCGGCTTGTCGGGCTGACGGGCCAATGCGCTGGTCTCGATGAATGTCCCCGGGTCCACCAGCATGTTCACCCGCTCGCGGACGCTCGGAACACCCTTCTTCTCCCGCTTGGCAATACCGGCCTCACCCGCCGGTTCCGCGGCGATCGCCAGGATCTTGACCAGTTCATCTAGCTTCGCCTGGGTTTCCACCACGCTCGCTGCCACCTTCCCTACCTACTGTCGTGCCATGGCGACGTTAAGCGGTGTGGACACGAGAACGGAACAACCGCTCACATATGCGGGACAGGTCACAGTCACGACCCTTTCCGTATGGCACGATCAACAGCCCGAATGGGCCGATCCGCGCCTTACCGCGCACCGAAACAGCCAGGCCCGACCAGCGGTTCCGGATACGGCCGACGCGGTCGTAGACGAGATCGGCTCGGCACCGACGTCCGTGCCCCGCCCGTTGCCGTCTCGCCGGAACCGCTACCGCCCAGCAGCCTCCCGAATCACCGGACGGCAGCGTCCATGAGGTGCTCGCGACCCCACGCTTCCAGCGGGAGCAAAGCGTTGTTGAGCGAGGTGCCCAGCGGGGTCAAGGAGTACTCCACGCGCGGCGGCACTTCGTCGTAGACCTCGCGGTGCACGATCCCGTCCGCCTCCAGCTCGCGCAGGTGCGCGGTGAGCACCTTCTCGGTGACGCCCGAGACCGCGCGGCGCAGTTCACCGAAGCGGTGCGGCAGCTCGCTGAGCGGCCACAGAATCATCATCTTCCACTTGCCGTTCAGTACCGAGAGAGTGGCGTCGAGCCCGCAGGTGTACTCGCCCGGTCTGCGTGTGCTCGGCACAGTCCCTCTCCTGCCTGTTCGCTTTCCCGGAGGTGCGTACCCACTTTCTTGTGCGTACTCGACCAGGTCCGGATCAGGCTCGAGACTACTCGGCATGCCCGTTCATGCTGAGAAGTCGCTCACCGTCTTGGGACTCGGAGACATGGGTTCGGCCCTGATCCGCTCCTGGCTCGCCGCCGGATACGCCGTCACGGTGTGGAACCGCAGTGCCCGGTCTGCGCCGAACGGAGCGTCGGTCGCCGCGACCGCCGCGCAAGCCGTTGCCGCCAACGGTCTTGTCGTCGTGTGCCTGCTCGACGACGCGTCGGTGCGCTCCACCCTCGACGACTTGGACCTGACCGGTCGAGACATCGTCAACCTGACCACGAGCACCCCCGCCGAGGCGCGTGCGCTGTCGGACTGGATCGCCGCGCGCGGCGGACGTTTCCTGGACGGCGGCATCATGGCCGTCCCGTCGATGATCGGCGTCGCCGGCTCGGGCGCCTATATCTTCTACAGCGGCTCGGCGGAGCTGCACGAAATCCACGGCGCGGCTTTGGCGGTGCCGGCCGGGGTCACGTACGTCGGCGCGGACGCCGGGTTCGCCGCCCTCTACGACATGGCCCTGCTCAGCGCGATGTGGGGCATGTTCGCCGGTGCCGCACACGCTTTCGCGCTGATCCGCGGGGAGGACATCTCGCCGGTGGATTTCGCGCCCCTCATGGTCGGCTATCAGCAGGCCATGGCCGGGTACGCGTACGGGACCGCGGCGCAACTGGTCAGTGGCGACTACACCGAGGGCGTCGAGTCGAATCTCGCGATGATGGTGACGACGAACGGGACGCTGCTGCGTACGGCCGCCGAGCAGGGCGTCAGCCCTGAACTCCTCACGCCCTTCATGAGATTGATGGAACGTCGGGTCGCGGAGGGCGGGGGAAGGGAGTCGAACACCGGCGTCATCGATCTCCTGCGCCGTCAGCCTGCGTTGCGGCAGTGAAGAAGTCGGCGAGGGCGTCGGCGACTCGGTCCGGGGCGTTCTCGGTGGGGATGTGGGCCGCTCTGGGGATGCGGTGGAGGGTGGTTCGGGGGATCTCGGCGGCGAATCTCTCTGCGTACTCGACCTTTTCGAACGCGTCGTCCTCGCCCCAGACGAGCAGTTTGGGCGTCGTGGAGCGCCGTAGGGCGGGGAGGAGGTCGAGGGTGTAGCGGCTGTCGGCCGCGCGGACCATGGCCAGCCAGGAGCGGCGAGGCCTCGGGTCGGTCCAGGGAGATAGGTAGTCGGTGATGCGTCGTTCGGTGGCCGCGTCGGCGAGATCCCTTGTCACGGCGCGTCTTCGGGCCGCGAGGAAGTCGTCCGCCGTGACGGGTTCCCGGAGGCGGGCGACGTGCGGGGCGGGCCAGGAGTCGTAGGCTACGGAGTTGACCAAGGCCAGCCGGGACACCTCGCGTTCGGCGTCGGCCAGCAGGTGCTGGGCGACAGCACCGCCGATGTCGTGCCCCGCCACCGCGATCGGCGCGGCGATACCCAGCGCGGCGGCGAATCGCCGGACCCACTCCGCGAGGGCCGGGACCGTCGCCGTTTCCGGAGTGAGCTCCCCGCCCGAACGCCCGAATCCCGGGAAGTCCACCGCCACCGGCCGCAGTCCCGCCGCCGCCAAACGGTCCAGCACCGGAAGCCACACACGGCTCCAATAGGTTCCATGCAACAGCAGCACCGGGGGCCCATCCCGCTCGACAGTGAGATAACTGGCCGTCTCACCGCCCACCCGAACCTCGGCTCTCCGCGCGCCCGTCATGTCGCTCATGGAACACACTGTGCGAGCACCCATCTCCCCCACCCAGAGTCCAAATAGACATCCTTGGGAACTTTCTTGCCATCCCCGCACGCCGGACACGAATCAGAACCCGGCTCGTCCATGCCTGCCGCACGTGCAAGCTGTTGCATCGCAACAAGTTTCAGAAGACCAACCCACGCAGAGCCATAAAACGCAGTCCGCCGACGGCCGCCATGACGGCGATCAGCACACTTGCCTGCGCGGGGCCGCCGAGTCCCGGAGCCAGGAAATCCAGCACGGCCAGCGCCGTAGCGCTGAGGCCGAGGCCGAGCAGGGCGAGCGCGCCGCCCTCCCACTGCGCGGCGAACCACGTGACTCGTCCCGCGGCGCGAAAGGTGAGTTGGCGGTGCAGTTCGTTCGCGATCACCGTGCTCACGATCGAGCCGGCGATATTGGCGATCTGCGCGCCGATGCCGTGCACGGCCATGAACAGCAGCACGTAGGCGACGTTGCTGGAGCCGCCGACCAGGGCGAAGCGGATCAACTGCGGTAGGACGGCGTCGCCGCGCAGGTACTCCGCCATGCGGCGGAGCCGGTCGGCGCGCGACGTCGAAGCGGGACCGGCCCAGGCGGTTTCGCCGCCGGCGCCGAGGAGGACTCCCGGGCGGTTCATCTGCAAGACGGTCATGGGTTTTCCGATCAGAACGCGAGCTTCGACGGTGCCGCCTTCCGACGACAGACCGACTATACGTAGATGTATACGTATAGGGCAAGTGGATTATTTCCCGGGTCGCCGTGCACGATCCGCGCACGCGTCGCGCCTCGCTACGGCACTTCTTCACGCACCCCGGCGCAGATCTGGCGGAACTTCTCGACAGCGCACCCATCCGGCGACTGTTCGCCCGCCGACTTCCGATACTCGACGCCTGCACCGAAACACACGAGAGGACAACGACATTGAGCACTCCGAACGGCGTCACGGTCATCGAGGGATTCGTCCCGGTGATCGATCTGTCGGCCCGGCGCACCGACGCCGGGCGCAAAGCCATCGCCCAGGCGATCGGCCAGGCCTGCACGAGCTCGGGCTTCTTCACCATCGTCGGACACGGCGTCCCCGAGAACCTCATCGATCGCATGTGCACGACGACGCGAGAGTTCTTCACCATGCCCGACGAGGCGAAAGACCTTGTCGCGCATAGGCCGGGCGTCTCCGGGTTCCGCCGGATGGCCGGGTCCACCGCGCACAGCCTGGACAAGAAGACACCGCCCGACCTGTGCGAGGTCTTCTCGGCGCACGTGACCGGCAACCTCACCGACGAGGAGCGCGCAAACCTCGGCGACTATTGGGCCTCATGGAAATTGGCCAACGTCTGGCCGGAGGAACCGTCGAACTTCGCCGACACCTGGCGCGAATACATGATGGAACTGACCCATCTGGCCGCGGACCTCATGCGCTTGTTCGCCCTGGCCTTGGAGCTGAAGGAGGACTTCTTCGACGACATCTTCGACCGCCACGTCTCCTCGGTGGCCGTCAACTACTACTTCCCGCAGCAGCAGGCGCCGCTGCCCGGACAGCTGCGGCGCGGCGAGCACACCGACTGGGGCAGCCTCACCATCCTCTACCAGGACACCGCCGTCGGCGGCCTGCAGGTGCGCCACGGCAGCGACGAATGGCGTGACGTCCCAGTCATTCCCGGTGGATTCATCGTCAATATCGGCGACCTGATGTCGCTGTGGACGGGCGGGCGATGGGTCTCGACGATGCACCGCGTGATCAACCCCGAGCGCGGGAACACCTCCTCGCGCCTGTCGATTCCGTTCTTCTATCTGCCCAACCACGACGCGGCCATCGACCCGATCGGATCCTTCGCCGACGGGGAGACGCCGCAGCATCTCGGCGCCACCACCGCGGGACAGTGGATCTCGCGCAAGATGCAGAAGACGTTTTCGGCGGACCCGTCGGACTACCAGTCGGCCGACTGACCCGCGCGGGTCAGCTCTTCTTCAGACTGCCGACGCTCAATGATCCCGGCACACCGGTTCGCAGGCCCTTCTCCACGGTGCGAACGTATTCGTCGGGATCCTTGTCGACGGATTTCACGCCCGCGTAGTTGCGCGCCTCGTAGGCGGCGAAGTCGACGGCCAGCTCGTGCCGGCGCGACAGCCCGGCCAGCCTGCGGAAGTCGGTGAGACCCTCGCGCTCCTCCTCGGCCATGTGATCGCTGTTGGCCAGGTTCGCCGCCGCGACGGCCGCGTACCAGTCGTCGGTGCCGACCTGGTGACGCCCCACCTCGGCGACGGCGTCCCTGATCTCGTTGTGGTCGTGAATGGCGTCGAGGGTCTCGTCCTTCACCCCGCTCGCGCGCCGGGCCGCGATGCCCACCTGCAGCAGAACGGGGTAGAAGATCTCCTCCTCCGCCTGCGCGTGCAGTTCGAGGAAGGCGGCCAGCCGGTCCCAGATCGCGGAGAGCACCGCGGTCTGGGAACGGTCGATCTGCTCCAGCATCGCGAACAGCCGTCGCTGCTCACGGTGGTCGTCGAGGATGAGCTCGGTAATGTCCACAATTCCTCCCTGATATCGCAGGTCAGGTAAGTACTGGACGCCAGGGCAGAGTTTCACTGGGCAGGCTCCGCGGTTCACGATAGTCCACCGCGGCGTCGTCCCCACGCAGCCGGAAGATGTGCGCGAGGACGCGCCGTAATCTGATGGGGTGCGACCGAGTGTTTTGGAGCCCGAGTGGGATTTCGCGGGCACGACCGCGGGGCCGCTCGGCGCCGCGATGATCGGTTATCGCGACGCGGGCGGCGCGGGGCTGGATCTTCGGGTCGCCGGGACGTCGGCGATCACCGTGGTGATCGGCTTCGGGGATCGGGAGGTGATGGTCGACGACGCGCTCGGGCGGCGCACGCTCGGCGGTTTCGTCGCGGGACTTCCCATGGACGCCATGCGCGTGCGCAGCGAGCGGGCGGAGTGCGTGGAGATCAGGGTGTCGCCGGTGCGGGCGTACTCGCTGCTGGGGGTCGCGCCGAGCGAGCTGGGCCACGGCGTCGTCTCGCTGGACGATCTGTGGGGTCCACGGGCCCAGCGCCTGCGCGAGCAACTCGCGACCGCGCGGAACTGGGACGAGCGGTTCGCGTTGACGAAATCCTTTCTGGCGCAGGGCGACCGGCCGACGCACAGCCCCGATCCGGAGGTGCTGGCCGGCTGGCATCGCATCCTCGCCTCGCACGGACAGGTGCGGATCGGCGCGCTCGCCGACACCGTCGGATGGAGCCACAAGCGGCTGCTGGCGCGGTTCGAGTCCCAGATCGGGCTGACGCCCAAGCGGGCGGCGATGCTGGTCCGATTCCGGCACGCGGTCGACGGACTGCTCGCGGGCCTGCCCGCCGCGGACGTCGCGGTGGACTGCGGGTACACCGATCAGGCGCACCTGTGCCGCGACGTGTCGGCCTTCGCCGACCACACGCCGGGCGCCTTGCAGACGGAGTACCTGTCGGCCATCGCCCAGCACCGGTACCGGGCGTGGGGGAAATTTTTCCAATACCGGGCGGGGACCGCCGGTCGATAGTGGTGGCACACCCGTCACCCGTCGACAGTGAGAGGACACCCGCCGTGCCCCTCGACCCCGCGAAACTACAGACCGCCCTGGATACCCTGCATCGCGCAGGCCTGCCCGGCGTGTTCGCCGAAGTGCGCGACGGCGACCAAAGCTGGTGTGGCGCTGCCGGAGTCGCCGACGTCGCCATCGGCCGCCCCGTCACGGCCGATATGCGGCACCGCGTCGGGAGCATCACCAAGGCGTTCACGGCCGCGGCCGTGCTGCACCAGGTCGACAACGGCGAGATAGACCTCGATACTTCTCTCGACTATTACCTGCCCAATGTTGTTCCGGGCGAGCGCGGTTCGGCGATCACGATCCGAATGCTGATCAACCACACCAGTGGCCTCGCCGAGTATCTGCCCTACGCCTACCCGTCCTTCGCGGCGTTGCCCGACGTGGCGAAGACGACGCCGGACAGCCTGGAGGACAACAGGTTCACGCGGTTCGACCCGCTCGAACTGATCGCTCTCGGAGTCCGCGCGCCGGCCACGGGTGCCCCGGGCAATACGCCGGGCGTGTACTCGAACACCAATTACCTACTCCTGTGCCGACTTCTGGAGTCGGTGACCGGCGCCTCGGCCGAGCAGTGCATCACCCGCGACGTCATCGAGCGCGCCGGACTGCGCGACACCGGGCTCCCCGCCGGTCCGTACATCATCGGTCCCCATTCGCTGCACTACGAGACCTGGTTCGGCATGATCGACCCGCCGCGCGACTTCAGCGTCTTCGACATGTCCTGGGTCGGCCCCGCGGCCTCGCTGGTCTCGACCGTCGCCGACCTGAACCGCTTCTTCGGCCTGCTGCTGGCCGGCGAGATCGTCAGCCACGCCGCGCTGACGCAGATGCAACGCACCGTCCCGGTCATATCGTTCGAGGGGAAGCGGATCGAGTACGGGCTCGGCCTGCACCGAACGGAGATTCCCGGCCTCGGCGTCTGCTGGGGGCACGACGGCTCGGTGTGGGGCGGCGGCGCGATCTCCCTCACCAGCGCCGACGGCCGACGACAGGTATCCGTCGCCCTGAACCTGCAGCGCTGGAACACCCTCGACCCCAACGGAAGACCCCAGCCCCACCCCATCGACCACGCCCTCCAAGCATTCACCCGGCTGGCCCTGCTCGGCTGAAAGCCTGGTCGTTCCAACGTGTTAAGTGCTTAAGCTGGGATCGTGTACACGGACTTCCCGGAAAGCCTTGTGACCGAACGCCTCCGGCTGCGGCCCTGGCTCCCCTCGGACGCCGAAGCACACCGGGAATTGTGGCTCGAGCGAGATCCTCGCGCCCGTCGCCGAATCGACGCATCCGGCCGCCCGACGGTCGAGGATATGCGCGGCTGGGCCGTGGCCAACCCCCGCGGCGCCGAACCCGGCCTCGCCCTGCTCCCCATCGAATTACGCGACAGCGGCGAGTTCATCGGCTACTGCGGCTTGATCGTCGGCCAAGGCTCCTACGACGAGCCCGAACTCGCCTACGAACTAGCCCAGCGAGCCCACGGCCACGGCTACGCCACCGAAGCGGCCCGCGCCGTCGTCGCCGCGGCCGCCCGCACCGGCCGACGACGGTTATGGGCGACAGTCCGTGAATGGAACACCCCCTCGTTCCGAGTGCTGGAGAAGCTCGATTTCTACCACAGCGGACGCGTCACCCCGGATCCCGTTCGCGGCGATTCGATTTGGATGACGCGCGTTCTGGATCAGCCGTTGACATAGCGGCGAGGTGTCAGCGCGCATGTCAGGTTTGCGTCAGGCCGGTGTCAGGCGTTGTGGCGACAGTAGTTTCATGAACAACACAGCGATTGCCGATCACCGTCAGAACAACACCGACTCAGCTTGGACCGGCATGGTGGAGGTCGATGACACCGCCTTGGCCGTGACCGATACCGGCGGGCCCGGCATTCCCGTGCTCTACCTGAACGGAGCCTATGCCAGTCAGCGGGCGTGGCGGCGGGTGCTGGCCGAGCTCGGCGACGGCTACCGGCACATCACCTTCGACGAGCGGGCTCGCGGCAAGTCCAAGCGGTCGGCCGATTACTCGTTCGAGGCGTCTCTGCGCGACGTCGACGCGGTCCTCGCCGCGCGGGGCGTCGAGCGGGCGCTGTTGGTCGGGTGGTCTTATGGCGGAATCGTGTCCTGGCACTGGGCCGATCGCCACCCCGACCGCGTGCTCGGCCTGGTGACCGTGGACTCCGCGCCGTACGGGTTGACCGGCGAGGAAGGCCGGGAGCGGATTCGGAAGCTGTTCCACCGCATGCGTTTCGTCCTCCCGCTGGTGCGCCCGCTCGGCCTGGCCGCCCGGATGAGCGCCGCCCAGCACGCCGAGGTCGGCATCGACGCCAACGAGTTCGCCGCGGCCGGTGCGCCGGTCCTGCTGGGCCTGACCTGCCCGGTGCGGTTCGTCCTCGCCACGGGTGACAGCCTCGGCAGCGAACCCGGGGAGATGGAACAGCTGCGCACCTCGCTCGATCCGGTGCTCGCCGGCAATCCGAACGTGAAGGTGAGCGCCAAGGTCGCGAGCAACCACTCGCACATCCTGCGCAAGGACTTTCGCGCCGTCGCCGAGGCCGTACGGGAGACCGCGGCGGCGGTCGAGCAGCAGGGTGCGGCGAGCTGAACGATCGAGGTCCGGTCCCGCCTCCCCCTGACGCTCCGGTCAGCTCAGGACGGTCTTGCCCGACCGTCCTTCCGGCGCTTCCCCAGCGGCCACTGTGTTGTGCAGCGTGCCGATGCCGGAGATCTCGACCTCGACGGGATCACCGGGCAGCATCGGCCCGACTCCGGCGGGGCTTCCGGTGAGGAGGACATCGCCCGGTTCGAGGGTGAACCAGCGGGTGACGAAGGCGAGTAGGGCATCTACGCCGAACACCATGTCGGAGGTCGGGGCCGATTGGACGACCTGGCCGCCGAGCCGGGTGGTGATCCGCAAGGCCGACGGGTCGGGGATCTCGGTCTCGATCCACGGCCCCAAGGGGCAGAAGGTGTCCGCGCTCTTCGCGCGGGCCCACTGACCGTCGGCCCGCCAATCGTCGGCGGTGACATCGTTCGCGCAGGTGTAGCCGAGGACGAAGTCGGCGGCGCGGTCGGCCGGAACATCACGGGCCGTGCGGCCGATGACGACCGCCAACTCTCCCTCGTACTCCAGCCGCCGCACCTCGGCGGGCCGCCGTATCTCCGCGCCGGGACCCGCAATCGCGTTGGGAGACTTGAGAAATAGCGACGGCTGGCGCGGCCAAACGCGACCCTTCTCGATGATCTGCCCCGCATAGTTGCTGCCCGCGCACACGATGGTGCGGGGCTCGCACGGCGCGAGCAGCGTCAGCTCCGACAACCGCCCCACCTCCGCCCCGGGCTCGCTGTCGCGCAGTTCACGCACAGCATCCCCGACTAGAACGCCGCGCCCGACCCGTCCGTCGAGCGCGTACCGGACGATACGCATCGCGTCTCCTACTCGGTCCCGGCCAGTGCCTCGCGCACCAGCTCGACAGGGTGCCACGCCGTCCGGCCCGCCCCGTGAAAGATCTGCTGACGGCACGAGACACCGGTCGCGGCCACGATCGTGTCGTCCGGCTCCGCCGCCAGGGCCGGGAAAAGCCGGTCTCCCCCCACGGTCATCGACATCTCGTAGTGTTCGGACTCGAACCCGAACGAGCCCGCCATCCCGCAGCATCCGGAGTCGATCTCCACCACCTCCGCTCCGGGAATCCGGCGCAGCAACGCCATGGTTGCCGCCGTCCCGACCTCCGCCTTCTGATGGCAGTGCCCGTGGAACACGATCCGCCGGCCCGCGAACGGCGAGTCGGCCCGCAGCGTCAAGCGCCCAGCGTCGATCGCCTCGACGAGCAACTCTTCCACCTGCCTGACCCGCTCCGCCACCGCCCGCACCGACTCGGAATCCGGTAGCAGCGCGGCATGTTCGTCGCGCAGCATGAACAGACACGACGGCTCGCACCCGACAATCGGTGAGCCAGACGTGGTCTCGTCCGCAAGCGCGCGAATCAGCACGGACGCCTTGCGTTTCGCGTCCTCGAGCAGCCCCTTGGACATGCTCGACCGCCCACAGCATCCCCCGCTCGCGAGCTCGACCCGCCAGCCCGCCCGCTCCAGCAGCTCGATGGCCGCCACCCCGATGTGCGGCTCGGTGTAGGTGGTGAACGAATCGGCGAGCCAGTTGACCGTGCCGAGCGGCGCCGCGAGCACATTCTCCCTGCGCCGGAACCACCGAACCAGATTGACCCGCTGGAACACCGGCAGCGGCCGAGCCGCCGTGATGCCGAGCGTCCGGTCCATCATCCGCCGGGCGAAGCCATTGCGCCCCGGCATATTCGACAGCGGAGCCGTCGCCGAACCGAGCCGATTCAACAGTCGAATGGACCCGAAAGCCCTGGACCGCAAGGGAGTTCCGTGGATCTCGTTGTGGTGCGCCAGCGTCTCGGCCTTGAGCGAGGCCATGTCCACGCTCATCGGGCACTCGCTCTTGCACGCCTTGCACATCAGGCACAGGTCGAGGATCTCGTGCAGCCGCTCCCCGCCGAGCGCGGCGTGCGGATCGGGTTCGGACAGCGCCTTGACCAGCGCGTTGGCCCGGCCGCGGGTGGCGTGCTCCTCGTTCTTGGTCGCGATGTAGGACGGACACATCACACCGGAGGTGGACTTGCGGCACAGGCCGATGTTCATGCAGCGATCCGCCGCCCCGCGCATCCCGCCGACGACCTCGAACCGCAGCGCCGTCGTCAGCGGCGGCGCGGGCGGCAGCGCGTCCCGGTCGCGCAGATTCTCGGTCATCGGCGGCGCGTCGACGATCTTGCCCGGGTTCATGATGTTGCCGGGATCGAAGAGCCGCTTGACCTTTCGCATGGCCTCGTACAGTTCGTCGCCGAAGATCTCCCGGTTGAACTCGCTGCGCGCGAGGCCGTCGCCGTGCTCGCTGGAGTTCACCCCGCCGTACTCGGCGACCAGATCCTTGATCGCCTCGGCGACCGTCCGCATCTTCACCACCTGGTCCGGGTCGGTCAGGTCGACGAACGGACGGATGTGCAGGCAGCCCACCGAGCAGTGCCCGTAGAAGCCCGCCTCCATCTCGTGCGCGTCGAGAATCTCCTTGAACCGCTTGGTGTATGCGGCCAGATGCGCTGGGTCGACGGCGGTGTCCTCCACGAAGGCGAGCGGGCGGCGGGTGCCCTCGCCCGCGGCCATCAGCAGGCCGAGGCTGGACTTGCGGACCTTGAGCAGCGCGGTCTGATCCGCGGCGGTGACCGCGCGCAGCGTGTGATAGCCGTGCCCGTTCTGCCGCCACAGCCGGTCGAGGCGGTCCAGATCCGCGACCAACCGCTCCTCGTCGTCGCCGCTGAACGAGACGAAAAGCAATGCGCCAGGGTCACCTACGAGAATGTTGCCGAGCTCGGCGTACTCGATCTTCCGCCGGGACAGCTCGAGAATCGTCCGGTCCATCAGCTCGACCTGGTGCGGTTCGCAACTCAGCGCGTCGGTGGTGGCCGCGATGGCGGCGACGGTGTCGGTGAAGTGCCCGACCGCGTACACCGTGCGGGCCGGTTTGGGCACCAGGTCCACCAGCGCGTGGGTGGCGATCACCAGCGTGCCCTCCGCGCCGACCACGAATTTCGCCAGGTCGAACGGCTTGTCCGCGCCGAACCCGACCAGCCGATCGAGCCGATAGCCGCAGGCGCGCCGCCAGAACGCGGGCATCCCGGACTTGATCGTCGCCTCCTCGGCGATCACCAGCTCCGGAAGTTCTTGATAGATACGTCCTTCCAACGTCTGGGCGGTCGCGCGGCGCTTCCGCTCGGCCTCGTCGACCGGCTCCAATCTGGCGCGCGATCCGTCGGCGAGCACCACGTCCAAGGCCCGGACGTGATCGATCGTCATCCCGTAGGTCCGGGAACCGCTTCCGGCGGAGTTGTTTCCGATCATCCCGCCGATGGTCGCGCGGTTGCTCGTCGAGGTGTCCGGGCCGAACATCAGCCCGTGCGCGGCCGCGGCCTGGTTGAGTTGATCCTGCACCACCCCGACCTCCACCAGCGCGGTGCCCGCCACCGGGTCGAGCTCCAGGATCCGGTTCATGTGCCGGGACAGGTCGAGTACCAGGCCGGGGCCGACGGTCTGCCCGGCAAGGCTGGTGCCCGCGCCGCGCGGCACGACGGGCACGCCGAGCTCGGCGGCCGCCCGGACCGCCGCAGCGACGTCGTCCGCGTGGCGTGGAAACGCCACGCCCAGTGGGGTTATCGAGTACATGCTGGCGTCGCGGGAGAAGAGGTGGCGGCTGTACTCGTCGAAGGCCACCTCGCCGTCCATCGTCGCGCGGAGCGTGGTCTCCAAGCGGGTGGCGGTGGATGTGTCGGTCGTGGGTAGGTTCATGAGAGTCCTTGTGGTCCGGGAAGATTCGTGGCGGCGAGCCTGCGGCCGACCCGCTGCGCGAGTCGGCCGTCGCCTTCGGGCGACAGGTGCTGCCGTCTGGCGAGAGGTTTCGCCGTCTGGCGAGGGGTGCAGCCATCCGGCGAGCAGTTCCGCCATCAGGCGAGAGGCGCAGCCATCCGGCGAGCAGTTCCGCCATCAGGCGAGAGGCGCAGCCATCCGGCGAGCAGTTCCGCCATCAGGCGACGGGCGCAGCCATCCGGCGAGCAGTTCCGCCATCAGGCGACGGGGCTCAGCCGTCAGGCGAAAAGTGCTGCGCTCCGGCGAGAGCCATCAGCGTCAGGCGAGAGGCGCCGGGTCCGCCGACGGATGTGGCACTGCCCGTTCCGGTTTCGAGTTGTCCACCGGAAGCTGCTGCGTCGGAATCGGTTTCACCGAGGGCGCCGTCGCCTCGCGCAACTTCTTGCGCAGCGTCAGCACGAGCAGCGCCGCCACCCCGAAGACCCCGCCGAAGAACGCCTGGGTGAGCGCGTAGCCGCCGCCACTGAGATCGCTGAGCCAGCCGCCGATATACGGCCCGAAGAAGCTGCCCAGATTGCCGACACCGTTGATCAGCCCGAGCCCGGCCCCCGCGGCGGCCGCCGGAACGAGCTTGGTGACCGTCGCCCAGAACGGCCCGTACCAGGCGATCGAGGCCGCCGTGCCGAGGATCATCGCGCCGAGCACCAGCCACTTCTGTTGCGGCGAAATCAAACTCGCGCCGCCGAGAATTATGGCCGCCGAACCCAGCACCAGCGACATGTGCGCCACGTGCCCGCCCCGCTTGTCCGCCGACCGGCCGATCAGAATGATCGCGACGCCCGCGGCGATCTGCGGCAGGATCGCCACCAGACCCACCTTCATATCGGTGTGAAAGGCCTTCTTCAACACGCTCGGCAGCCACAGCGTGAGCCCGAGCAAACCCATCTGCGTCAACGTGTAGATGAGGGCGAAGTGCCACACGATCCGGCTGGTGAACGCCGCCTTGAAGGTGCCGCGATGCTGGAGCGGCTCGCCCTCCTCCAGCCGGGAACGCTCGATGTAGTCGCGTTCGGCCGTCGACAGCCATCCCGCCTTGGCCGGGGTGTCCCGCACCACGGCGAGCCACGCCGCGAGCCCGACGATCAGCGGCGCACCGCCCTGGATGATGAACATCCAGCGCCAGTCCGTGTAGGTCAGCAGAATGCCGGAGAACGGCGCGGCCACGATGGCCGCGATCGGGGTGTAGAGCTTGAAAATCGCGTAGGCCCTGCCTCTTTCGGCGAAGGGGAACCACGACCTGATGGTGGCCATCAGCGCGGGCTGCACGCCGCCCTCGGCGACGCCGAGCAGGAATCGGGCGATCAGCAACTGGCCGACCGAGTTGGTGAAGCCCTGCGCCATCGCGGCCACGCTCCACAGCACCATCAGGATCGCGATCCACTGTCTGGCACTCCACCTTTCGGCCATGTACCCGCCCGGGATCTGCAACAGCAGATAGCCCCAGAAGAAGATGCCGCTCGCCAGGCCCTGCTCGGCCTTGCTGAGACCCATGTCGGTCTCCAGGTGCGGCAGCGCGAAACTGATGTTGGTTCGGTCGATGTAACAGATGACGTAGATGAAGACGACGACCGGCAGGATGAAGGTCCAACGCTTCATCTCGGACAGGCGCCGGGCTGGGGAAGTTCGCTCGGACAACGACCTACCTCCTCGTAGGTGACCGACGCGAAAAGCGTCGGGGTATAGCGGATCCCGGCTCGTGGCGGAGCATCGGGAGAGTCACTCGTGGCGGAGCATCGAGGTCGAGATCAGGAGGCCGTTAGGGTTTGCAGCGCCGATCTGGCGGATCTGCCGTGCGGCCGAGCTTGACGTCCACGCCGTCATAGCGGGGGCTTACGACGTGCCCAGCTGGGAGCGATCTAATTCAATGGGAGCGTGTGCGATCCGGTCGCGCGGCATCTTCCTTCGATGGAAAATGCGGCGCCGGAGGCTGATTCAGCGGGGGCCGATTCACTCGGCTTTCAATACCGAGAGGGCGGCTTGCAGGCCGGCGGGATCGACTGCCACACCGGCCAATTCGAGCCCCATCTGCACACCGGTGAGGGTGCCGGCGAGCGTGAGGTCGTTGAGGTCGCCGAGGTGCCCGATGCGGAACACCCGCCCGGCGAGCTTGCCGAGACCTGTGCCGAGCGACATGTCGAAGCGGTCCAGGATGATCCGGCGCACCTTGTCCGCGTCGTGTTCCGCGCCGAGCAGCACGGCGGTCAGCGAACCGGAGTACTCGCGCTCGTTCACGCACAGCACCTCCAGACCCCAGCCCTGGACGGCGGCGCGCGTCGCCGCGGCGTGCCGGCTGTGCCGGGCGAAGACGTTGCGCAGCCCCTCCTCTTCGAGCATCAGCAACGCTTCCCGGAGACCGTAGAGCAGGTTGGTGGCGGGGGTGTACGGGTAGAAGCCGTGCTCGTTGGCGTCGAGGATCGGCGCCCAATCCCAGTAGGACTTCGGCAATCTCGCCTGCGGAGCGGCCGCGAGCGCCTTGTCGCTGATCGCGTTGAAGCCGAGGCCCGGCGGCAGCATCAAACCCTTCTGCGAGCAGCCGACGGTCACGTCGACGCCCCAGTCGTCGTGCCGGTAGTCGATGGACCCCAGCGAGGAGATCGTGTCCACCAGCAGCAGGGCCGGGTGCTCGGCGTCGTCGATGGCGGCGCGGATCTCGGGAATCCGGCTGGTGACCCCGGTCGAGGTCTCGTTGTGCACGACCATCACCGCCGCGATGCCGTGCGCGGTGTCGGCGGCCAGCCGTTCGGCGACCGCCGCGGGATCGACCCCGCGACGCCAATCGCCCGGCACGAAATCGACTGTGAGTCCGAGGCGTTGGGCCATGTCCCGCCAGAGGCTCGCGAAATGGCCTGTCTCGAAGGCGAGTACGCGGTCGCCGGGCGACAGCGTATTGACCAGCGCCGCCTCCCACGCGCCGGTGCCCGAGGAGGGATAGATGACGACGGGGCCGCCGGTGCCGAAGACGGGTTTCACCCGTTGCCGCAAGTCCAGTGCGAGCTCGGCGAAGTCGGGGCCGCGGTGGTCGATGGTCGGTTGCGCCATGGCGCGCAGCACCCGGTCGGGGACGTTGGTCGGTCCGGGGATTTGCAGGAAATGCCGTCCACTCTGAGCGGTCATCAGATCGTTTTCCGTTCTGTGCCGTGATATGGCACACTGTGCCGTGAAAAGGTGCAGCAAGGGTAGGGATCTGTGATGAAGGAGTCAAGACCTTGCGAAACGTCCTGAATACGCTCCGCGTGCTGGAGGAGGTCGCCGCGCGCCAGCCCATCGGCGTCGGCGAGTTGGCGCGGGTGCTCGAACTGCCCAAGAGCACGGTGCAGCGCGCGCTGATCACGCTGGACACGGCCGGGTGGATTCGTCCCGCGTCCGGCGAGGTGACCCGGTGGGCGCTGACCACCAAGGCGCTCGCGGTCGGCAGCCGCGCCGGCGGCGACCTCGGCCTGCGCGGCATGGCCCTGCCCATCATGGAGAACCTCCGTCGGCACACCGAGGAGACCATCCACCTGACCGTGCCCGAGGACGGCAAGATGGTCCTGATCGAGCGGCTCGAGACCGACAAACCGGTACGCACCAACATGGCACTCGGCCACTCACTACCCCTGCACGCCTCAGCCAACGGCAAAGCCGTTCTTGCGCACAGCAATCCGGAGTTCGTCCGACAGTTGCTCGTCAACGAACTACCGCGCTACACCGAAACCACCATCACCGACCCAGACCAACTGCAAGCCGAGCTGTCCACCATCCGCGACACCGGTTACGCGGTCAACCGCGGCGAGTGGCGCTCCGACGTAGGCGCAGTAGCCGCGGTAGTACTCGGAGACACCGGCCAACCAATAGCAAGCCTCAGCGTAAACGTGCCGTTCAGCCGCCTCACAGCAAAGACCGAGCCCGCCTTCGGCACCGCAGTCCACAAAGCAGCACAAACCCTCACCACCCGCCTGACCTAACCCTCCACCCACACCCCACGCGCTCAACGACCCGCCAGCGCGCGGCGCGCCTACCCCACCCCCGCACTGGCTCTAGGTGTTCGCACGCGCGTCAACACGGCAAGCCGACGTGCGAACACCTAGAGCCAGTGCGGCTGTCGGGCACGCTCGCGACGGCGGTCCGCGACAGACGGTGCACGGCGACGCGGCTGAGCCACCCCCGCACTGCCTCTTGGG
>NZ_BAGH01000600.1 GCF_000308715.1 Nocardia tenerifensis NBRC 101015
TGCCCCGAGTTCGGCGTTGCTCGGCGCGGTGTCGGCGAGCGATCGAAGGATCGCGAAGACGTCGCCGTCCAGGTCGACCGCGCCGGACACATAGGCCCGCCCGATGCCGAGTTCGCCTGGGGCCCAGACCATATGGCTCAACGCGTCCCGAGACCGGATGCGGATGGTGCCCGCGCAGGCTCCCTCGGGTTCGATCGTGCTGCCGTCCCAGAGCTCGAAGCGAATCGTCGAGCGAGCCCCCAGTACGGCCCGGGCCAACGGTGCTAACACGGACGCGACAGTCGTCTTGTTGCCCATGCGTCCACTATGGCCCGCGCCGCCCGCCGACCTCGGCAACCACCGGCCAGGAGTGTCGGCGTCAGTCGAGCATTTCGCGAGCGTAGAGGGCATACACGGCCGCGGTCCGGCGCAGCTTCAGCTCATCGACGTACTCGTTCGGCCCGTGTGAGACGTCGAGCCTGCCCGCCCCGTACGCGAACGCGGGGATGCCGAGCTGGGCATACCAGCGGGTGTCGAGGATGCCCGCGCACATCTCGAAGGCCGGCTGCTCGCCGGTCACGCGCGAGACGCACTGAGCCAGCGCCTGTCCCGCCGGATCATCGCGCTCGGTGCCGGCCGGCGGCTGGAACTGGGTCACCTCGACGGTCACCTCGGCGCCGATGTCGTCGGCGGCGGTCTCCAGGAGCGTCGTCAGGTTCTTCAGCTCGACCTCGAGGTCTTCCTCCGGGTTGAACCGGCTGTCGATGGTGAACCAGGTGGTGCCGGGGACCACGTTGAAGTTCGATCCGCCGCCGGAGAGCCCGCCCACCACAACCATCGAGCCGCGCGCGTCCTCGGCGTCCATCTCGAACCCCGTGTGCCTGTTCATCATCGAGCGGACGTAGTTCTCCAGCGGCGCCGCGATGCGCACCATGTGCTGGAACGAGTTGATGCCGAAGTTCGCCTGCCCGACGTGCGCCTCGCGCCCGTGCACCGTGACGCGCAGACTGACCGCACCGCGCGCGGCGTGCCAGATCTTGCCCGCGCTCGGCTCGGCCGTGACCATGGCGACCGCGCGCGGATCGATGAGCCCGTGTTCGCGCAGGTAGCCCGACCCGGCGACGCTGCCGGTCTCCTCGTCGCACACCAGGTGCACGACGATCTTGCCGTCGCCGAGCAGATCGAGTTCCCGGGCCGCGGCGGCGCCGTAGAGCATGCTCACGATCCCGCCCTTCATGTCGGCGGTGCCGCGCCCGATGATCTTGCCGTCCGCCCGCCGGGCGGTGAACTGCGCGCGATCCTGAACCGGCACGACATCGAAATGCCCATGGAAATACAGGGTTTTCGCGCCGGACCCCACGGTTGCCCGGACGATGCACGGATCCTCCTGCGCATCCACCGGCGGCACGCCGATGATCTCGCCGTCGAGACCGAGGGCCGCCATGGCGTCGGTGAGCGCGGCGGCGCAGTCGCGCAGGCCGCGCCCGGGCGGGTTCTCGGTCTCGTGCGCGACGAGGGTGGTCAGCAGTTCGGCCATCTCGTCGGCGCGCGGTTCGAGCCAGGCCTGCACACGGGTGGAGAAGTCGATCGTCACGAATTCGAGTCTCGCCGAGAACAAGCGATTGCGGGCGGGTTCATCCCGGACAACCTTCGGCGAGTCCCGGTCTTCGACTTCGGCGAGCTGACCACGGTCCGGCCGTAACGGCCGAACTGCAACTGCGCCCCGAGGTTCGTGGCGACCCCCATGACCATCACCTACGGCGATGGTCAGCTCTGCTGTTCGATTGCCTGCCGGAGCCGGTCTGCGTTCGGTCCGGACAGTTCGTAGTGCACTGTGACCGGCCGTGACGGGCCTGACTCGTCGCTAGGCGAGGGTGTCGGGACGATCTGCGCGACAAGGCTTTTCAGTTCATCGAACGTCAGTGCCCGCTGTGGTGCCGTTGGGTCGACATCATTGATGATCCCGCGTTGGATCGGTGCGGTGTTCTCGCGCGGCCACCACACTTCCAACGCCGACAAGGGGCCCGCCTCCAGGATCGCCAACAGCAGATCCTCGGTGCCGATGCAGGTGTGGCCGTGCTCGTGCGCACGGGCCGCGGCGCGGCGCAGTGCGCCGATCAACGCGGGTGCGACGCTGGTCACGGTCACCGAGGTTTCGTCGCGTTCGGTGGTGGTCATGCTCGGACAGGCTACCGGCCGTACTTCGAGTTGCCGCCGGAGTCGAACACTTCCATCGGAGATCCGTCCGGCATCGTGTAGAAGCGGGTGCCTACACACCACAGCCGGAATGTGCGGCCCGGACTGGGGCAGACCAGCTTGTCGTTGTTGGTGACCGGTTGCTCGGCGCAGCGCACGACCACCCCTCCGGCTTCTTCGCACTGCTGAATGGTGATCGCGCTCGCCTGCCCGCTAGCCACGGCCAGCGCGAGGAGCCCGGACGAGACGACGAACAATACTCTTTTCAAGAATCGTGCCGACGACATAGCCAAACCCTTTCGATTCCGATACCAGGCGGGTCTGCGTCGGCACACGGTCGTATCCGCGGCTGGCGGCGACGAGGTCGGGTACGTGCGAGCGCATCGCCGTGCGACGAGAGCTTCCCGCAACGGTCGACGGCTGGCGTGGTGACGGCCCGTGTCGCCGGGATAGTGTTGTCTGCCAACGCAACACATCGATGGTGTACCCGAGCTGGCGCGGGAACCAGAACACGATTTCGCCGAAATTGCACACTGCGGCACCGCAATTTCACACGCCTCCGTCACAGCCGACTATCCCGGCCAACGGCTCGGGTGATATCTGCGAGAACCTCACCTCGGTGAGTTCTGCCCTCGTACCCTGATCCCAACAGGGAGGGGGCCGGCGGCGATGACACGACGACGCATACTAGCGCGGTTCGACGATGAGCCCGAGCCCTCGCCCCTGCGCCGGGCCCGCCGTGCCAAGGACGTCACCCTCGAACAGGTCTGCGCGGCACTGGATCAGTTGTCGTCGACGGGCTCGTCGGGTGTGCACCCGAGCATGCTTTCCGCGTGGGAGCGCGGCCGGCACCAGACCAGCGACAAGTACCGGACCATGTTGGCCGCCTACTACAAGGTGCCAGTCGCGCAGCTGTTCGCCCACCAGGACCTCGCTGCGGCTCAGGACAGTGAAACACCGCGGCTGCTGCTCGATCACCGGCAGCTGCACCACGCGATGCTCGGCGTGGTGCGCAATGCCCGCCACTATTTGGCAGTCACCGGTTCACGCTCGCGCGACGGCGACTACCTCGCTGCCATCGAATCGGTCTTGGCCGCCCGGCCGAGCTTGGTGCACTACCGGATCCTGTTCGGGCCGCCGCGCCACGCCGTGCTGACCGATCACCTGCGTCGCCTGATCGATTTGCGTGATCCTGACGATCGCAGCCTCGGGGTGAAGACCTTGCACATCAGCATGGTCACCGCGGATATCCCTGAGCGATTCTTCGCCGCCAACGACACGACCGCGGTCGTGCCGGTGCCCTCCTTGACGTCGCTGGAGGGATTCGACACCGGGATCACCCTCGGGGTGGTCGGCGCTCGGCTCATCGACCACGCCCGCCAGCTCTATGCCGCCGGTCAGAAGGTGGAGAGCGCCGCCGACCTCGACCAGATCGCCGCACCGTGACTATCCCGCCTTCAACGCCTCGCTGATACACGGCGATGGTCTCGGCCGATTCGGTCACATGGTCTCGTGGCCTATCCTGCGAAAGACCAGCAGCGCAGCTCGACTGTCAGCCTGGACCCTGCCGGAATGCCCACCAGGAACGCGGCCCGCACCATCGACGCGAAGGAGCCCTCGTGACCTCATCGGCGACCGGCCCCGACACGGAGGTCACCCCCGTACGCCGCCAGTCTCAGAGGGAGGTCCCGTCCGTCATCGCGCTCGCTCGAGACCTGGTCCGCATTCCCTCACGCGGCGGAATCGACGACCCCGAACCTATACTCGCCTCGGTCGAGCAGTGGCTGCACGACCGAGCGGTTCCGCATCGTCGCCTGTACACCCCCGACGGCGCCCCGGCCGCGGTCCTCGTCGAGATCACAGGCGGGTCCAGCGGACCGACCTGGGTTCTCGACGCCTGCCTCGACACAGCGCCCTTCGGCGACGAGAGCGGCTGGTCATTCTCACCCACTGCCGCGGACGTTTCACCGACCGGGATGCTGCGGGGGCGCGGGGCAGCCGACTCCAAGATCGCGGCGTCGATGTTCTGTCACCTTGCCGCGGCGATCCGCCGACAGGCGCCAGAGCTCACGGGCAGCCTCGCAATTCTGCTCGACGTCGACGAGCACACCGGAAATTTCAGCGGCGCAAAAGCTTTCCTCGATGCCGTCGACTCCTCGATCATCGCCGGGGCGATGATCGGCTACCCCGGCGACAACGAAGTCGTCATCGGAGGCCGTGGCGTCTTCCGGGCACGCCTGCACACCTACGGCACCGCCGGGCACACCGGATCCTCCAAACCCACCATCGCGAATGCGGCCACCCGCGCCGCCCGGCTGGCGACACTGCTCGCCGACCTCGTGCTGCCGCGACCGGCAGTAGGCGGATTCCCGCTTCCGCCCAAGCTCACCGTCACCGAAATTCACAGCGGCGCAGGCTTTACCGCCGTCCCTGACCACGCGATCGTCTCGGTCGATATCCGTCTCACCGACGTCCTAGCCGCTGTCGACGCCGAGGAACTACTCAGCAAGACTATCTCCCAACTCGACACCACCTACCCCGCGCTCCGGCCGAGCGAGATCGAGTCAGTGTTGTCCTGGCCGCACTACCAGCTCTCGCCCACAGACCAACCCGCCGCCGCGCTCATCGAAGGAGCCCACCTCGCAGGCTTCTCGGTCCGGCCCAAGGTCGCCGGACCCTCCAACATCGGAAACCTTTTCGCTACCCGCGACATCCCGACCACCGCCGGATTCGGTCTGCCCTATACCGGACTCCACGGCACTGACGAACAAGTCGACCTCGAGAGGCTGGCCGACATCCAAGCCGCCTACCACCACGCTGTCCTCACACTCATGCGAACCGGGCACTGAAGAAGCGGGTCCGCGACGAGAAGTCCCCAGCTCAACATCGCCCGTGCAGATCGAGGATCTAGCCGGTCAGTGATTTCATCTGGGACATCCTTCGGCGATTCTCGGTCTTCGACTCGGTGTTTCGGCCTGAACCGAATCATGGTGACCGCGTCGTCGCGCGTTCATAGGCTCTGAGCAGTGACGACGAGGAGTTCGAAGATGATGGACAACGTAGCGGCGCCCGGCGGTGTCGCCGTGGCGGTGGCCCGTGTGGCCGAGGGTGTGGCGGCGGAGTGGCGGCGGGGGCGGCAGTGGCTGGCGCCGAGGTGGGCGCGCCGGGAACTTCCGGTGGCGCAGGGCTCGCCGATGCCGGCGAACGCCGAGGAACTTTTGCTGGGGGTCGACCCGCTCATCGCGGTACGGTGGCGAGGTTCTCGGTGATCGGAGGGTGCCGTGGTGCGGTATCGAGGCGTGTGGCGCAGGCCCGCCGCACGGAGCGCGGGTAGCCGCGGATGAAGCGGATCTATTGCACGCCGGACGATTTGCTGCGGGTCCGGATCGGCGCGCCGCTCGGGGCGCTCGCGGAGACCATGCTGGCGACGCGGGTGGTGCAGCGCGGCAATGTCGCGGGCTTCGCGGGCTGGCGCAGTCAGGTGCGTCGCGCGATCCCGGAGAACTTCGGGGTGCTCGCCGATATTCTGCCCGCCGACGACACGTTCCTCGACCTGATCACGCCGACCCTCGGCGCCCGGTCCATGCCCGCGGGCATCGAGGCGCTGCATCTGGCCTCGCGCGAGGAGCTCCGGCTCGAGGTGGAGACCGTCTTCCGCCGCCGCGCGGAGAAGGGCCAGACTCCGCTGCCCGCGTGGACGAGGGAGCTGTCGGACCGGGACGGCACCGCGCGCCGCACGGTCGCCGAGGCCGTGGAGACCTTTCACTCGGCCGCCTTCGGCGGACGCTGGGCGCACATCCAGTCCTACCTCGAGCAGGCCGCCGAGCGGATGGCGCGCACGATCGCCACCGAGGGCGTCGAGCAGATGTTCGCCGGGTTGGCGCCCTACGTCACCTGGCGCGCGCCGGTGCTCGAGGTGCACCGGCAGATGGATTGCCACGACGAGCAACTCGACGGCCGCGGCCTGACGTTCATTCCCTCCCTGTTCGCCTGGCCCGAGCCGATCACGCTGCACTCCATCGTCGACAAGGACATGCCGCTGATGGTGATCGTGCCGGTGCTGCGCGATATCGGCGACTTCGCCGCGGCGTGGGGCCCGCGCGCGACCAACGAGGCGCTGACCGCCCTGCTCGGGCGGACCCGGGCCGCCGCGCTCCAGGTGATCGCGGAGGGCTGTAGCACCACCGAACTCGCTCGGCGACTGGGTGTTTCGCCCGCGACGGCCAGCGAGCACGCGTCGATCCTGCGTGAGGCCGGGCTCGTCGAGAGCTGGCGGCACCGCAACGCCATGCGGCACGAGGTGACGACCCTGGGCGCCGCGCTGCTCGACGGCGATCTGAGCAACAGCGCACGCATCGCGTAATTCTTTGTGAGGCACGGGCTTAGGAGCTGTGTCGACCTCTGTCCGGCCCACCTCAGAAGTCGTCGGCGCAGCCGCAGGAGCCGCGCGTCGTCAACTCCGCGGCCAAACTGGTGACGCCCGGTTCGGCCGCGCCGCTGTCGATCTGGTTCAGCAGGAGCTCGACCGCCAATTCGCCCATGCGCCTAGTGGGTTGGACCATCGTGGTCAACCCGGGCCTGGTGTAGCGGGAGTACTCGATGCCGTCGAACCCGACGACCGCGAGATCGTCGGGGACGCGCAGGTTCGCGTCGTAGGCCGCGCGCAGCATGCCCATCGCCTGGAGATCGCTGGTCACGAACACCGCCGTCGGCGTCCGCGCGCCGCTCATGAGTTCGGCCAAGGCGCGATATCCCGCCGCCCCGCCGAATTCGGCTCGCACGACGACGCTTTCGGGCAACCCGGCGTCGCGCAGTGCCTGCCGGTAGCCCTCGACCCGCTCGTCGGCGGTGGACACGTGCGGGCCGCTGAGGCAGGCGATGTCCCGATGTCCGTGGGAGATAAGGTGATTCACCGCGATCCTGGCGCCGGCGAGCGAGTCGCACATGACGTGCGCGCAGCGCGCCGGGTCGATGATCCGGTCCACCGCGACCAACGCCATGTCGGCCGCCGCGCAGGCGTCGGCGATGCCGGACTCCCACGACGACGAGATCGCCAGCAGCCCTTCGACTCTGCGATCGATGAACGCGCGCACATACGCCCGCTCCCTGGCCTCGTCGCCCGCGGCGTTCCCGACGATCAGCGGGTAGCCCCGCGCGAACGCCGCCGCCTCGACGACCGCGGCCAGCTCGGCGAAGAATGGATTCGACCCGTCGGGAATGACCATTCCGAGCGCGTGGCCGCGGTTCATCCGCAGGCTGCGCGCCGACATGTTCGGCCGGTAGCCGAGCTGCTCGATGGCGGCTTCGATGCGGGCGCGGGTGGCGGGTGCGACGCGGCGCGGACCGTCGTTGAGGACGTAGCTCACCAGCGCGGGTGAGGTGCCTGCGAGCCGGGCGACGTCGGCTCGGGTGACTGCCATCGGGGTCACTCCTGTCGTGCTGGCAATTCGGGCGGACCGTCGAACAACCCTTGACAGCCCCGTGATTCGAGTCACACACTACACATCAATTCGTGTTGTCAACACGAGTTGAACTCGTACAGGATAGGTCGAATACCAGATGAGCACTCGATACCGGATCGGGCTTGTGGCCTTGGCACTCGTCAGCGCCGCCGCCCTCACCGCGGGGTGCGGGCGCGGCGGCGACGCCTCGTCCGACTTCAAGATCGCCGTAGTCACCCGCAACTTCACCAACCCCTACTGGGCGGCGCTGCGCGACGGCGCGCTGGCGGAGGGCAAGCGGCTCGGCGTCGACGTCGCAGTGCAGGCCGGGCAGTCCGAGACCGACGCCGACGGGGAGAACGCCCAGATCTCCACCCTCGCCGCGCAGGGCTACGACTGCTTCGCCGTGGTGCCGGTGAACGCGACCAACGTGATCACGCCGCTGGTTCCGGTGGCCCGAAAGAAGATTCCCATCCTGAACCTGGATACCCAGATCGACGCGGACGCCTCGAAGCAGGCGGGCGTCGAGTACGCGAGCTTCATCGGCTCCGACAACCTCGCGGCGGGCAAGGTCGCGGGGGAGAAGATGCTCGACGCGCTCGGCGGCAGCGGGAAGGTCATTGTGCTGCAAGGCATCGCGGGTGAGCAGAACGGCATCAACCGGGACAAGGGCTTCACCGACGCCGTCACCGGCAAGCTGGAGATCGTGCAGCGCGCGCCCGCCGACTACGAGCAGGACAAGGGCCTGACCGTCACCGAGGCGATCCTGAAGGCGCACCCCGACATCACCGGCATCTTCGCCGCCAACGACACCATGGGCCTCGGCGCCGCGCAGGCGATCAAGAACGCGGGCCGGACCGGGCAGATCAAGGTGATCTCGGTCGACGGCATCCAGGCCGCCCTGGCCGCGGTCAAGGCGGGCACCGTGTACGGCACGGTGACCCAATACCCTTACGCCGAAGGCGAACTCGCGGTGCAGGCCTGCCTCGCGCAGCACCAGGGCAAGAGCGTGCCCGCCAGGGTGGTCGCGCCGATCGCGTTCATCGGGCAGGACAATGTCGACCAGCAGATCGCCGCGTTCCCCCGGCCCATCACCACGTTCGACAATCCGCTCGCCGGGCTGGTGAACAAGTGAGCGTCGCCGAGGTGGCGCGCGCCGCGCCGGGCCGGCTCGGCGCGCGGCGCATCCCCGCCACGCTGGCCGACTACGCGGCGCCGATCGCGCTGGTCATCGTGTGGCTCGGCTTCTTCATCGCCACGCCGAACTTCTTGACCGCCAACAACATCGACGATCTGCTCGTCGCGTCGACGATCCTGACCGTGCTCGCGCTCGGCCAGCAGTTCGCCGTGGTGGTCGGCGGGATCGACCTGTCGGTCGGCGCCACGCTGCCGTGGTCGGCGGCGCTGCTCGGCTACTGCACCAGCCACGGGTATCCGGTGACCGTCGGCATCGTGGCGGCGATCGTGGGCGGGCTGCTGGTCGGGGTGGTCAACGGCCTGCTGATCGGGCACTTCCAGATGACCGACTTCGTCGTCACGCTCGGCTCGCTGAGCGTGCTCAGCGGCTGCACCCTGCTGCTCACCAGCGGCAACAGCGTGGCGGTGAACTCGCCGTTCCTGCAGAGCCTCGCGCTGGACGGTGCCGGACCGATCCGCTGGTTCTGGCTGCTCGCCCTGGTCGCCGCGCTCGGCGTGGCGGGAATTCTGTTCCGCGCCAGGGTGGGCACGCACCTGCTGGCCACCGGCGGCAATATCGACTCGGCCAGGGAGACCGGCATTCCGGTGCGTCGCATCCGGCTGCTCGCCTACAGCGCCTGCGGGCTGCTGTGCGGCGTCGCGGGTGTCATGCTGGTCGCCCGCAACGGCGGCGCGGACCCCTCCTTGCAGACCACCTATCTGCTGAGTTCGATCGCGGCGGTCGTGCTCGGCGGCTCGTCGCTGAGCGGCGGCAAGGCGTCGGTGCTCGGCACCGTGTGCGGCGCGATCCTGTTCACCTCGCTGATCAACGGATTCACCATCCTCGGCATCTCGCAGTACTACCAGCCGATCGCGGTGGGCGCGGTACTGCTGCTGGCAGCGGCCATCTCGCGATTGCGGAAGTAGGGACGTCATGACCGAACCGATGCTGGCGGCGCACGGGCTGACGAAGTCGTTCGACTCCGTCCGCGCGCTCGACGACGTCACCATGACCATTCCGGCGGGCGAGGTCACCGCGCTCGTCGGCGACAACGGGGCGGGCAAGTCCACCCTGGTCCGCTGCCTCACCGGGGTGCAGGCGCCCGACGCGGGGGAGATCCGGTTCCGCGGCGAGCCCGTCCGCCTCGGCTCGCCCGAGGACGCCAGGCGGCTGGGCATCGAGACCGTCTACCAGGATCTCGCCCTCATCGACGACCTGACCGTGTGGCAAAACCTCTTCCTGAACCGGGAACTCGTCTATCCGTCCTGGCCGATCAAGATCGTGAACCGGAAGGCGATGATCGGCCGGAGCGGGGAGATCCTGCGGGATCTCGACGTAGATGTTCCCTCGGTGCGCACCACCGTGCGCCGGATGAGCGGCGGCCAACGGCAGAGCATCGCCATCGCCCGCGCGGTCGCCTGGGGCAAGTCCATGGTGATCATGGACGAGCCGACCGCCGCGCTCGGCGTGCGCGAGACCGCGGCGGTGGAGAAACTGGTGCGCGGGCTGCGCGACCGCGGGGTCACGGTGCTCATCATCAGTCACGATCTGGCGCAGGTCATGCGCGTCTGCGACAACGTGGTGGTGCTGCGGCGTGGCCGCTCGGTGGCCGCGCACCGGGTGGGCGAGATCGACGGCGACCGGTTGGTCGCGCTGATCACCGGCGCCGCGCCGGGCAATCTCGAGACGGAGTCCGCTGTGGCACAAGAGGTCCCGTGACAGGGTCGGTCGCGGTGATCGGGTCGGTGAACCAGGACGTGGTCTGCGAGGTACCGCGGCTGCCCGGCCCGGGGGAGACCGTGCTGGCGACCGGGGCGCGGACGAACGCGGGCGGCAAGGGCGCCAACCAGGCGGTCGCGGCGGCGAAGGCGGGCGGACGGGTGGAGTTCGTCGGCCGGGTCGGCGGCGACTCGGCCGCCGTCGACCTGCGGGACTCGATGGCCGCCGCGGGCGTGAAAACCACTGGCCTGCGGGAGGTTACGGGCGCGCGAACCGGCCGGGCCTATGTGACGGTCGCGTCGGGTGAGAACCAGATCGTGGTCGACCCCGGGGCGAACTTCGCCTGGGAGTCCGGCGCGGAACTGTCCGCGATGGCCGAGGCCGAGCTGCTCGCGGCTGCGGATATCGTTGTCGCACAGCTGGAAATACCCGTTGCCGTGGTGGACTGGGCCGCCGGCGTCGCGCGGCGGTTCGTGCTGAATGCGGCTCCGGCGGCGGAACTCGGCGACGAACTCCTGAGACGGTGCGATCCGCTCGTGGTCAACGAGTACGAGCTGGCCACGATCAGCGGTGCGCCGACCGGCACCAGGGCGCAGGCGGGGCAGGCCGCGAGGTCGCTGTGCCTGCGCGGCGCACCGTCCGTGGTCGTCACGCTGGGGGCGGACGGTTCGATCCTGGCCCGTCGCACGGCGGACGCCGTGGAACTCACGTATCAGCCTGCGCCGCAGGTGGTTTCGGTGGACTCCACCGGGGCGGGCGACGCGTACGTCGGTGCGTTGTGCACCGCGCTGGCCGACGGGGTCGAACTGGGTGAGGCGGTGGCCTTCGCCACGGCCGCGGCGTCGCTGTCGGTCCGGTCGCCGGGCACCCACGACTCCTACCCGACACGAGAGCAGGTTGTCGCGGCCCGCACCGCCGTGCCGCGCGCCCGGCGACTCGACTTCGACGAATAGATGGGAAACCCGTGCGCACAGGTGGATTGATCCACGCCGGACTGATGGCGGCCCTCGTCGGCCTCCGCCACACCGACACCTTCGCCGTGAGCGACTCGGGTCTGCCCGTGCCGCCCGGCGTGCCGTTGATCGACCTCGGAATCAGTTACGGCATGCCGCGTTTCGCGCCCGTGGTCGAGCTGATCCTCGAGGAGGTCACCGTGGAGGCGGCCTGGGCGAGCGCCGACGTCGTCGCCGCGAACCCGGAGGCCGCCGACCTCCTGACGAATCGCTGGCACGCCGAGCTGATCGCGCACGACGAGTTCAAGCGCCGAATCGACCAGTGCCGCTTCGTGGTTCGCACCGGCGAGGCGCGGCCCTACGCCAACGTGCTGTTCCGCGCCGGCGTGCCGTGGTTGTGAACCGTTACCGAAGTACCGGAACGCCCATGGCGGCGAAGAATTCGGTGAGTGCGCGGGGAGCGTCCGGGGCGAAGCACATGGCGAGGCCGTCGGCGGACGCCTTCGCCGAGACCTCGGCGCGCGCGAACATCGCCGCTTCGTACCGGGCGAGCGCCGTGTCCAGGTCGCCGCGGTGCTCGACGAGGGCGCGGGCCAGTTCGAGTCCGTCGAGCATGGCCATGTTGGCGCCCTCACCGGCGAAGGGGGACATGACGTGCGCGGCGTCGCCGATCAGGGTCACGCCGGGCACCCGGGTCCAGCGGTGTCCGATCGGCAAGGCGAAAATGCGGCGGATGGCGAGGGATTCGTCGCTGCGCCGGATGAGGTTTCGTAGATCGGGGTGCCAGTCGGCGAAGTGGGTCAGCAGGTAGGCGCGGGCGGCGTGGGGGTCGGACCAGTCGAGGTCGGCGGCGGACAGCCAGTCGTCCGGCACGCGCAGGACGACGCCGAGTTCGATGTGCCTGCCGCCGTGGCCCATCAGCGCCTTGTTGTCCGAGGCGGCGAAGAACATGCCCGGCCCCGTCAGCGCGGCCGAGTCCGGAAAGCGTTGGCTCGCCTCGCTTATTCGTAGCTCCGCGTAGGTGACGCCGCTGTACTCCGGTCGCGCCGCCGACAGCAGCGGCCGGATCTTGGACCAGGTGCCGTCCGCGCCGACCAGCAGATCGACGGTGGTGTTCGTGCCGTCGGCGAAGGTGAGCCGGTGGCGGCCGTCGCCGAGCGGATCGGCGCCGGTCACCTTGTGCCCCCAGGCGATTCGGGACGGCGCGAGCGAGTCGATGAGCAGATCGCGCAGGTCGCCGCGGTCGATCTCCGGGCGGCCGCCTTGCTCGTCGCCCGGGTCGAAGTCGATGAACACGGTGCCCGCCTTGTCCAGTACCCGGGACGTCTGGCCCTGCGGGTGGGTGAGCGCGCGGAACCGCTCGTGCAGACCGGCTTCGTGCAGCGCGCGCTGGCCGGCGTCCTCGTGCATGTCGAGCGAGCCGCCCTGGCGTCGGTCTCGCGCGGAGGTGTCGGCCTCGTAGACCGTGCAGTCGATGCCGTGCTGTTGGAGGACGCGGGCGAGCACGAGTCCGCTGAGACCCGCGCCGACGACGGCGATGGAGCGTGGATATTCGGTCATGATGTTTCAACCTCCGGTACGGACGATATGTTTAAGTAGTTTACGGTGTACTCGACTAGTAAGTTACACCGTACACGACTGAGATTTTCTCGCCACTTCCCGACCAAAGACCCAGGCGTCGTTTACGACGTATACGTCGTCTACGCTGGTCAGGACCGCGATCTCCCGGGAGGCCAGCCGAGATGCCCGAACTCCAGCCCATGATCTGGGCCCGGCTCACCGAGCAGGGGCGCGGTCCCGCGCGGACGCTGGATCGCCGGAGAATCGTCGAGGCGGCGATCGCGATCGCGGACAGCGAGGGGCTCGAGGCCGTCTCCATGCGCCGCATCGGCGCACAGCTGAACCACAGCGCGATGTCGCTGTATCGGCACGTCGGCAACAAGACCGACTTGTTCGAGCTCATGTACGACGAGGTCCTCGGCGAACTCGACCTGAGTGGCGAGGGCGGCGGCTGGCGCACGAGGCTCACCGAACTGACGCGGGGCTACCGGCGGCTGCACCTGCGGCACCCGTGGATCATCGGGCTCGGGTATCGGCCGACCTTCGGCCCGAATTTTCGCAATGTCATGGAGTACGCGCTGGCCTGTGTGGGCGATCTCGGCCTCCCCATCGGCCGCATGGTCGACCTGGCCCTGACCCCACTGCAGTTCGCGCGGGGATTCGTGCAGGAGGAACTCGCCGAGGTCGAGGATCAGCGACGCACCGGATTGGACGAGGCCGCCTGGCGCAGGCACACGGCGCCCGCGATCCTGGAGCTCATCGACTCCGGCGACTACCCCACTCTCCGCCGGGTGCTCACCGAGACCGACACCCCGCCGGACTCCGACGCCACCTTCGAGGACCGCCTCACCATGATCATGGACGGCATGGCCGCCGCGCTCTCGCCGCACGAGTAGCCGAGCCCGCCCCCGGCGCCGGCATGGCCGGAAATGCTGGCGCATAACGTGTTAACCGTCGGCGGGAAGTGCGATCATCTGTTCCACCGCACTGAAGCTGCGCTGGGACACCGACGACGGGCCGACGCTCGCCATAGATCGCCGGCCCGCGTTCACCAAGCCCACCGACGCGGTGACCACGCGCTGGCAGAGCAGGCAGGGCGCATGGTCGCCGCTCGATCCCCCGATCGCCGACCGCGCACAGACCTCGGCGGGCTCGACCGTGGAGCTCTCCCGGCCTGGCAGCGCCGGCTTCTACGACGTCTACTTCCTCGCGCACGGGCAGCGCACCAAGGTCGCCGAACAGATCTACTCGATCGCCGTACCGTGAGCCGCGGCGTCCGAAAACCGCGTGAGTTAGTTCCGTTCGTGATCTAGCGTTCGGTAAATGGAGCTAGTCGTTCGCCAAAGCGATCGTAAGGCCGTCCTCGCGGCGGCGGTCACCGTGGTGCTGTGGGCCTCGGCCTTCGTATTCATTCGATTTGCGGGAGAACACTATTCGCCGGGCGCGCTGGCACTGGGGCGACTGCTCACCGCGGCCGTCGCGCTGGTGCTGATCCTGATCGTCCGGGGTGAAGGGCTGCCCGCTCGGGCCGCGTGGCCGGGGATCGTGGTGTCGGGGGTGCTGTGGTTCGGGGTGTACATGGTGGCGCTGAACTGGGGTGAGCAGCATGTCGACGCGGGCACCGCGGCGATGGTGATCAATATCGGCCCCATTCTGATCGCGGTGCTGAGCGGACTGGTGCTGCGCGAGGGGTTTCCGGCGCGGCTCATGGCGGGCATCGCGGTCGCGTTCGGCGGGGCGGTGGTGGTCGGGCTGTCGAACTCCGACGGCGGCAGCGCCGCGGTGCTCGGCGTGGTGCTGTGCCTGACCGCCGCGGCGGCATGGGCGGTCGCGGTCGTCGCGCAGAAGCCCGCGCTCGCGCACGCGTCGGCGTTGCAGGTGACCACCGGCGGGTGCGTCATCGGCACGATCGCCTGCCTGCCGTTCGCGGGGCAGCTGCTGCGCGAGGCCGCCGCCGCGCCGGTGTCCGCGACGCTGAGCATGGTGTATCTGGGTGTGTTTCCGACCGCTCTCGCGTTCACCACGTGGGCCTATGCGCTGTCGCGGACCACGGCGGGCAAGATGGGTGTGACCACCTATGCGGTCCCGGCTCTCGTGGTGCTGATGGCCTGGCTCGCGCTCGACGAGGTGCCGGGGCCGCTGGCCGTGCTCGGTGGCCTGCTGTGCCTGTCCGGCGTGGCGATCACCAGGTCACGGGCGGACAAGCCGGCCGAGCCCGAAGACGCGGTGGCACAAGAGGTGTCGAGCTCGACATAGATCCGGTGAGATGCCGGTCCGGTGGAAAGAGGTAGCGGTGGCTGGGAAGTTGTCGAGCGTTCGGGTGCGGCGCTGGGCACGCGGGCTGCCGTGAGTTCGGTGCGATGTCGGTCCGGGTGAAAGAGGTTGCGGTGGTTCGGAAGTTGTCGAGCGATCGGGTATGGCGCTGGGCGCGCGGGCTGCTCGGTGTCGTGGTCGCCGCGACCGTGGTGGTGGTCGGCGCCAATATCCGGCTGTGGACCGTCTCGTCCGGCCATCGGTACAGCGTCGACGCCGCGCCCTCGGCGCCGACGGTGATCGTGCCGGGCGCGAAGGTGGGCCCCGACGGTGCGCCGATGGCGTACCTGCGCGGCAGGCTCGACGTCGCGATCGAGCTGCTGCGGGCCGGAAAGGTCCGCGAAATCCTGGTGTCCGGTGACGCGGCGGGCACCTCCGGCGACGAGATCGCCTCGATGGCAAAGTATCTCGTCGAGCACGGCGTCGACCCCGCGCTGGTGCGCGCCGACGGCGAAGGCCTGTCCACCCGCGCCACCTGCGAACGCGCCAAGCGCCGGTACGGCGTCGAGCGGGCCCTCATCGTCACCCAGTACCAACACGTCCCGCGTGCGGTAGCCCTGTGCCGCGCCGAGGATTTGGACGCCGACGGCGTCACCGCCTACTGCGACTGCCGCCGAACAACCGTGATTCGCAACAACATTCGCGAATGGCTCGCCGCCCCCAAGGCTGTCGCCGCCATGCTCTGGCGCTGAGCCGGCCTGCCACCGACCCGGCCGACCGGCCAGTCGCACCCGCTCGCGGAATCAGCACCGCCTGTGTGCCCAGAGACGGTGCGGACCCTTGATACCAGTGTGGATTGCGGCAGCGCTCGCGCGGGGGGCGCCAGCGGCCGCATCGTTTGGCGTGAATACGCACTCGCTGCGGGCCCAGGAATGGTGCGGGTTCCTTATCAGTGCGGATTTCGACTGGCGGTCGCTCGGATGCGAGAAGGCCCCTGTCCTTCGGAAGGGAAGGAGCAGGGGCCTTTTCGTGGAAGGTTTACTTGTCCGGGTTCGGGGGGAACTGGCCCTGGGCGGTGACGGTGGTGCCGTTCAGGGTGTAGGTGACGACGGTCGGGCCGCCGGAGGGGCAGCACAGGGCGTCTTGCGGGGTCACCCAGCGGTACTGGACGGACACCGTGTTCCTGGTCTTGCCGAGCACCGTGGTGTACCCGTAGTACTTCGAGGTCGCTGTGCCGAGGTATTGGCCGTTGGTGAAGAACAGCACGTGGTAGCCGGGGTGGCTGCCGTCCCAGTCGACCAGCATCCAGGACAGGACGCCGTCACAGCCGGCCTCGATCGGGTCGTTGCTGGCCTCCAGGATGACCCACGGGTACCCGCCGGCATTGGGCGCCAGTCGGCCGACCGCGTTGCGGGCGAGCTGGGAGTTCGAGTCGAAGCACAACCCGTGTCCGCTGCCGTTGGGCGCCTGGTCGACGGGCGGGGCGGGCGCGGGCTCCTTCTGGTCGACCGGCACGCTGGCGGCCGGCGGTGCGACGGTGTCCCGAGCCGGATTCGGTTGGGGCTGCGGCGGATTGGCGGGCTGCTCGCCCGGCTGCGCGGAGGCCGGTGCGGTGCCCGGAGAGGCGGGCGCGGCCGACGGGATCGGCGTTCTGGTCGCCTGCGCTGCGGGGCTCGACTCGCACCCGGTCGCGCCGAGCACGACGCTCGCGGCCAGTGCGGCAAAAGCCCATGACTTGACGTTCATTGAAACCCCCGGAATCGGTGTGCTGGTCTGTGATTGTCTGCGTTGTCCTCGCAACGGCTCCGGTCTCCCGAGGCACGAACGCGGTCCTCCGTCCGCGAACCTGTGACGACAAACTATTCATCGGACCAATTAGGCCGGGTGTTACCGACTTTCACGTGTATCGAGAAACCAAAAATAGTGCCCCTACTGTCGGGGGCACCGACGTAACGGGTCCGAATTATCGGCGGCGCAGAGTGTCGCGTTGCCCGCGGCGGGTTCCGCCGGTAAAGATGCTGATCATCGAGCACCACCGATGACCTGGGTTTTCCGGCTGACAGCACGGCGAAACGAGGATGGACGTTGCGGAGATCGAGGGTTCCGGTAGTGCTGTCCGGCCTGCTGGTGGCGGGGTCGCTGGTCGCGGCCGCCATGATGTACGAGCCGCGCGGTGCGGAGCGAGCGGCCCCGGTCCGCGACGCCCCGGCGCGCGCGGAGATCGGGTCGGCGCTCGGCTTCGAGCCGGAGTTCCGGGCGCGGATCGCCGCGGCGGAGGCGTACGTGCGCAGCCGCCCCGGCTTCACCGGCATAGTGGTGCGCGATCGTCGCACCGGCGCGGTGTGGCGCAATGCCGATGCGGGAACCAAGATCTGGGCCTGCTCCACGTCGAAGCTGGCGATCGCGGTCGATCTGCTGCTGCGCGACGACCTCGGCGCGATCACGCTCGGCCCCGACGACCGCGAGCTGATGCACGAGATGCTGCACGCCAGCGACAACGACGCGGCGACGACCCTGTGGGAGCGCTACGGCGGGGAGAAGGCGTTCGCGCCGCGCTTCCGGTCGTTCGGCATGACCGGCCTCGAGTTCGCCGACCGGCACCCGGACTCCTGGGGTTGGATCCTGGCCACCCCGAACGATCTCGAGCAGCTGATCGATTTCACCCTGGAGCAGGTGCCCGCGCGGCACCGGAACTACCTCGTCGACGAGCTGCGCTCGGTCGACGGCGGGGACTCCCTGGACTCCGATCAGCGGTGGGGGATCTGGGGCGCGGGCGACCGGGCGGCGCCGGGCAACAAGAACGGCTGGTCCGACGACAACGACGACGGCTCGTGGCTGGTGAACTCCGTCGGATTCGTCGGCCCGCGGGAACAATTCACCGTAGCCATCATGAACAACACCAAGGTGATCGACGACGGCTACCAGGTCGGCAGGCAGACGGTCACCCGGGTGAGCGAGATCCTGTTCAAGGACTACTTCGGCTAGCGTCGACGCATTTCGAAGCGGCGCAGGGCATCTCACGCGCCAGCCGCACTCGAGGACTCAGGGCCGGTACGGCGGCGCGACGCCCCAACCCCAGTGCGGCATGGGCGCCTCCAGCGGTGGGGTGGCGCCGGGCTGGGAGTTCGCGTGGGCCAGCCGCGTGCCCCACTCGATGTAGGAGGCGAAGGCGGCGCGGAACTCCGGGTCGCCGGGCAGGCCGACCTCGTCGGCGGCGTCCATGAGCAGGTTCACCCACCGGCGGCGCTGCTGCTCGGTGATGGCCTTGCCGAGGTGCTCGCGCACCATGTGCGCGTAGCCGCCGCGCTGGGTGCTGTAGGCGTCGGGCCCGCCGAAGACCTCGGCGAGCCACATCGCGACGTACTTCGGATGCCCGGGGTCCATGCCCTGGAACAGCGGGCCGACCAGATCGTCCTTCAGGACCTCGCGGTAGAACACCTCGGTCAGGGCCTCGAAAGCCGCCGTGCCCCCGGCCCATTCGTACAGGCTCGGCACCGCGTCGGCGCTCGCCTCCGCTTCGCTGATTGCCTCGGTCATCGCCGACTCCGATCACGAACTCCATTGCCACACATCAGGCGAACGCCATCCTAACGGGCACGGCCGGACGGCGTCGGCCTCGGCGGAAAAGTGCTCAGTTCCACTGCGATTGGGTACGCGCGCGCCCGGACGAGCCGGTGTTCGCCATCGCCTGCAACTCGTCGAGGAACCGCTCCACGGCGTCGGACTTGATCTGCGGGGACTGGACCTGCTCGCGCACGCTCTCGGTGGTGTGGGCCATCACCTGCTCGGAGAAGTCGGCCTTGAGGTCGCGGATCAGCTGCCTGCGCATCAGCTCGATCTGGTCGCGACCCTGCTTGCGGACGCGATCGACCTCGGCGGCGGCGGTCTCGCGCATCTTCGCCACGATGTCGTCGGCGTCGGCGTGCGCGTCCTCGATGAGCTGGGCGAGTTCGGTCTTCGCCTCGGCCAGCCCCTCGTCGTAGACCTGTTTGGCCTCGGTCAGGCGCTGTGCGGCCTGGTCGTTCTCCTCGATCTGCTTGCGGATGTCGTCCTGTTGCTTGACCATCGCGCGCTTCACGTAGGGCGCAACGTATTTCACGATGACCCAGACGATGACCGCGAAGCCGAACAGCTGGCTGAAGAAGACCTGCCACTCGAAATGGATCTGATAGATGCCTTCGGCAAGGATGTCGCTGCTAGGAGTCATGACGACGCCCGTCCTGTCTGCTGGCCTCGGCTCGTCTCGGCCCGCCGCTCATCATCGACGCCGACCACGCGGTCGGCCAGCGACCGCGCGAGTGGCTCGACTGTTTCGCGCAGCTCGGCGGCGATCTGATCCGCCTGTGCCCGCAGTTGCGCCTCGGCCTCGGTGACGATGCCGTTGGCCTCCCGCTGTGCCTGGCCGCGCATCTCCTCGAGGATGGCCCGGCCCTCGGCTCGCGCCTTGCTCCGGATCGCGGCCGCTTCGGACCGCGTCTTCTCCAATGCCGCTTGGTGTTTGGCTTCCGCCTCGGCGAACAACTGCCTCGCCTCCCTGGTCGTAGCCAGGGTCTCCGCGGCTCGCTCTTCGCGTTCCGCCAGCACCTTGCGGATCGGCGGAACGACGAAGAACCAGATGACGGCGAGCACGATCAGGAAGATCAGCAGCTCGACGAAGAAAGTGCCGTTGGGAATGAGGAAATTCTCCGCGGCGACTACATCGGTTCTCGGAGTCATGCCCGGTTACTTGCCGGGAGTCGCGAATACGAAAAGGGCCATGAAGGCTAGATTGATGAAGTACGCCGCCTCGACCAGACCGACGGTCAGGAAGAAGATGCCGCGCAACCGACCCTCGGCCTCCGGCTGACGGGTGACGCCATTGATCAGCGCCGCGCCCGCGAGGCCGTCACCGATGCCCGCGCCGATGGCGCCGCCCGCCATGATGATGCCGCCGCCGATGAGGGCGCCCTGGATGATGGACGCGGTGGTTGGGTCTGCCATTTTCTACTTCCTATTCTCCGTTGTTGGCACGATCGGCAACTCGCCGATCAGTGGTGTTCGTCTTCCAGTGACATCGACTGACTGAAGTACAGGACTGTCAGCAGCGAGAAGATGAAGGCCTGAATAGCGCCGACGAACAAGTCGAACAGTTTCCAGACGGCGTTGGGTCCCCAGCTGATCCAGAAGGGGAACAGCGTGATCACCGAGAGCATGACGCCGCCGGCGAACATGTTTCCGAACAAACGCAGCGAGAGCGAGAGCGGCTTGGCGATTTCCTCGATGATGTTGATGAACACCATCGGGCCCCAGCCCGTGTGGCCCTTGAGCAACTGCTTGACGTGACCGAACGGGCCGCGCCGCGCGACGCCCGCGGACTGGTAGGCGATGAATACGAACAACGCGAGCGCGTAGACGAAGTTGACGTCCGAGGCGGGCGGGGCGATCAACTCGCCGTCACCGATCTGCACCGGGAGCACGGACAGCCAATTCGACAGCAGGATATAGACGAACAGGGTGACCGCGAGCGGGAGGGCGAACGGCGCGACCTTCATGCCGATGGCGCTCTCCACCTGTTCGCGCATCATCTTCGTCGCGGTCTCGAAGAACAACTGCACGGCGTTGGGCACCCCGGAGGTGATCTTGAACCGCAGGAACAGGGCGAGGCCGATGACGATGAGCGCCGCGACCCCCGTCGACACGATGGTGTCGACGTTGAACGACATGCCGAAGGCATGCGCGACCGCGTGGTGGCCGACCTTGATCTTCGGTTCCTCGGCGGGCGCCTCCTCGGCCAGCAGTGCGACGCCGGAGGCCAGCTGGGTAAACGAAATGGCTGAGATCGTCATGGCGTCTGGCGAAGCCCTTTCAATTCAGGCAGGACAGTGTTGAAGACCAGGGCGACTTGAAAGAGCGCCAAGCCGAAGAAGATTCCGACGCCATTGGGTCGCGCGAAGAAAGCGATCAGGATGGCGACGGCGGTAATGCCGAGCAGTCGCAGCGCCGAGGAACCTACCAAACGCTGCTTGCTCGGGGCTTCGGAACTGGCGATTCTCGTGACGGCCCACAGGGTGAGTTGGGCATTCAACCAACCGACCGCGAGTCCCGCGCAGATGAAGGTGCCGAGCAGCAGTCGGTCGATGAGGCCCGTTATGCCCAGTGCCAGCACACCCAGAGCGATCGCGGCAATGGCCGCGCGCCGTATTTGGATCCTATTCACGTCCACACCGACACCGCCCTCGCCCATACCCCCACCTCATAGTGGGGGACGTGATGAATCGTAAGCATACACATCCCAACCTCCCTGCGTGGCAAGGTTTTTGATCTTTGTTGTCTTGATCTTGATAATGGCTACAGACATCATCTGGTTACTGTCTCGAACCGTTCTTCGCGCACGGCTCGGCCATGTCCGGAGCCATTCATGAAGTCCCGCAGAGCCTTTTTGTCAGCGAGCTGACGTGGGAGAAGCCCGCCGCTCGCGGAAACAACTCGGACGCGATCGATTGACCCGGGATCTGCGTGCGAGAGTATAGCCAGTACGATGGTAAATCGTTGGCAACACAGCGACACTCGCCGGACGGCTTACCGATGACGTGTCACGACCGATTTTCGGTTTGTCCGGACTTGTTCGATTTGTCGCTTTTGTCCGAGTTTTGGATGCTGAATACTTGCTGCCGAGCACATTTCGGCCCCTCCACGAGGCGAGTCCGGCTCGGGCAAGTGCACAAGAGCCATTCCGGGCCACCGCCGTCCCCCAATGCCGCAACCATTCCCTCGGACCACGTTCCCGGTGACCCGATTGGGATCAGACCCCACTCGCACGGCCGCCCCATTGTGATCGGTCCCAGATTTGGCGGTTGACCTGTGATCGCTTGCATACCTGCGGGTTCCATGGGCATTCGAAGTTGAGGAGACTTCGAGTAACAGAGAGTTGTTTGCGATGAGGCCTGAGTTCGCGGCGTTGGCAAGGGATTCGGTGCTGGCAAAGGGTTCGGAGGGCGGCGGGGCCGCGCTGGACCAGGTCATCGGACTGACCGTCGCCGCGGCGGTGATCGCGGCCGGCCTGTTCTGGCTGGCCTACCTCCATCGCACCCGCCGGATCACCTGGCTGAAGGACACGGCGGATCGCCTCGGGCAGTGGGGGAATCGGCCGGGGTGGGTCGCCCTGCCGATCGCGCTGTTCATCACCACCATCCTGACGGCGATGTTCGGCTTCATCTGGGATGTGAGCCTGCACATCGGCAAGGGCCGCGACCCGGGGCCGCTGGCCAATCCGGCGCACTACTTCATCCTGGTGGGCCTGTTCTTCCTCTTCATCGCGGGCATGCTGGCCGTCATCCTGCCGCTGGACGAGAAGCCCGGCCCGGCGGCCATCCGCATCACCCGCACCTGGTACGCGCCGGTGGGCGGGGTGCTCATGGCGGCGGTGGGGTTGTACGCCCTCGTCGGGTTTCCGCTCGACGACATCTGGCACCGGCTCTTCGGTCAGGACGTCACCCTTTGGGGCCCAACGCATCTCATGTTGATCGGCGGCGCGGGGATCTCGCTGGTCGCGGTGCTGCTGCTGGAGTTCGAGGGCAGGCTCGACCGCCCCGACCCGGATCGCCCCGACGGCCGGTTCCTGTGGATCTTCCGATCGTTCGCGTTCGGCGGCCTGTTGATCGGGTTGTCGGTGTTCCAGGTCGAGTTCGACTTCGGCGTGCAGCAGTTCCGCCTGGTCTTCCACCCGATGCTGATCACCGTCGCGAGCACGGTGGCCCTGATCGCGGGGCGCTACACGCTCGGGCGGGGGAGCGCGCTGGTCGCCGTCGTCTTCGCGTTCCTGATCCGCGGCGTGCTGGCCGTGCTGATCGGCCCGATGATCGGCGAGCCGCGCAATGTGTTCCCGCTGTATCTCGGCGTCGCGGTGGTGGTGGAGCTGATGGCGCTGCTGCCGCTGATCGACAAGCCGCTGTGGTGGGGCGCGCTAACCGGCCTGGCCGCGGCGACCGCGGGCATCTGGCTCGAATCGCTGTGGGTGCGCGGCATGTTCGTCGATCACTGGCCGAGCGGCATGTGGCCCGAGCTGCTCGCCATGACGGTGCCGGTCGGCGTGGCAGGCGGCGCGCTCGGCGCGCTGCTCGGCATGGTGCTGCGGGGTGAACCCCTGCCGCGGCGACCCCTGCGACGGGGCCTGGTCGTCGCGGCGGTGCTGATCGCCGCCGCGGCCACCGCGAACGGTCTGCGCATCGACGTCCCCGAGAACGCCTCCGCAGCGGTGCGGCTACAGGACGCCGAGCCTGCGCACGGCGCCCGGATGGTGACCGCCGATATCACGCTCTCCCCGGCCGATCTCGTCCGCGACGACCCGGAGTGGGTCCAGATCCTCGCCTGGCAGGGTGGGGACGGCTCGGCGAGTCCGGGCCGGGGACTGGTGGTCGATCAGCTGCGTCAGGTCGGGCCCGGTCATTACGTCAGCACGAAACCCGTTCCGGTCTCGGGCAATTGGAAGACGGTGCTGCGGCTGCAGGACGGCCGCATGCTGACCGCGTTGCCGGTCTACCTGCCGAACGACCCCGGCATCGAGGCCGAGGAGGTGCCCGCGCTCGCCGAGTTCACCCGGCCGTTCGTCGCCGAGATCACCGTGCTCCAGCGGGAACGTTCGTCGGACTATCCGTCGTGGTTGTTCACCGTCGCGTCGTTGGTCGTGCTGGTCTGTTCGCTGGTGATAATCGCGGCGCTGTCGTGGGGCGCGGCCAGAATCAATCTGGCCTACCGCGCCGACGTGCGCGCGGAGCGGATGGCGCAGGCGGTCCGCCGATGAGTCACGCGCAGCAGGTCGACGTGCTGGCCAGTCACTCCATGCTGCTGGCGATTCCGGCCTTCGTGCCCGCGCTGGCGGTGGTCGGCGTCATCGTCGCCATCGCCATGCGTGATCGGCGGGCCGAGCGGCGCGAGGGGGAGCAGGCGGCGCCCGACGCTGCGGACTCGATAAAACGGGAGGAGAGATGATGATTCGCACGGCAGCCGTGCTCGTCGCCGCGGCCGCGGTGGTGAGCGGGTGCGGCACCTCGGCCGACGACCCGGCCGCGCGAACCTCGGCGAGCGTCTCGGTCGATCTGCCCGCCGAGGTGACGATTTCGGTCCGGATCGCGGGCGGCTCCGTGACGCCGACCAACACGCGGACCGAGGCGAGGGTATTCCAGCCGATCGTCCTCGAGGTCGACAGCGACGCGGCCGACGAACTGCACGTGCACTCGGAGCCGAGTCAGACCTTCGCGGTGGAACCCAAAGCCGGGCAGAGGTTCCAGTTCACCGTCACCGTGCCGGGACGGGTCGACGTCGAGCTCCATCACGCCGGTAAGACGGTGACCACGCTGCTGATCCGGCAGTGACCCCGTCGCTCGCCCACGGGCTCAACGGCTCGGCCGACCTGCCGATTCCGCTGACCTACGCGCTGGTCGGCGCGGCCTGGGCATTGACCTTCTCGTTCGCGATCCTGCTCGTGGCGTGGCGGCGGCCGCGCTTGGACCCGGACGCGCCGGGCCGGTTGCTGCCCGCGCCGATTCGCCGGCTGCTCGACGCTGCGGCGCTGCGGATCGTGTTGGCGGCGCTCGGCGTCGCCGCGGCGATCGTGGTCGGGCTGATACTGGCGTTCGGTTCGGCGTCCCCGCAACGCAATCCGGTTCCCGGCGTGTTCTATATCTACCTGTGGGTCGGGGTGATGCTCGCGTCGCTGCTGGTCGGTCCGGTGTGGAAGATCGTCTCGCCGATGCGGGCGCTGCACCGGTTCGGGTGTTTCGTTGTGCGCCGTGATCCGGAGCACGGAGTGTTCGACTACCCCTCGTCCTGGGGATGCCGGCCTGCGGTGCTCGGCTTGTTCGCGTTCGTATGGCTCGAACTCGCCTCGCCGGATCCGGGTTCCGTCGCGGCCGTGGGCTGGTGGCTGCTCGGCTACGCCGTGGTGACGCTGACGGGTCTGGCGCTGTTCGGCACGGTATGGGCCGAGCGCGCCGACCCGTTCGAGGTGTACAGCGGTCTGCTGGCGCGGCTCAGTGCCCTCGGTCGCCGCCCCTCGGGTGAGCTGGTGCTCCGCGCTCCGCTGCGCAATCTGGCGGGGACCCCGGTGCTGCCGGGCTCGGTGGCGCTCGCGGCGACCCTGCTCGGTTCCACCGCGTTCGACAGCCTCTCCGCGCTGCCCGGCTGGCGGAACCTGGTCGATTCCTGGGGCGGCGGAACGGTTTTCGGCACCACGCTCGTGCGCAGCGCGGGTCTGCTCGCCGTCGTCTCGATCGTCGGCGTCGTGTTCACCGTCGCCGCGCGCGCCACCGGCGGTCTCACCCGCGCCGAACGCGCCGCGCTGCCGGGGCTGCTCGCACACAGCATCACGCCGATCATCGCCGGCTATATCGTCGCGCACTACCTGACGTTCCTGGTGGAGAAGGGGCAGTCGACGCTGGTGCTGTTCGCGGACCCCTTCCAGAGAGGTTGGGATATCGGAGGATTGGCGCACTTTCAGGTGCGCTATGTGCTGTCCGAGCATCCGGCGGTGCTCGCCACCACGAAGGTGCTCGCCGTGCTCACCGGTCACGTCCTCGGCGTGACGGCCGCGCACGACAAGTGCCTGCGCGTGCTGCCGCCCCGGCACCGCGCCACCGGACAGCTCGCGCTCATGCTGACCATGGTCGGCTACACCTTCACCGGCCTGTACCTGCTGTTCGGCGGGTGATCAGCCGGGGACGTACGGTTCGCCGTCGGCCTTCGGCGGCCGCACCTGCCCGACCGCGCCCGCGACGGCGATGACCGTCAGCAGGTAGGGCGTCATCTGCAGCACCTCGGTCGGGATGGGCGTCGCCAGCACCTGGAGCTGACCCTGCAAAGCCTTGGTGAAGCCGAAAAACAGTGCGGCACAGGTCGCGCCGAGTGGATGCCAGCGGCCCATGATCACCGCGGCCAGCGCGATGAACCCGTTGCCCGCCGTCATCTCCTTGGTGAAACCGCCCGTCGACCCGATCGTGAAGTAGGCCCCGCCCAGCCCGGCCACCGCGCCCGCGAGGAGCACCGCCTGATACCGGACCCGCAGCACCTTGATCCCCACCGTGGCGGCGGCGCGCGGATGCTCGCCGACCGAGCGGACCCGCAGCCCCCAGCGCGTCCGGTACAGCACGAACCCGAGGACGGCGACCGCGATGACCATCGCGTACACCAGCGCGGTCTGATCGAAGACGGTCGGCCCGATGATCGGAATGGACGACAGCACCGGAATCGCCAGCGGCTGCAGGGTTCCCGGGTTGTTGAAGCGGGCCGGGCCGTCGGTCAGCCCGGTGAGCTGATCGAACAGGAAGCCGGTGATGCCGGTCGCGAACACTACGAGCACCACGCCGAGCACGATCTGATTCACCAGGTAGCGAATGGAGAACACCGCGAGCAGCCAGGCCACGAACACCCCCGCGACCACCGCGGCCACCGCCCCGACCAGGAAGCTGCCGCTGACCGTCGCGAGGATCGCCGCAGCGAACGCGCCCGCCAGCAGCTGACCCTCGATGGCGATATTGATGACGCCCGCGCGTTCGCACAGCACACCGGCCAGGGCGCCGAGGATGAGCGGCGTCGACAAGGCCAGGGTGCCTTGAATCTGGTTGGTGAGCGGGAAGATCTTGCCCGACGCCGCCCAGCACACGAACGTCACCACGAACGCGACGCCGAACACGGTGAACAGCGCGGCCGCCCACCGGCCGGTCAGGCCGCGCCACAGGTGCGCGACCGCGATGGCGAGGGCGAGCACCGACAGCACCAGCGCGGTCGGCTTGGCCGGCACGTTCAGGTCGGACGGACCCGCGGCATCCGGTGCGGCCAAACGGAAGTCGACGGTGCCGGAGCGGGTGTACACCGCGAGCCCGACCGCGGTGATCGCCAGGACGAGCAGCAGGAGGCCGAGGCGCAGGCGCTGCCGGTGCTTCTCCGGCGACTCCAGCGCGCGGGCGGCGGCCGTGGTCGTCGCCATTCAGTTCCACCCCTTCGCGAGGACCGCGTCCGCGCGGTCGGCCCGGATCCGGAAGACGGCGCGCACCAGCGCGGGCGCCGCGACCAGCACGACGATCACCGCCTGCAGCACGGTCACCAGGGTGAGCGGCGTTCCGGTGGCCGCCTGCATCTCGTTGCCGCCCGCGTTCAGCGCGCCGAACAGCAGCGCCGCGTACACCGTGCCGAGGGGGCTGCCCCGGCCGAGCAGCGCCACGGTGATGCCGTCGAAGCCGAACGAGCCGGCGATGCCGTTGGTCAGCGGCAGGTCGGTGCCGAGCACCTGCTGCGCGGCCGCGAGCCCGGCGAGGCCGCCCGCGAGGAGCATGGCCAGCACGTACGCCCGGCCCACATTCATCCCGGCGGTGCGGGCCGCGTCGGGGTTGGCGCCGACGGCGCGCAGCTGGAAGCCCAGCGTCGAGCGCGACAGCAGCCACCACACGAACGCGGCCGCGCCGAGCGCGACCAGCAGCCCGAGATGCAGCCGGGTGTCGCCGAACCGCGGCAGCTGCGCGGTCTCGTCGACCACCGGGCTGATCGGCTCGTTGCGGCCGGGGCGCTGCAGCGTCGAGGTGGTGAGCAGCCAGGTGAGCGCGTAGAGCGCGACATAGTTGCCCATGATGGTCGAGATGACCTCGTGCGCACCGGTTCTCGCCTTCAACAACCCGACGATCCCGCCCCACAGCGCGCCGCCCGCGATACCGGCCAGCAGCGCGACCACCACGTGCAGCACCGGCGGAAGATGCACCGCGAAGCCGACCCAGCCCGCGAACAGCGCGCCCGCGATGAGCTGACCCTGCGCGCCGATATTGAACAGGCCGGTGCGGAACGCGAGCGTCACCGCCAGGCCCGTGCAGATCAAAGGTGTTGCCGCGACCAAGGTTTCGGCGATCTGATGCTTCCCGCCGAACGCGCCGAGGAACAGGGCCTTATAGGTGTCGGTGACCGCGGTGGCCGCCGCCGAGACCGTGTCCATCGGCCGCGCGAAGAAGTAGCCGAACGCGCCCGTCACGTGCGGGTCGCTGACGATGATCAGCAACGCGCCCACGACGAGCGCGAGCAGCACCGCCAGCGCGCTGACGATCAGCTCCCGCACCCAGGGCCGGTCGAGCGCGGCGCGCACCCCGCCCTTCCACGCGGCCCCGGTCACGGTCGCCCCTCCGGTAGCGCGCCCGCCATCATCAGGCCGAGCTGATCGCGCGGGGTATCCGGGCCGACGACGCCGACGATACGGCCGCGATACATGACGATGATCCGATCCGAGAGCGCGTAGATCTCGTCCAGCTCGGTCGAGACGATCAGCACTGCGGTGCCCTGATCCCGTTCCCGGACAATGCGTTTGTGCACGAACTCGATCGACCCGACGTCGAGCCCGCGGGTCGGCTGCCCGGCGATCAGCACCTCCAGCGGGCGCGAGAGCTCCCGCGCGAGCACGACCTTCTGCTGATTGCCGCCGGAGAGCGTGCGCACCGGATCGGTGATCGAGCGGGTCCGGATGTCGAACTCCTCGATCCGCCGGGCGGCATTGCGTTTCACCGCCGACTGCGACAGCACGCCGTGCCGGGAGAACTCCGGGCGGTCGATCAGATCCAGCACCAGGTTCTCCGCGACGCTGAACGTGCCGATGCAGCCGTCGTGCGAACGGTCCTCGGGCACATAGCCGATGCCGGCGTTCAGGTGCTGGCGCGGCGACCGGCCGACCACCTCCCACCCGCCGACGGTGATCGTGCCCGCCACCGGTTTCCGCAGCCCGAGCAGCGCGCCGACCAGCTCGGACTGCCCATTGCCGACGACGCCCGCGATGCCGACGATCTCGCCGCCGTCGACCCGGAACGACACCTCGTCGACCACCACCGACCCGGCCGAGTCGACCACGGTCAGATCCTTCACGACCAGGGTCGGGCCGGTCGGTTCGGCGGGCGTCTTGGCGACCACCAGCTCGACCGACCGGCCCACCATCAGCTCCGCGAGTTCGGCCTCGGCCGTGGTGGGTTCGACGGTGCCGACCACCGCGCCGCGGCGGATGACGGTGATCCGATCGGCGATGCGGGTGACCTCCTTGAGCTTGTGCGTGATGAAGATGATCGAGGTGCCGTTCGCGGCGATGGCGCGCAGCACGCCGATCAGCTCATCGATCTCCTGCGGCGTGAGCACGGCCGTCGGCTCGTCCAGGATCAGCACCTCGACGTTGTTGGCCAGCGCCTTGAGGATCTCCACCCGCTGCTGCTCGCCCACCGAGAGGTCGGCCACCAGCGCGTCGGGGTCCACCGGAAACCCGTAGCGCTGCGACAATTCGCGCACCCGCGTGCGCGCGGCGGCGCGGTCCAGCACGGCGAAGCCCTTGGTCGGCTCCCGGCCCAGGATGATGTTCTCCGCCACGGTGAACACCGGGACCAGCATGAAATGCTGGTGCACCATGCCGATTCCGGCGGCGATCGCGTCGCTGGGGGACAGGCACGTCACCGGCCTGTCGTCGAGCAGGATCTCGCCGTCGTCGGGCTGCAACAGCCCGTAGAGCATGTTCATCAGCGTGCTCTTGCCCGCGCCGTTCTCGCCGAGCAGGCAGTGGATCTCGCCGGGTTCTACGACGAGGTCGATGTGGTCGTTGGCCAGCAGGTCGCCGAATCGTTTTGTCAGACCGCGTAATTCGAGCCGCATATCGCTCCCGGATGACGGCCGCGGCTCACTTGGCCGCCGGCTGGGCCTTCGACGTGAGGGTGATCTTTCCGCTCGCGATGTCGGCGGCCAGCGCGGTGATCTCGCTCTTCAGCTCGGCGGGGACGGCCGCGTCGAACTCGTGGTACGGCGCGAGGCCGACGCCCTTGTTCGCCAGCGTGCCGACGTAGGCCTGATTGCTGAACTGCTTGTGGTAGGCGTCGGTGATCGTCTTGGTCACCGCGACGTCCATCGCCTTCTCCACGCTGGTCAGCAGGGAGGAGCAGTACTCGGCGGCGCTCACGCAGCCATCGGTGTCGACCCAGATCGCGTTAACTTTGCCGCCGGAAGAGTGCGCGGCCTCGAGCGCGCCGAGGCCGGCCGGCCCCGCCACCGGCAGGATGATGTCGGCGCCCTGGCTGATCAGGTCGTTGGCCTTGGTCTTGCCGATGTTCTTGTCCTGGAAGTCGTTGGTGATCACGCCCTGCTGGGTGGCCTCGTCCCAGCCGAGCAGCTGGACCTGCTTGTTCTTGGTCTTGTTGTAGTGGGCGATGCCCTCGGCGAAGCCGTCCATGAAGATGGCGACGGTGGGGATGTTGATCCCGCCGAAGGTGCCGACCTTGCCGGTCTTGGTCTGGGCCGCGGCCAGATAGCCCGCCAGGAACGAGGGCTGGGCGGAGTTGAAGGTGAGGCCCTGCAGATTCGGCAGCGGCGGGTTCTTCTGCGTATCGGTGTAGGCGTAGTCCACGATCGCGAAGTTGATGTTCGGGTTGGCCTTCGCGGCGGCGTAGGTTGCGTCGCCCTGCTTGAAGCCGATCGTCACGATGATGTCGCACTTCTGCCGGACCATCGTGTTGATGTTGGTCGGATAGTCGTTGTCGGACTTCGACTCCAGCTGCGCCTTCGAGATGCCGAGGGCCGAGACGGCGTCGGTGACGCCCTTGAAGGAGGTCTGGTTGAACGACTTGTCGTCGAACCGGCCCGAGTCCGACACCATGCAGGCCTTGAAGTCCTTCGCGCCCGCCTCGCCGTTCTTGCCCTCGTCGGACGGCGGGCTACCGCACGCCCCGACGGTCAGCACCAGAACACCGGCAGCGGTGAGGGTGTGCAGCCACCTACCCATAATTGCCTCCTGAAACGCGATGCCCCGCAACCCGACTCCGCGAGACCTGCCGAGAGAGGGCGGTGGTGGTGGGAGTTTAGGACCGCGGAACCGATCTTGACTCGGTTTCCGCGGCATCGGGTCAGGGGGCCGGGAGGCTAAACGGAACGCAGTACCAGGACCGTGATTTCGCTCGGCGCGAAGACGCGCAGCTGGGGACCCCAGAAGCCGGTGCCCCGGCTGGTGTAGAGCTGAGTGCGCTCGCCGTGGCGGCTCAGACCCGCGACGACCGGCTGATCGAGGCGCACCAGGTAGTGGAACGGCCAGATCTGGCCGCCGTGGGTGTGGCCCGAAATCTGCAGTGCCACCCCCGCGGCCGCGGCGGCGGCGATCTGCTTGGGCTGATGGGCCAGCAGCACCACGGGCAGGCTCGGGTCGGCGCCCTCGAGCGCGGTGGGCAGGTCGGGTCCGTGGCCGGGCAGTCCGACGCCGGTCGGGTCGTCGATGCCCGCGATCACCAGCCGGTCACCGCCGCGGGTCACCGTTCGATGCGCGTTGTGCAGGGGCGTCCAGCCGATCGAGGCCATGTGGTCGATCCAGCCCTGCGCGTCGCCGAAGTACTCGTGGTTGCCGGTGATGTAGAACCGGCCGAGCGCGGCCTCCACCTTGCCGAGCGGGTCGACCTGCGGGTGCCGCTTCGCGACCGAGCCGTCCGCGAGATCGCCCGCGTGACAGGCGATATCGGGGCGCTGCGCGTTGACGACGTCGACCACCCGCTCCGACCAGCCCAGTCGATCCAGCGCGGCGAAGTGCGTATCGGTGACGACCACCAGGCGCAGTCCGTCGAGACCGCGACCCAGGCCGGGGATCGGCACCTCCGTCGTGCGCACCCGGGGCACCCGCCGCGCCTCGATGATTCCCCAGACCACCAGCGCGATCGACGCCGCGAGCACGCCCGCCGCGACCACGCGGGAGCGAGCCGGATCGTGCACGCCCGCGACGGCCAGCCCCAGCCCGGCGATGTTGCCGATCACCGACCAGCTGAACACCACCCAGGCCACGCCGAGCAGGGTGTCGCCGACGATCGCGGCGACATCGGACTGGGCCGGGCCGTGGCCGAGGAACATCGCCGCGGACAGGCAGGCGAACGCGAGCAGGAACACCGCGGTGCCCAGCCAGAACAGCGGGCCTGTTCCGTCGGTCGGCGCGCCCACCAGCGTCAACCATGGAACGATGAACAGGATCGCGGGTATCGCCAGGAACAGGGCAACGCGGGGAACGTACTTCACCAGACCATCCTCGTCGGCGCGGCGCCGGTGCCCCGCAGGCGCTGTCGACGATAACAGTGTGGGCGTTCTCGCCCTGGCCTGGCTGCTCTCGCCGGCGGTAGGCAAACCGCGCGACCCGCGGCTGCGTTCGATCGTGGCGGTGGTCGCCTGTTGGACGGCGGGGCCGGCGACCAAGCGCGCCGCGCGGCACGCCGACGGCGGGTTGGTCCGAATCAGCCCGTACCTGGCCCACATTCAGGCCGCCGACGCGGAAGAGCCGAGCACGCCAACGGAATCGGCGCGCCAGCTCAGGCAGGCCCTGCACGCGCGCCCGCGGTGTAGCGTGCCGGGCCGGCCGATGCCGATCGCCAGGCTGGCGGCCGAGGGGCTCGACGCGGACGTGGACGAGCTGCTCGTGCCGGCGGGGGCGCTGGGGTCGACCGTTTACGTTCGCACCAGGCGCGCGCCCCACGTGGTGCGCACGGTCGCGCCGGGGGCGAGCCGGATGAGCCCGTCGCCGGTCCGAAAAGCGTTGGGCGGACACGTCATCGGTTCCACGGCCAGGCCGGTGCGCCGCCGCGACGGGGCGAGCGTGTCGGCCGAGAACAGCTGCACCACCGGGTAGGAGTCGTCCATCCAGAGCTCGGCGACCGCTCCGTCGTCGCCGCGCAGCCGAACCCGGGCGAGTCCGTCGGCGTCGCGGGCCAGATCGGTGAACGGGTCGTCGAACACCAACGCGCCCACCGGTTTCGGCGTCGTGAAGTCGTACGGCGTGCCCCGCACCGGCTCGGTGCCGACCGGCAGCCCGCGGTCGGGGTCGGTGACGATCCGGGTCGCCGCGTCGAAATGCAGGACGGCGTCGTCGATTCGGCCGCAGCCCGGCGACAGGTACGGGTGCTGGCCGCAGCCGTACGGCGCCGCGGTATCGCCGAGGTTGGTCGCGGTGGTGGTGACGGTGAGACCGTCGTCGGACAGCGCGTAGCAGATGGCGACGTCGAGATGGAACGGGTAGCCCTTGCGCGGATGCAGGGTCGTCCGCATGGTGATCTCGTTCTCGTGCGCGTCGGTCGCCCGCCACGGCCGCCAGCGCAGCAGCCCGTGTATCGCGGTGCGCTTGGCGGGCTCGGTGAGCGGAAGCTGATGGTCGACGCCGTCGAAGCGATACGCGCCGTCCGCCAACCGATTCGGCCACGGGATGAGGGCGGTGCCGCGGCCGCCGTCGGCCATCGCCGCGACATCATAGGGCTCGAGCACGTCCCGCCCGGCGACCCGGAACTCCCGGATCCCCCCGCCCACTTCGACGATCACCGCCCGCTGGTCGCCGAGGCCGATCGAGAACTGCTGTCCGGACGGTGGCGGGGTCATGAGAGGACGGTACCGGCGTCATCGATCGCCGCGGCGATCAGGCGCGCTGACGGCTCGCGCCCGACCGCGCAACCGGAGGAAATCCTCAGCCTGAAATCCGTAAATTGTTACCGCCCAAGGGATTCCGGTGTGTTACGGTTCGTCGGACGCGGGGGTTCGTTTCCCCGCTTATTCACAGGGGAGCTCATGGCCGAAATATTGCAGGCCGATCTCGACGCGCTGCGCGGGCTCGGCAAGGCCCTCACCGGACGCGCGACGGCCATCGCCGGCCTCGAGATCGACGCGCGGACCACCATGCCGGACTCGCCGATTCAGCAGGCCATGGCCGCCGTCGGCCCGGCCGCGCTCGCCGCGTTCGGCGCGCTGAAGAGCAATATCGAACAGATGGCCGCGGTGACCAACTCCGGGGTGAGGGCGTATAGCGACGTCGAACAGGCCTTCGTCGAGCAGGTCCGCACACTGGACCCGCCGCGGCATGCCCGGGTGCCGGAGTGACGACGATCAGCCACGTCCGCGCGTGTATTCCGACGACCATGGTGACCTACGGCTCCCAATTAGCCGATCGCAGTGCCGATTTCGTGCGCGAGGTGGACGGCATGGGGCGCGACGTCGATACGGTGGCGAAGGGTTGGAAAGGCGAGGGTGCCGCGGCGGCATCGCTACGCGCGGTCAGCGAGAAACTGACGGGGACCTTCATCGATGAGGTCGCGGTCCGCGTCGGGCAGTACTTCGCATCGTATGGCCTGCAACTGGATCTCACCAAGAGCTCGCTGCTGGCGATAGTCGACAACGAGGCGGCCGCCGCGGGTATGAAGATCGCCGACGACGGGGCCGTCACCCCGCCCAAGTATCCGGGTAACCCGCCGCTCGCAACGATCATGCAAGGGAAACTGAACAGCGAGGCCAGCGGTTTCCAGGAAAGGATCAAAGACCTGCTGAAGGTCTTCGGGGAGGTGGAGGAGGAGGCGGCCGAAGCGATCAACAAGGGCGTGGAAAGGCTGGAGATGCTGACGAAGTCGCCCGCGGCGGCCATGCCCCAGCTCTCCCTGCTGAAACCGCTGCACTCGACCGACGGCCGCTACCAGATCGAACCGTTACCGTGGCCGGCCATCCTCCACGACGACACATTCATCTACAACACCAAGAGCGGTAATTTCGACGACTGGCTGAACAAACAGAAGTGGATGGCGAAACTGCACGGGGGCGAGTATTTCAAGAATCTCGACGACGCCACCGCGTTGTACCGCCATTATTGGGACAACAACGGCAAGCCGAAGAAATTCGACTACGACGAGGCCTACAACGAGGACAAGTCGGTCAAGTACGCGGTGGACTGGGAGATCAGCCGCTCGGCTGTCGCCGCCGACCAGTTCGTGCGCACCGGACGCGACAGGTTCCAGCTGACCGGCCAACCAGTCGCCGTCGGGTCGAAACAGGCCGCCCGTGATTACGGTATCCACTACCCGGTGACCGAGAACTGGCAGAAGGCAATCGGCGGTTATCAGCAGTTCAGTCATTCGACCGTGCGGGTCGAGGGCAACCGCGTGACCATGGACATCACGGTGGAAGCCCAGGACTACTACGACTTCGACAATGGCAAGTCCGACCTCGGCACCGGCGCCAAGGACTCCGAGAACGGCCGGTTCACCGAGATCGGCTGGGCGAAGCCGTTCGAAACGCACGGCAGGATCACCAGGACCCTGTCGTGGGAGGTGGGTCACCCGCCGTCCACCGCGACGGTCGACGGCGGCTCCGAGCCACAACGCAATCCGGGGCGCGAGGATCGCACCGACAACCGCAACTCCGGCGACGGCAAGCGGGCACCCGACAATGACCGCGACACCGGCGCAGAACGGCCCAAATGACTGTGCTGGCAGGGCGTCTGGCCCCCGCCGTCATCGCGACGGCGGTGCTGGCCGCGCTCGGCTGCACCTCGCCGACCGGCGAGTCCACCCCGAAGGAAAGGACCGGTCAGGTGTCCGACGCCGTCCGCTCCGACCCCGAGACATTGATCAAGTATTTTCCGCTCATCGGGCACCCCGCGTCCGTCTCGTGGATCGCCTGGGACAACTCCGCCGGCGCGCCCGGCCCGACCATCTACTGGGTCGACGCGGTGGTCGAGCTCGAGCCCGACACCGCGGCGCGGCTGCGCAGCCGTTACGCGCCCACCGAGTCCGTCGCCGCGCCGGTTCTCAAAGAGGGCCTGCGCCAAGCGGTTCCGAGCGGCGCCTACGTCACCGGGCCGGAGTTCGACGCCGCGCTGGGCGGGTCGGCGGAGTGGAACGGCACGGCGCGCGGATACCTGCACCCCGACCGGCCGCTGCTGGTCTTCCAGGCGTCGGCCGGCGGCTGACCGCGCGAGTAGTTCCGATCGAGTGAGGTTTGCGTGCACGATCCCACGCACGACGAGTTGGGCATGAAGGTACAGCGCGCCCAGTACCAGTTGGCGCAGATCCGAGGGGTCGGCAAGGTCGACGGGGTCAGCGTCGAGGTGGACGCGGAGAACCGGCTGGTGTCGCTCAACGTGCCGAACGCCGAGCGCATCATCGCCGCCTACGACGCCGCGGTGCGCGACCTACAGCCCCAGGTGGACGAGGCGATGCGGGAACTCGCCGAAGATCCCCAGGTGAGTTCCGCACGCATCTTCACCGAGGCCAACTCCGCCCGCTTGGAGGCGGAGCGCCGCGAGCGAGAACGGTCCAGCGGCGGCTTCCTCGAATCCGGTTGGTGACCCGAGCTTTCGCTGGGGTCGAAGTGATTGTCGCCGTGCGGCTTCCGGTGCCGAGGCGACATCGCTCAGGGGATCCGGGCCACCGCGCCGAGCATGGCGACCGCCTCCGGCCTGGGGTGCGGCCGCCACTCGCCGGGCCGCCACGCCATCACCGAGCCGACGCCGGGCGAGACGAGGTCGAGACCGGTGAAGAAGCGGGCGAACTCCTCGGTCGTGCGGAGCCGGAACGGAACGCCGCTGCGCTGGTTGGCGGCGTTCGTGTCGGCGAGCTCCTCGGCGGACATGTGGTCGCTGGTGGCGTGGGACATCACCAGGTAGCTGCCCGACGGCAACGCGTCGCACAGCGTGCGCACAAGCTCGTACGGGCTTGCGTCGTCGGTGATGAAATGCATGATGGCCACGAGCATCAGCGCCACCGGCCGGTCGAGGTCGAGCATCCGGGACTCGTCGAGTTTGCGAAGGATGTCGGCCGGGTCGCGGACGTCGGCGTCGAGGTAGGCGGTCGCGCCCTCGGGTGAGCTGTCGAGCAGCTCGCGGGCGTGCAGCAGCACGATCGGGTCGTTGTCCACGTAGACGACGCGCGACTCGGGGGCGATGCTCTGCGCGATCTCGTGCACGTTGCCCGCGGTGGGCAGGCCCGTGCCGATATCGAGGAACTGCCGGACGCCCGCCTCGGCCAGGTAGTCCACCGCGCGGCGCAGAAAGCTGCGATTCTCCAGCGCGGCCAGGCGGATGGTGGGAAACGCCTCGGCCACCACGTCGGCCGACGCGCGGTCGGCGGGGAAGTTGTTCTTGCCGCCCAACCAGTAGTCGTACCGGCGCGCCGGATGCGGCTTCGACACGTCGATCCCCGCGGCGGGTGGTTCCGAGTCCACAACGACCTCGATTCATCTCGTCGGCGGCGAAGGTGGTGCCGCAACCATACCGACGATGCCCGGCCCACTGAGCGGACCGAACCGGCACGTCGGGTGGGGCGCTCTCCGATATACACAGCGGAGAGGAGGGCACCATGAACCGATACTGGCCCATAGCCCGCGAAGCACTGACGATCGGCTCACCGTTCGGCCCGCGCGAGGGCGGATTCCACGCCGGACAGGACTTTCCCGCGCCCGACGGCACCCCGATCTACGCCTGCGCGGGCGGCACCGTGCTGTACCTCGGCGCCGCCTCGGGGTACGGCGAGTGGATCGTGATCGACCATCCCAGCGCGGACGGCGGCGGGGTGAGCGAATACGGCCACATGTGGGACGCGCACGCGACCGGGCTCTCGGTCGGCGACCGCGTCGAGGCGGGGCAGCTGATCGCCTACGTCGGCAACAACGGCGGCTCGACCGGTCCGCATCTGCACCTCAGCGTCATGCCGTACGGGTACGACCCCGACGCCAAGATCGACCCGATGGGGTGGCTGGGCGCCGCCGGGTTTCCCGAGGAGGAGTTCTTCTGGGCTCTCAGCGACGACGAACAGCGCGAACTGCTCGATCGGACCCGGGCGGTCTGGGCCCAGCTGTGCGGACCCGTCGGCGCGGGCTGGCCGCAGCTCGGCCGCAATCCGAACGGCACCGACCGCACCGTCGTCGATGCGCTCGCGGCACTGCCGCCGGTGCGGCATGCGACGCCGCCGCCGGTGAAAAGGCCGGGTTGACCGCGCCGCCCGCGGCGGGCAAGGTGAGCCGATGGGCAGTGAAGAGGTCCGCGACGGGGTAACGCTGACCAACCTCGACAAGCCGCTGTTCGACGGCGCCGAGGCGACCAAGCGCGATCTGGTCGACTACCTCGAGGGCGTCGGCGAGCGGCTCGTGCGGCAGCTGCGGGACCGCCCGCTGTCGGTGCTGCGGGTCCGCCCCGGCCAGGAACCGTTCATGCAGAAGAACCTGCCCAAATACACCCCGGAGTGGCTGCCGCGGGTGACTCTGTGGGCCGAGTCCTCGCACCGCGAGGTGACCTACGCGCTGGGCAACGACGTCCGCACCCTGCTGTGGTTCGGCAATCAGCGGGCGGTCGAGTACCACCCGACGCTGCTGCTCGCCGAGCACAGTAGGGGCCCAACCCATTTGATCCTCGACCTCGACCCGCCGCCGGATCAGCCGTTCCGGCAGGCGGTGCTCGCCGCGAAGCTGATTCGCGAGGCGCTCGCGAACGACGGACTCGCCGGCGCGGTGAAAACCAGTGGCGCCAAAGGCGTGCACGTCTTCGTGCCGTTGCGGCCGGGCCAGGCCATCGACGACGTCGCGGCGGCCACCCGCGCGGTCGCGGCCCGCGCCGAGCGCCTCGACCCCGATCTCGCCACCACCGCCTTCATCAGGGAGGACCGCGGCGGCCGGGTCTTTCTCGACTCCACCCGCGCGGGCGGCGCGACCGTCGTCGCCGCCTACAGCCCGCGCATCCGGCCGGGCACCACCGTCTCGTTCCCGGTCGCCTGGCCCGATCTCGACAATGTCGCCCCGCGCGATTTCACGATCCGCACCGCGCTCACCCAGCTCGGCGATCGGGACCCGTGGGCCGAGGAGATGCCTGAGCCTCAGGATCTGCCCGCCGATCTCGTCGCGGAGGGCCACACGATTCCCGTCGCGCGCGTCCAGGCGATGCACGAGGGTAAACGCAGGGCACGCGCGCGTCGGGAGAACAAAGCCGCCGAGTCGTGAACCGGCGCGACCGCGAATTCGCTTGCCCTACAGGGACAGTCACGAGTGCCAGTGGCCGCCTGTGCGGCCGTGCCCGGCAGGCCGGGAAGTCGCGGTAGCGGCTCGAGCCGGCAGCTTTGGCCGGTGCTGTCGGGCCCGCTGGGAATGTCTATGAGCTCGCGATGGTTTCACCAGTCCCGGCGCTCCGGCGCGGGAGATGGAGCTATCGGGAGAAGGGGCAGCGATGCCGGTCAATGACCTACCTCGGGTCGAGCACAGGTTCGTCGAGGTCGATGGGGTTCGGGTGTTCTACCGGCAGGCGGGACCCGCGGACGCGCCGGTGCTGTTGCTGCTGCACGGGTTTCCCTCGGGCTCGCACCAGTTCCGCCGGTTGATCGACGCGCTCGGCGGTAGCTACCGGCTCATCGCGCCGGACTACCCCGGCTTCGGCCACACCGAGGCGCCCGAGTCGTTCACCTACTCCTTCGACCGGCTGGCCGACATCATCGAGGGATTCCTCGAGCGCCTCGAGCTCACCCGATTCTTCCTCTACGCCTTCGATTTCGGCGCGCCCGTCGGCTTCCGGATCGCGACCCGCCGCCCCGAATGGGTCGCCGGACTGGTGATCCAGAACGGAAACGCCTACGAGGAGGGCCTGTCCGAGGGCGCCCGCGAGTTCGTCGCGCTGCGCCCGGACCAGCCCGGGGCCGAGGCCACCATCCGTGACCTGCTCACCCTGCCCGGCACCCGCGGCCAGTACGAACACGGCGTCTTCGACACCGACCTCCTCGCGCCGGACGGCTGGACCCTCGACCAGCACTTCCTCGATCTGCCCGGTCGCAAGGAAGCCCAGGTCGCGCTGGCCTTCGACTACCACTCCAACGTCGAGCAGTACCCGCGCTGGCAGGAGTGGCTGCGCACCACCATGCCGCCGACCCTGATCCTCTGGGGCCGCAACGACCCCTTCTTCCCGGAGACCGGCGCGCACGCCTACCTGTACGACGTGCCCGACGCCGAACTGCACGTCTTCGACACCGGCCACTTCGCCCTCGAGGACAGGCTGCCCGACATCGCGCCGCTCATCGCCGACTTCCTCGACCGGCACTGGCCGAAGGACTGACTACCCGTCGCCGTGCACCGCGGCCCCGACGAATCCGCCCGAACCCGCGAGCAGCCGCCGCGCCGTCGCCACGTCGACCCCGGCCAGCTGCATGACGATCGCGGTCTTCGGGTGGCCGTCGGCGGCGTCCAGCAGCGCGGCGGCGGTGACGGGGTCGGCGCCGGTGGCGTCGGCGATGATGCGCCGGGCCCGGTCGACCAGCTTGGCGTTGGTCGGCTTCACGTCCACCATGAGGTTGCCGTAGACCTTGCCGGACCGCACCATGGTCGCGGTCGAGAGCATGTTGCACACCATCTTCTGCGCCGTGCCCGCCTTCAACCGCGTGGAGCCGGTCAAAACCTCGGGGCCCGTGTCGATTTCGATGCCGACGTCGGCGTGGCGGGTCAGCTCCGCGTCGCGATTGCAGGAGACGCCGACTGTCGCGGCGCCGAGGGATCGACCGTGGCGCAGGGCGCCGATGGCGTAGGGGGTGCGCCCGCTGGCCGCCAGCGCCACGACCACGTCGTCGGCGGTCAGGTCGATGCCGGTCAGGTCGTCGACGGCGCGGGCCGGATCGTCCTCCGCGCCCTCGACCGCGTGCGCGAACGCCTCGGGGCCGCCCGCGATGAGGCCGATGACCTCGTCGGGCGCGGTGCCGAAGGTGGGCGGGCACTCGACCGCGTCGAGCACGCCGAGCCTGCCGCTGGTCCCCGCGCCGGCGTAGATCAACCGGCCGCCGCGCCCGCGCGCGGCGACGATCAGCTCGACCGCCCGGACGATCTCCGGAATCGCCTGTGCCACAGCCGAAGCGATGCCCGCGTCCTCGGAGTTCATGGTGCGCAACAACTCCTCGACCGACATGGAGTCGAGTGCGGCGGTCCGCGGATTCGCCTCTTCAGTCGTCAGTGTGCTGATGTCATTCACTTCGCCTCCTGTGGTCATACGCAATGCCGTCGAACGAAGCAGGGGCGATCACGGCGCCTTCCGGTTGCCGCGGGGGATGCGTCGATCCGCCACCGCGTCATAGGTCCGGCGCAGCGCGATCGCCGCGGCCGGAGTGCGTTGCAGCACACCGATATACAGCGCGTCGACGATGAGCAGCTGGCTCATCCGGCTCGCCATCGCGGCGGAGCGGAAGCCGTCCTCGCGCCCGGCGACCAGCACCGTGTGCGCCGCCGCCCGGGCCAGCCGGGACTGCGCGCCCGCCGTGACGGCGACGGTCGTCGTGTGCCTGCCGACCGCGCGGTCCACGGCGTCGATGATGGCGGCGGTCTCGCCCGAGTGGGAGAACGCGATGATCACGTCGCCCGCCTCGAGCAGGCTGGCCTGCACGAGCGCGTCGTCCTCGGATGTGCAAGCGCCGCACCACATCCCGATCCGGGTCAGCTTCTGCGCCATGTCCATCGCGACCAGCCCGGAGGCGCCGATGCCGATCAGCTCCACCCGCCGGGCGTGCACCAGCGCGTCCACGACCGCGGCCATGGTCGCCGGGTCGGCCAGGTCTGCGGTGGCCACCATGCCCTCGGTCTCGAAGGCGGTGAGCTTGTGCAGGACCTTCGACAGCGAGTCGTCGCCGGCGATGTCGGTGGCGAACACCGGGGAGCCGTCGTCCTTGCTGGTGGCCGCCAGCGCCAACCGCAGCTGCGGATAGCCTTCGTAGCCAAGGGCTTTCGAGAGCCGGACGACCGCGGAGGTGCTGGTCGAGGCGCGCTCGGCCAGCTCGCTCACGGTCAGCTGCGCGGCGGCGGCGGGGTCGTCGCGGATCACCTGGGCGACCCGCAGCCCGGTCGGCGTCAGCCGCGGGATCGCCCCGAGTAGGCGAGTGCGTACATCGTCACCCTCGGGCACGGCTCACCACCTCGAGCCGTCGCGGCGGCGCGTCCGGGGCCTCCGGCAGCGTGAGCCGGGCCGCGCCGGGCGTGATCGAGCCGAGCACCGTGGCCCTGGTCGCGCCGGTGCACTCCGCATGGCTACCCGCGAGCCCGTGCACGGTGAGGAAGCCGAGCACGGCGAAGGCCGCGGCTTCCTTCGCGGACGAGGGCAGTCCCAACTCGTCGGAGGTGCATAGGGTCGCCTTACCCAATCGCTCGCCGAGCATGCCCAGCAGCGCGGGATTGCGCGTGCCGCCGCCGGAGACGATGACTTCGTCCGGTTCGAACGGGGCCAGCGCGTCGGCGACGGTGTGCGAGGTCAGGGCGGTCATGGTGGCGACGATATCGTCCGTGGACAGCGGGTAGTCCGGCAGCACTCGCTCGAGATACGCGCGGTTGAACAGCTCTTTGCCGGTCGTCTTGGGCGGACTCGCGCGGTAGTAGCCCTCGGTCAGCAGCGTTTTCAGCAGGCGTTCGTCGACCGTGCCGCGCGCGGCGCGCTCGCCGTCGCGGTCGAAATGCTCGGCACCGCCGGTGGCCGACTCGACGGCCGCGTCGATGAGCGCGTTGCCCGGCCCGGTGTCGAACGCGACCGGGTGTGCGCCGGTGACGGTGGCGTTGGCGATGCCGCCGATATTGAGCGCGGCCGAGCGGCCGGGTCGCCCGGCGAGCCACAGCAGGTCGAACAGCGCGACCAGCGGGGCGCCCTGACCGCCCGCGGCGATGTCGCGGGAGCGGAAGTCGCTGACCACCGGCAGCCCGGTCCGCTCCGCGATCCACGCGGGCTGGCCGAGTTGCAGTGTGCCGTAAGCCTTTCCGCCGGACACCCAGTGGTAGACGGTCTGGCCGTGCGAGGCGACGAGATCGGCTGTGCCGCCGAAGATCTCGCGCGCCGCCGCGTCCGCGACCGCCGCGAACTCCTGCCCGATCGCGGTGTCGAGCCTGCACACCGTCGCCAGCTCGACCCGGCCGGGTGGCAGCGCGGCGATGAGCTCGGCGCGCAGCGACTCGGGGTAGGCGCGGCTGAGCTGTCCGGCCACCTCGACGTGAATAGTGCCGTCCCGCAACTGGATATCCGCGCCGACGGCGTCGATGGCGTCGATGGACGTGCCGGACATCAGGCCGATGACGCGCACTAGGCCACCGCCTCGGCCGGCTCGGGCGGCGTCGGCGCGGGCGCGGGATGGAACAGGCTCGCGGCCCCGCCGACGACCAGCGTGACGAGCACGCCGATCGGCACCAGCCACTGCGCGGCGATGCCCTTCTCGGTCACCTTCCCCGCGATGGTCACGTCGATCTTGACGACCCGCACGATGAACGTCATCACGATCACCGTGACCACGAACGCCACCACCGCGTCGAACTGGTTGGCGCGCTTGACGAGTCGGCCGAGCAGGAACGCGCCGAGCAGCGCGCCGTAGGTGTATCCGGCGATGGTGAGCGCGGTGAGGTACACATTGCCGGTCGTCGCGCTGAAGCCCATGGCGAACAGCGCCATCAGCACCGCCCAGACGAGCGTCATGTACCTCGCCAGCTTCAGCATCGCGTCGTCGGAGATCTCGCGGCGGGAGAAGCTGCGGATGATGTCGGCGACGGTCGAGTTCGCCATCGAGTTCAGCGCCGAGGACAGCGATCCCATGGCCGCGCCGAGGATGCCCGCGACGAGCAGCCCCGAGATCACCACCGGCAGCCCGTGCAGGATGAAGTTGGGGTAGATGTTGTCGGCGGTGGCCAGGCCGAGCTCCTTGGGCGTCTTGCCGCCGTTGTACGACCACAGCAGCGCCCCGACCAGCGAGAACGCGGCGAACTGGATGGCGACGAAGATGCCGGAGCCGATCATTGCCTTCTGGCTGTCGCGCAGCGAGCGCGTCGACAGGATGCGCTGCACGATCAGCTGATCCGAGCCATGCGAGGCCATCGCGAAGATCGCGCCGCCGATGATCGCCGTCGGCAGGGCGAAGGTGTTGGTGAGGATGTGCGCGAGGCCGAAGTCGGTGTCGAAGATGCGGAACTTGCCGTTGTGCAGCGCGTCCGACCAGCCCGACGCGCCGACGTGTCCGGTGAGCACGCCGATCGCGATGATCGCGCCGGACAGGTACAGACCCATCTGCAGGGCATCGGTCCAGATCACGGCCTTGATGCCGCCGAGGTAGGTGTAGACGACGGTCAGCAGCGTCAGCGCGATGATGATGACGTCGTAGCCGAGGTCGAGCCCGAACTCGCTGAGCAGCAACTTGATCGGGATGGCCGAGGCGAACAGCCGCACCCCTTCGGCGAGCAGCCTGGTGAACACGAAGGTCACCGAGGCGACGCCCTGCAGGTAGCGGCCGAACCGCAGCTCGAGATACTGGTAGGCGCTGACGAATCCGCCGCGCTTGTAGAGCGGGATCAGCACGGTCGCCACGACCGTGCGGCCGATGATGTACCCGATCGCCAGCTCGACGTTGCCGAAGGCCTGGTCGGTGTACGCGCCGCCGGGCACCGAGATGACGGTGAGCACGCTGGTCTCGGTGGCCACCACCGAGAAGCACACCGTCCACCACGGCATCTTGCCTTCGCCGACGAAGTAGTCGTTGCTCGATTTCTGCTTGCCCGACAGGCGAAGGCCGATCCAGGCGACGACGACCAGGTAGACGACGATGACGGCGACGTTGAGTGCGTTCATCGCAGCTCCTCGGTGACACGACCAGCAGAATGAAAGTAAGTGTCAGTGGTCACTTCAATTCTGTCAATGAGTGTCACGTGATTCGCACCACCAGCGCCTCGAGCGCCGTGCTCCGGTCGACGGCGAGCAGCGCGGCGCCGTCGATCGGGCCGCCCAGCGCGGTGCGGCGTTCGACCGCGTCCCCGATGCCCGCGTCGAGCGGATCGAGCAGCGCGGCGCCCAGATGCACCAGGCCGCCGGT
>NZ_BAGH01000599.1 GCF_000308715.1 Nocardia tenerifensis NBRC 101015
GTCGGGCCGGACCTCGCAGTCGAAGCGATCCAGCACCGGCTCGGCGGCCCGCTCGCCGTGCGCGTAGGCCCGCGCGACCTGCTCGACCAGCGCGGAGGCGACCATGCACCACCACAGCGTGCCCGCGATGCGGGGCGAGGTCGTCCCCCACGAGCGACCCATCTCGGCAATGCGGGCCGCCAGCCAGTCCGGCCGCGTCAGCGTTCGCCCGGGAACCGTGTTCACCACTTCAGGGGACTGCGTAACCATTGCCACTCGACTCCGATCCAGCCGCCGACCATCCCGAACGTGCCCAATACCCACAGCGTCGCGACGACCAACGCGAACGTGATGGTCGCCGCGAACAAGCGCATGGCGGCGCCCCGAGCGGAGTACCACGCCATACCCTGCCGGTACTTGTCGCGCAGCCAGCCGAGTGCCCTTTTCGCCCAGGCGAATTCGGTGGCGAGGATGCCAAGTCCGGCGAATACGATCGCCCAGCCGGGTCCGGGGTAGGGAATCGCGAGGACTCCGACGGCCAGCACCGCGGTGCCCGCCAGCGCGACCCCGATCCGATAGGCGAGGTTCAGCGTAGGACGCGCGGCGACGCGGGCGCGGAAGGCGCGCCAACCCGTCTGCGTCGATCTTGTCTCCAGCTCGGCCGTCACCCTCTCCAGCGTACGAGACCGCCCGGTCGTCCTCCGGTCTCCGCCGCCGCGCCCGCCCGGGCCGGAGCGGCTCGGACGGGCGCGGCGCGGGGGGCTCAGACGAGCTCGGGTGTGACCCGGCGGCCCGTCTCGTCCTCGATGTCGGCCAGTCCGTCCTCGGTGATCTCGATGACGCGCGCGCTGGCGATGTCGAAGAACAGGCCCGACACCGTCACGCCGCGCTCGGCGACGGCCGCGCGCACCGCGGGGTGGCGCTGCAGGTTCTCCAGTTGCACGGCCACGTTCACCATGCTCAACTGGTCGACCTCGCCGAACCCGGCCCGCGCGGCGGCCACCGCGACCGGGTGCCCGCGCCGGACCCGGTCCACGCTCGGCCGGCCGTGCGCGAGCCACTTGTCGATCTCCGGACCCGCTTGGGCGCCTGAGTGCAAGGCCTTCATCGCGCCGCAGGACGAGTGGCCGCAGACCACGATGGAGCGGACGTTCAACTCCTCCAGCGCGAACACGAGCGCGGCGTCCACCGACGGGTCACCGACGGCGGGCACCAGGTTGCCCACATTGCGCACCGTGAACAGATCGCCCGGCCCGCTGTTGGTGATCATGTTCGGCACGATCCGGGAGTCCGCGCAGGTGAGGAAGAACGAGTCCGGATCCTGGCTGTCGCGCAGCCCGTCCAGGTGTGGCCGCACGACGTGCGCGTGGCTGCGGTGGTAGGCGGCGACGCCCGCCGCGATCGGGTCGTCGTGCTCGTCGCGGCGCCACGGGCCGAGGATGTCGGTCCACACCGCGCGCCCGAAGCTGCGCGATGGCGGGGCGTCCGTAGCGAAAGCCATGCGCGCGCTGCCGATCTCGACGAAATCGACGCTGCCGCCGCCGCTCTCCTGCTGACGCACCCAGTCCTCGATGGCCTCGAAGGCGGCGTGGTCGAGGAAGTCGACGGTCATCTCGACGGTGACGTCCGCGCCGGCGGGCACCTTCGCGAACTCCGCCGACAGCTTGGGCAGCGCGAGGAAGGTGCACGAGCCGTCGATGGTGATCATCCAGCGCTGCGAACCCGGGATCCGCTCGGCGCTGATGGCGACCCGCACGACCCGCCACAGCAGCAGCGCGAAGGCGAGCGCGAGGCCGATAAGCACGCCCTCCAGCAGATTCAGGAACACCACCGACGCCACGGTGACCGCGTACACCAGCAGATCACCGGTGCGCCGGGCCAGCCTGATGTGCGCGAGCTTCACCAGCTGCGTGCCGATCACGATCAGCAGACCTGCCAGCGCCGCCTTCGGAATCTGTTGCACCACACCGGCCAACGCCACCGAGAACACCAGGATCCAGACGCCGTGCAGCACCGCGGAGGCCCGGCTGCGCGCGCCCGCCTGCACATTGGTGGCACTGCGCACGATCACACCGGTGACCGGCAGGCCGCCCAACAGACCGGACAGCACGTTGGCCGAGCCCTGGCCGATCAGCTCGCGGTCGAAGTTGGTGCGCCGACCGGAGTGCATCTTGTCCACGGCCACCGCGGAGAGCAGGCTCTCCACGCTGGCGATCAAGGCGATGGTGAGGATCATGAGCACGACCGCCGACCAGTCGCCGCGCGGCAGCTCGGGCAGGCCGATCGCGTCGAACAGCGAGCCGTTCAACACGATTCGCTCGGCACCGGTCGGCAGCACCATGGCGAGCACGGTGGCCGCGAACACCGCGACCAGCGGACCCGGCACGGCACGCAGCCTGGCGGGCACGTACTTCCAGCCCAGCATGATGGCGATCACCACCGCGCCGAGAAATGCGTCGCCGCCGTGCAGCGACATCAGCTGCTCGGGGAGCTGGGTGATGTTCTTCCACGCGGAGCTGTGCGACGAACCGCCGAGCAGCACGTGCACCTGCTGCAGCGCGATGGTGATACCGATGCCGGCCAGCATCGCGTGCACGACCACCGGCGCGACGGCGAGCGCGGCCCGCGCGATCCGGCTGAGCCCGAACAGGATTTGCAGCACGCCGGCCGCGGCGGCGATGAAACAGGTTACCTTCCAACCGAATTGGTTGATGGACTCGGCGACGACGACGGTGAGGCCCGCGGCCGGGCCGCTGACCTGAAGAACGGAGCCGCCGAGCAGACCGGCGACGATACCGCCGACCACGGCGGCGATGAGACCGGCGGCGACGGGCGCGCCGGAGGCGAGGGCGATGCCGAGGGACAGCGGCAGCGCGACCAGGAAGACGACGATGGACGAGGGCACATCGTGCCGGAGGATCGATTGCAGACGATCGGACAGGGGTTCGGGACCAGGACCCCTGTCCGCCTGGACCGGCGGGGCAATCGGCGGGGCCAAATCGTTTTCGACAGCCATGACTATCTCCTTCGCCGAACTCGGCCGCGACGGCCGAGGTCGGTTGACGATCAACATGTCCAGCAAGGGGGCACACGACCGCGAACCGGCATCTCGCGGTGAAGCAGTTCTCGACGCATCAGTGGGCCGAGATGTAAACCGAAACAAGGCTATTAGTAAAGACTTAGCAAAGCCTGAGAATGATGCTAATAGCGCGTTAACTCCGCCGTACAGCCGCGATATGGCCTGCCTCACCACCAGCGCGACAGCACCGCGGCGCGGGCGCGCGGGCCGTCGCGGCGGTTAAACGGGCTCGGCGGCGACACGGCGGCCCTCGTCGTCGAACTCCGCGATGCCGTCCACGGTCACCTCGATCACCCGGGCGGTGGCGAGGTCGAAGAACAGCCCCGACACCGCGACGCCGCGCTCCTCGATCCCCTGCCGCACGGCCGGGTGCGCGTGCAGCCGCTCCAACTGCACCGCGACGTTCACCATGCCGAGCTGGTCGACCTCGCCGAAGCCGGCCAGCGCGGCGGCCTGGGCGACCGGGTGCCCGAGGCGGAAGCGGTCCAGGCTCGGGCGAGCGTGCGCCAGCCAGTCGCCCAAGCCGGAACCGGCGCGCACGTCGCGATGCAGCGCCTCCATCGCGCCGCAGCCGGAGTGTCCGCACACGACGACCGCGCGCACGTCCAGCCGCTCCAGCGCGTAGATCAGCGCGGCCTCGACCGAGACGTCGCTGCCCGCGGTGGGGACCAGATTGCCCACATTGCGCACGGTGAACAGGTCGCCGGGGCCGCTGTTGGTGATGACGTTGGGCACGATGCGGGCGTCCGCACAGGTGAGGAAGAACGAGTCGGCGTCCGGGCGGTGCCGCAGACCATCGAGGTGCGGGCGCATGAGGTGCGCGTGCCCGCGGTGGTAGGCGGCGATGCCCGCCGCGATCCGATCCTCGCGATTGCCGCTGCGCCGCCACGGTCCGATCGCCTGATCGATGACCTGCCTCGAGTGCCCGCGCTCGGGCGGGCCCGCCATCGCGCGGGCCATGCGCGCGCTGCCGATCTCCACGAATTCGACGGTGCCGCCGCAGGATTCGCGGTGCGCCGCCCACTCGGTGATGCGCTCGTAGGCGGCGTGGTCGAGGAAGTCGAGCGTCATCTCCACCGTCACGTCGACGCCGGCGGGCACCTTGGCCAGCTCCGCGGACAGCTTCGGCAGGGCGAGGAAGGTGCAGGTGCCGTCGATGGTCACCACCCAGCGGCGCGCGCTCGCCACCGGCTCGGCGACGATGGTCACCCGGACCACCCGCCACAGCAGCAGCGCGAAGGACAGCGCGAGCCCGATCACCATGCCCGCCAACAGATTCAGGAAAACCACGCTCAGCACCGTCGCCACGTACACGTAGAGGTCGCCGGTGCGCCGCGCGAGCCGGATGTGGGCCAGCTTCACCAGCTGCACGCCGATCAGGATGAGCAGCCCGGCCAGCGCCGCCTTCGGGATCTGCTGCACCAGCCCGGCCAGCGCCACCGCGAACAACAGCACCCAGACGCCGTGCAGCACGGTCGCCGCCCGGCTCTGCGCGCCGGCCTGCGCGTTGGTGATGCTGCGCACGATCACCGCCGCCACCGGCAGCCCGCCGAGCAGGCCCGACACCATGTTGGCCGAGCCCTGGCCGATCAGTTCACGGTCGAGCCCGGTCGAGTTGCCGGGGCGCAGCTTGTCCACGGCGACCGCGGAGAGCAGGGTCTCGACGCTGGCGATGAGCGCGATGGTCACCATGGTCATCGCGATCGCGGTCCAGCTGCCCGAGGGGACGGCGGGTAGCCCGATCGAGTCGAGCAGCGAGCCGTTGAGGACCAGCCGCTCCACGTGGGTCGGCAGCACCAGCGACAGCAGGGTGGCGACCACCACCGCGACCAGCGGCCCCGGCACGACCCGGATCTGGCGCGGCACGAACTTCCACGCGATCAGGATGACGATCACCACGACGCCGATGACCAGGTCACCGTGGTGCACCGAGCGCAGCTGGTGCGGCAGCTGGGTGAGGCTGTCGAACGACGAGCTCAGCGACGCGCCGCCGAGCAGCACGTGCACCTGCTGCAGTGCGATGATCACGCCGATGCCCGCCAGCAGCCCGTGCACGACCACCGGCGCGATGGCCAGCGCGCCGCGCGCGATGCGGCTGAGCCCGAACAGAATTTGCAGCACGCCGGCGCCGACGGTGATGAAACAGGTGGCGGCCCAGCCGAATTGGTGCACACTCTCGGCGACGACGACGGTGAGGCTGGCGGTCGGCCCGGTCACCTGCACCGCCGAGCCGCCGACCAGGCCGGCGACCACCCCGCCGACCACGGCCGCGATCAGACCGGCGGCGACCGGGGCGCCGGAGGCGACCGCGACTCCGAGGGAAAGCGGCAGTGCGACAAGGAAAACGACGATGGACGCGGGCAGATCATGACGGCCGATGGCGGCCAGGCGTTGCGATAGAGCGGGGTGGCGCGGCGACGTCCGTGGTGCGAGATCGGTGTCGGTGAGCATATTTCTCCTTCGCCGGGCGGCCCTGACCGCCTCGGTTCATCGGTGGAACATGTTCTGGCATCGAAGCGAGCGGCGGGCGTAGCTCAGCCGCTCCTAGAGCGGCGACCCGGGACGCGAAGGTCCGGCTAAATAGTAAAGACTTCGCAAAGTATATGGAAAGCTTTCAGGTGGAATCGGCCCGTCTGTCACCGAATTGTGATCCAGATCACCGAGTGGCGCAAGGCCTCGGGACTGCCTACTTCAGGTACCAGGCGACCAGCCGTTCCACCAGGCCGAGATCGCAGACCTCGTCGGGGACGCGCAGCGTCGCCTCCAGATTGCCGCGGTCGAACTCGATGCGGTCCAGCAGGTACTTTCCCGTGTACGCCATACGGGTCGCCACCGCACGATCCAGCGCGGTGAGCTGAGCGTCGTCCCAGTTCTCGGGGGTCACGGGGCGCAGCGTCATGCCGAGTCCAGCGCCGATCAGCCGGACGGTGTCGGGCGCGGGAACGCCTACTCGGTCGGTCAGATTGACGATGCGCGGCGGCTCGTCGACCTCGGCCAGCGCAAGCAGCCACTCCACGCAGGTGTCGATCGGCACGAGGTTGAGCGTGGCGCCCTCGGCGACCTGCACCGCCGCGTCGCCGCCGGGGAAGCGGTGCGCGACCCGCCGCATGTTCGTCATGAAGTTGTAGATGCCGAAATCCGAAGTGGTGTGGCCGGTTTTGGCCGAGCCGACCACCTGCCCGAGCCGGAACACCGAGCCGTCGACGCCGTGCTCGCGCACGAAGTCGCGGAAGACCAACTCGCCGCCGCGCTTGGTCGCCTCGTAGACCGTGCGGAAGCGGGTGTCGTCGGTGATGGGCAGCCAGGTCTCCGCGGTGGGCGCGTCCATGACGCCGCCGACATAGGCGGTGCTGATCAAGAAGAAGCGCGACCCGGGCCTGCTGTGTTCGACGAACAGTCGCAGCGCCCGCTCGGTCCCCCTGATGTTCACCTCCTCCAGCAGAGCGGGTCGGTTGGGTGAGAGATCGACCGCCGCGGCGAAGTGCCAGTAGTCGCAGGGCTCGGAGAAGATCGCGGCCGCCGTGAAATCGTCTATGCCCAAGCGCTCTTCGGTGAGTTCGCAGTCGAAGGTCTCGACGTCGGACATCGTCGCGGGCGGCTCCCCCTCGTTCAGCGTCGCCGCTTCGAGCGCCTCGAACACGCGGGTGCGCGCCCCTCTGGCCAGCGCTTTCACCCGGATGCCGCGCCTGCGCATCTCGCAGATGGTGTTGCTGGCGACGTATCCGTTGGCACCGTCCACGACCGCCACGCGCGCGTTGCCCATCAGATGCTCCACAGGTCGGCGGGCAGACGGCGGTCGACCAGCTTGCCGAGGGACAGGTCAGGGTCGCACGCGGCGTCGAGGCACAGCTGAACCACCGACGCGCACAGGGCGGCGGCCAGCTCGTCGTTCCATAGCCGTTGTGCCGCATTGAATGTCATGGCCATCGCCTCCCGCGTGCCCTTGATCGTGAGCAGGCCGTCGATCGGGAGCACGTTCCCCGTCGACGTCCGGTGCAGGGCGTAATCCGTTGCGACGCAGTCGGGTCCGAACAGCGTCGGGCCGGCGGACGCTTTGGGCACGTTCAGCATCTGCACCGGGAACAGGGCGCTGTGCGGATCGATCAGCGCGACAGACAGATCCGGGCAGACCTCGAGCACCTCGATGAACGGATACCACTGGAATCGGTAGGCGCTCAGGCAGCTCCGCTTGAACGCGGCGACGAGCTCCGCGAACGCCATTCGCGGCGTCCAGCGGAACCCGATCAGGAACGGGTTGAACAGCATCGCCACCGTCTGGTGATACCGCGGATCCCGGCGGCCGTGGCTGAAGGTCGGCATGAGATACGCCTCGCAGCCGCCGAGGTGACCGAGGAGGCAGCCGTATGCGGCGGCGAGCACCATGAACGGCGTCGCGCGCAGCTTGCCCGCCAAGCCTTGCACCGCAGCGCTTTCCGAGGACGTCAGGCCGCGATCGCTTCGAGAAGTCAGCGCCTGCCCGGCCTCCGCACCCGCTATCTGCAATACCTCGAGCGAGCCGATGTACTCCGGCCAGAAGGCGCGGGCCTCCTCCGCCGCCGGCGACTCCAGCGCGGCGAGTTCGTCGCGGACGATCTGCCGATAGTGCACGTCGAGCGGCGCGGGTTCGGGTTCGAGCCCGGCCGCCGCGCGATAGAACCGCCCCACATCGTGTTTGAGCACCTCGAGCGACCAGGCGTCGGCCACGCTGTGATGCACCGTCACCTGGAGCAGTCGCCGCTCGTCCGGCGCGTTCTCCAGCAGCAGCACGCGCACCAGCGGCGGGTGGGCGAGGTCGAAGGGTGCGTTGTTGTGCTCGACCAGCGTGTCCTCGGCCACATCCCAGGCTTCCGGCGCGACGGGCAGCACGGTCATCTCGGGTTCGCTCGCGGACCCGATGACCTGCTCGGCCATGCCGCGCCCGCGCACGACGCCGGTGCGCAGCGCCTCGTGCCGTTCGATGCCGCGCACCACGGCGTCGAACAGCCGACCCCGGTCGAGCGGGCCGTCGACGGCGAGCCGGAACGAGATGTTGAACGCCTCCGCCGCGCCGCCGGGGCGGATCGATTCCAGGAAATCCAGCATGTGCTGCCCGGGTGTCAACGGCAGCCGCGTCTCGGCCATCAGGATCTCGCGTGCAGAAACCGGTGTGCCGCAACGGCGTACGTGAGGGCGTAGCGCTTCAGGTCGTCCACCGCCACGAATTCGTCGGCCTTGTGCGCGATCCACTTCCCACCCGGCCCGTAGACCACGCTGGGGACCTCGCCGTAGTGGGTCAGGATGGTGCCGTCGGTGGTGCCGGGCACGCCGCCGAGGCTCGGCCGGGCGCCGTTGACGATTTCGTGCGCGTCGACCAGCGCGGTGACAAACGATGTGTCCGAGGCGGTTTCGACCCACGGGCGGTCGTCGATGACGGTGACGGACGAGCCGATGCCGCTCTCGCGCGTCGCGGTGTCGACGCACTGGCCGATGCGTTTGAGCAGCGTCTCGTGGTCGACGCCGGGCACGGTGCGGACATCCAGGTAGAGCGCGCTCGTGCCGGTGATGGTGTTCATCTGGTCCGGGGTGCCCGCGCGCACCACGGTCGGCGTGATCGAGGGAGCGCCGAGCGGCGGCCGGTCGCCGACCTCCCGGATCAGCGTGTGCTCGAGCGCCTCCAGCGCGAGCACCGTACGGGCCATGGCGGGCAACGTGTTCCGGCCCTGGAACGGCATCGCGCCGTGACTCATCACCCCGGTGAAGTCGACCCTGAGCCGGATCGCGCCCTTCGAGATCGGGCAGACCTCGTCGCCCTCCGGCTCGCAGCAGATGACGCCGTCGACGTCGCGGACGAACCCGTTGGCGACCGCGGCCTTGGCGCCCGTCATCATGCCCTCCTCGTCGGAGAGCAGCAACAGTCGGACGCGCCCGGGGAAGGGGCCGGACAGCTGCAAAGCCCTTGTCCCGTACAGCATTGCCGCCACTCCGGACTTCATGTCGGCGGCGCCGCGGCCGTAGAGCTTGCCGTCCCGGATCTCGCCGCCGAACGGGTCGACCGTCCACTGCTCGGGGTCGCCCTCGGCCACCACGTCCATGTGGCCCTCGAAGGCCAGCGTCGGGCCCGGCGCGCCGCCGCTCAGGGTGACCACGAGGTTCGGGCGGCCGTCGGCCTCGAAATACTCTGCCTCCCAGTCCCATTCCGCGAACTTCGCGCGGAGCAGGTCCGCGACGGCGCGCTCGCCTCGGCCCTCTTCGTGCGGGGTGTGGGTGCGCACGAGTTCGCGCGTGAACTCGATGAGTTCCTGCTCATCGATTCCGGCATCCAGCGAAGCGATGTCCACGGTGACCCCCATGGCGTCAAGTCTGTCCATGCTACGACGGCGTCGGTGTCCCCGTGCCGGATCCGGTGTCCCCGTGCGGGATCTGGCCGCTCCGGCGCGCCCTGATCCACGACATGGCTTGCCGCAGACCGGTGATCTCGCCGTCCTCCACGACGACGTTGGTGCCGAAGCCGTCGTCGTCGACGCGCCCGAGGGCCGCGAACCGCCGCCGCACCTCGGCCGCCTCCGCCGGCCCCGCGCCGCCGTCGTCGAGCCACTGATCCAGCGGCCGGAAACTGGTGGTCCGGCGGCACTCGACCATGTCGAGCCCGTTGCCCCGCAGCAGTTCGACGATCTGGTTCTCGCGAAGTGTTGTGGCGTGCCCGGGATCCCGGACGCGCTGGATCCGCTCGAACTCCTCGTGCGCCGCGCCGGACAGGCCCGTCACGTTGTCCGCGACGATGACGTGACCGAAAGGCCCGAGCACGCGCGCCATTTCGGCGACGACGAGGCCGGGGTGTTCGACCTGGTGCAGCGCGCGCGTGCACAGGACGAGATCGAATGCGCCGTCGGCGAACGGCAACTCCTCGGCCAGACCGACGACCAGCCGCACTCCGCTCACCTCGGCGCGGGCCTGCCGGAGCATGTCGATCGAGGAGTCGACGCCGACGATCGTCGCGCCGGCACCCGCTTTCGCCACCACCGCCGCCGCAGCCCCGGTGCCAGTCGCCATATCGAGGGCGCGCTCGAAATCCAGCGACCGGATCAGCTCGGCCAGCAGATCCGCCTGCAGCCGACGCGCCTGCCCGCCGGCGTACGACTGGGCAATCGCCCCGAATCTCACCTGGTTTCGGGAAACTTGCTCGCGGTAACCATCGGCCATCTGTCACACCTCGGCGCCGTGGGTGTTCGTGCGACCCCGGGAACCCAAGGGGTACGGCAAATCTGATATTCGCCGATATGCAACGGCCCTACGGTACCGTGGATTCACGCAAAAAGCCGCGTCCGTACACCGGGGGGACATCATCGGGATCGCCCGCTTCCCGGTCGACACATCGGCCGGTGACCGGTGCCCGGATGTTGCCGGCGTCCGTATCGAGGCCCCCTGCGGTAGTCACTGGTCTTTCGAGGGAGGCAGGTGGTCGATGGACGCCGCCGATGTTCCCGGCAGCTCCGTGCTGATGGACTCGCCTCGCACGATCGTCGGTGTGCGCGCGGCCGAGCTCGCGGCCGAGGTGGTGACCGGCGCGGCGGGCACGACGGCCCCGCGCGTACTCGTCACGGCCGGTAGCGGTTTCGCGCTGCGTAGCTGGTCCGCGCCGCTGCTGGCCGCGCTTGGCTCGTTTCCGCTGCACACCGTGGTCCAATCCGGCCTGCCCACACCGGAATCCGTGGCGCTGCTCGCCCACCAGGTGCGCGCGCACCGCGCCGACGTGGTCGTCACGATCGGCGGCGGCAGCGTCATGGACGCGGGCAAGGCCGCCGCGGCGCTGTCGGTCACGTCCGATCCCACCCCCGAATCGGTGGTGCGGATGTGCCGCGAAGGCGCGGGCGCACAGGGTGTTCCGCCGATCATCGCCCTGCCGACGACGCCGGGCACCGGCGCCGAGGCCACGCCGTTCGCCACGATCTGGCATCGGGATCGGGGGCGCAAGCTCTCCCTGCGCGGGTCCGCCCTGCTGCCCGCGACGGCCGTCCTCGACCCGGACCTGCTCGTCGGGCTGCCGGCGCCCCACCTCGTCAGCTGCCTGCTCGACACGCTCGCCCAGGGGTTGGAGGGCGCGTGGTCCATCCGCGCCGACGAGCGGTCCGAGTGGCTCGGCGCGACCGCGCTGGCGCTGCTCGCCGATCTGCTCGACCGGCCACACGACAACCTGGACGCGACGCAACGCCATGCCGCGCTGCTCGCCGGCCACCTCGCCGGGCGCGCCATCGCCATCGCGGGAACCACTGTGTGCCATGCGATGTCGTACTCGCTGACGCTGCGCCACGGCCTCAGCCACGGTCATGCCTGCGGGGTCACGCTGGCGGCCGTGCTGCGCTACAACGCGCTGGTAGACGACGACTGCACCGACCCGCGCGGCGCGCTGCGCGTGCGCGGCGCGATCGACAAAGCGGTACAGGCCACGGGCCTGGACGGCGTCGAGACCCTGGCGCGCAAGATCGAGGGGCTCGCGCGGTCGCCCGCGCTGCCGCCCGTCCCCGACATTCGCCGCGACGCGACCCGGATCGCCACCGAAGCACTCGCTTACGACCGCGCGGGCAACAACCCCGCCGCGTGGATGTGGCGGCCCTGACGCGGCTGCTGGCCCGGACCGCGGAGAGGGATTATGCGCGTTGACAATTACAAGGTCATGCACTGGCTCAACGCCAGAAAGCTGACGACCGGACAGGCCGCCGAGGCCGCAGGCCTGGACCACGCGCAGCTCGACAAGCTCATGGCGGGCGAGGACGAGTGGCCGGACGAGATCGCCCTCGCGGTCGCGCGGGCGCTGCTCCTCTCGCCCGAACAGCTTGTGGCGAGCGGTCGTTCGGAGCTGACCGCGCTCGTCCGCACCGCCCGGGAACTGCGCGACACCCGCCGCCCCATCCAGCGCGACGGCATCCACTTCTACAACTACTACACAATGGCCGCCCCGCAGGGCGCCGTCGCGCCGGTCATCCTGGACATCCTGTGTCCCGCGGATCGCCTGCCCGCCTTGAACAATGGGCATCTGGAGCCCGCGATCACCATCAATCTCGGCCCCGGCGACATCCACGGCCGCTGGGGCGCCGAGCTGAGCGAGGCGACCTGGCAGGTGATCGCGGCCAACTCCGGCGCGGACTCCTGGATCGTCGGCGACTCCTACGTCGAGCCGTCCTACTGCCCGCACACCTACTCGCTGGCCGGCGACGCCCCGGCCCGAATCGTCTCCTACACAGGGCAATCCTCGCTCGCCGGGCTCATGGAGGACGCCAACGACTGGTCCGATCCCGCGGCCGCGGCCATGCTCGACCGGCTCGACGACCACCTGACCCCGGACCGGGTGGCCGCACTGCTGCTCGCCCGCCGCGGGCACACGATCGAGTCGGCCGCGTCGGGAATGGGCGTGCCCGCAACGGATCTCGTCGCCGCGCTCGACCGGGGCGAGGTCGAACTCCTGCGCGCACTGGGGACGACGCTCGGCTTCGACTACCGGCTGCTGCTGCGGCCCGCGACCCGGCACGACGCGGTCGGCAAGACGTTCCAGGATGTCGACGGATGCCGCAGGGAGACAAGGGTTTTCCAGGGTTACCGGGTCGCCTCCATGGCCTCCGCCCCACACCTGCCCGACCTCACCGGCCTGTTCATGCGGGTAACCGGGGACGACGGCGCGAGCCTGTGCGAGCCCGCCGAGTCGCACTACCTCGTGACCTCGGGCACGCCGAGGCTGCACTGGACCGCCGCCGACGGCCGGGAGGAACACGCGGACCTCGAAGTCGACGCGTCGGCCTGGGTCGCACCCTTCGTGGCGCATCGGTGGTCCGGCGACGCCGCGCTGATCAAGCTCGGCTCCGGACGACACCTGGGCTACCTCGACCTGTACGAGCTGACCAATACCTACGCCGCGGCGTCCACCCTGCGGCGCGGCCGCCGGGACAGCCGCGGCTGGGGTTACGACTCCTGAGAACCGCGGGCAAGGGAGAACAGAGTGCGCGTCGTCTACACCGATCCCGCCTGGGCGTTGAACGAGCAGGGCCGACCGGATCCGGCCAGGGCCGATATCGAACGCACCGTCTTCGGCGACGGGATCGACCTGCGCCTCGGGCTGTTCGACGGCCGATATGTGGTGCAGGGCCCGGAGTTCCACGATCATGTGCGCGGCGCGGACGCCCTGGTGATCTATCGCTGCCAGGTCACCCCCGAACTGCTCGACGCCGTCGGGCCGAACTGCCGGGTGATCGCGCGCAGCGGGGTCGGCATCGACAATCTGAACGCGCCGCTGCTGGCCGGGACGGGCATCGTGGCGTTCAACGTGCCCGATTACTGCGTCGACGAGGTCAGCACGCACACCCTCGCCCTCCTGCTCGCGCTGGAGCGCAAGGTCTGCACCCAAAACCGGCTCGTCAAGATCGGCCGGTGGAACATCCACGCGGGCGGGGTGCCGCGGCGGGTGGCGACGTGCACCGCGGGCATCATCGGATTCGGCCGCATCGGCCGGGCGACCGCCCGGAAACTTCAGGCGTTCTACCGGAACATCATCGCCTACGACCCCTACGTGTCCGCCGATCTCATGGCCGGCTACGGCGTCACCGCCGTCGGCGACCTGACCGAGTTGTTCGCCGCGGCGGACTCGGTGGTGATCCACGCGGCACTCACCGAAGAGACCGACCGCCTCGTGGACGCCACCGCCCTGGCCGCGGTCCGGCCGGGCGCCCTGCTCGTCAACACCGCGCGGGGTCGGCTGGTCGATCCGGCCGCCGCGCTCGAGGCGCTGGAGGCGGGCCGGCTGGGCGGTTTCGCCTCGGACGTCTTCACGCCGGAGGACCCCAACGACGATCCGACGGCGCGAAAGCTGCTGCCCCGCGACGACGTGGTGGTGTCCGCGCACCGCGCGTTCCTGTCGGCGGAGTCCGAGCGCAGCTGCCGCCGCCGGATCGCCGAGGGCGTGGCGACCGTGCTGGCCGGCGGGCCGCCGCCCGCCGAGGGCCGAGTGACCTGATCGAGAGGCGATGCGCGTGAGCGAGAACTTCCCTGGGCGAACCGGCGCCACGGCCGGTCTGCGGCTGCGCGGGCTGCTCGCCGATCCGCAGCCGTCCTACCTGATGGGCGCCCACGACGGCCTCAGCGCCCGCATCGCGGCCGAGGCCGGATTCACCGGTGTGTGGGCGTCCGGCCTGTGCATGTCGACCGTGCTCGGCGCGCGGGACAGCGACGAGATCTCCTGGGCCGAACTGCTCGATCTCGTGGCGCGGATCGTCGAGGGCGGCGGCCTGCCGGTGCTCGTCGACGCCGACACCGGCTACGGCAACTTCAACACCGCGCGCCGGTTCGCCGCGCGCGCCGAGCGGATCGGCGCGGCGGGAATGTGCCTGGAGGACAAGGTCTTTCCCAAGATGAACTCCTACTTCGGCGACAGTCACCCGCTGGCGCCGGTCGGCGACATGTGCGCCAAGCTCGCGGCCTGCCGCGACCAGGTCGACGCCGAGTTCGTGCTGGTGGCCCGAACCGAGGCCCTGATCGCCGGAGCCGGTCTCGCCGAGGCGCTGCGCCGCGCCGAGGCGTACCGGCAGGCCGGGGCGGACGCCATCTTCATCCACTCGCGGCGTCGCACCGTCGACGAGATCGCCGAGTTCACCGCGGAGTGGGGCGCGCGGCTGCCGCTGGTGATCGCGCCGACGACCTACCACACGGTGCCGAGGGCGACCTTCGCCGAACTCGGTATCGCCGCGGTGATCTGGGCCAACCAGTCCATGCGCGCCGCGGTCGCCGCCATGCGGCAGGTCTGCCGGTCGCTACTGGCCGACGGCGCGGCCGCGGTCGAGCCCGGCATCGCCTCGCTGCGAGAACTGTTCGACCTAATGGGGTATCCGGAACTGGAGGCCGACGAGGCGCACTACACCGCGTTGGCGCAGAAGTGGTCCGACGCGAAACCCGTACGAGTGCAGTCACATTCGATGAGCGACGAGGACGTGAAACATGTTTCGTGACGGCGCGTTACAGCCCTCCTCCGACGACATCGCGGTGCGCAGCCCCTGGACCGGCGAGACCGTCGGCCGGGTCGCGCGCGACACCGCCGCGCAGTTGGACGAGGCCGTGCGGGGCGTCCGAGCCGCCTGGCGACCGCCACGGCCGGACCGGCGGGCGGCGATCCTGCACGCGGCCGCGCGCCTGATCCGCGAAAGATCGGACGCCCTGGCCGAATTGATCTCCCGCGAATCCGGCGTGTGCCTCGCCGAGACCCGCAAGGAGACCGAGCGGGCCGCCACCAACCTGGTCGTCGCGGCGGGCGAGGCCGAGCGCCTGCGCGGCGAGAACATCCCGGTGCCGGGCCATGATCGCCTGGCGCTCACCGTGTTCGAGCCGATCGGGATCGTCGCCGCGATCACGCCGTTCAACCGGCCGCTCAACCAGGTGGTCGTGAAGATCGCGCCCGCCGTCGCCGCGGGCTGCGCGGTCGTGCTCAAACCGTCGGAGAAGACGCCGCTCACCGCGCTCGCCTTCGCCGAGATCCTGCTCGAGGCCGGGCTGCCGCCGGAGCACCTGGTCGTCACCACCGGCGAACCCGGCGTCATCGGCGCCGCAATCGCCGGGCATCCGGAGATCGACATGGTCACCTTCACCGGCTCGGCGAGCACGGGACGCGCGGTGGCCAGGGCCGCCGCGGGCAAGAAGGTGCTGCTGGAGCTGGGCGGGAACGATCCGCTCATCGTGCTGCCCGACGCCGATCTCGCACTCGCGATGCAGCTGGTCGGGCAGGGCGCCTTCGCCACCGCGGGGCAGTCCTGCCGGGGGATCAAGCGCGTGATCGTCGTCGGCGACGTCGCCGACGAGCTGGTCGCCGGGGTGGTGGAGGCGGCGCGGGGCAAACGGGCCGGGGATCCGCTCGATCCGGCGACCGATGTCGGCCCGCTCATCAGCGAGGACGCCGCGGTCGTGGTGGAGCGGCGGATCGCAGGCGCGGTCGCCGCGAACGCGAAACTGCTGCACGGCGGCGATCGGCGCGGTCCGCTCATCACCCCCGCGGTGCTGGACCACGTCCCGGCGGACGCCGAGTTGGTGGTCGAGGAGACCTTCGGGCCCGTAGCGCCGGTCATCCGAGTGGCCGACACCGCGGAGGCGATCCGGGTCGCCAACGGGACGCGGTACGGGTTGCAGGCGGGCGTGGTCACCTCGAATGTGGCCGCCTTCACCAGTATTGCCGAGGCGCTGCGGGTCGGTGCCGTAAACCTCAATGCCGGACCGCATTTCGACTCACCGCACATTCCCTTCGGCGGCGTGAAGTCCAGCGGCTTAGGCCGCGAGGGCATCTCCTACTCGATCAGGGAGATGAGCACCGTCAAGACGGTCACGCTGCCGTACCCCTTCGCAGGTTAGGACGAACGAATGACCGTGTCGGACTCTGTCGACTATCGAGCCATGTTCCGGCTCGACGGGAAACGCGCCCTCGTGATCGGCGCGGGCAGCGGCATCGGCCGCGAATCGGCGCTCGCGCTCGGCGCGCTCGGGGCGCGGGTGACGTGCGCGGATATCGACCTCGCGAAGGCGGAGGAGACTGCGGGAGGATCCGGATCCGATTCCGCCGCAACGCTGTTGGATGTCCGGGATGCCGACGCCGTCGCCGCGGCCGCCGCGGCGCTGCCCGATCTCGACGTGCTCGTCTTCACCACCGGTCGCAACGTCCGCAAGCGTCTGTTCGACTACACCACCGCCGAGTTCGACGACGTGCTCGACCTGAACCTGCGCGGCGCCTTCCACATCATTCGCGCGTTCGGCGCCGGGATGGTCGCCCGGGGCGGCGGTTCGATCGTGGGCATGTCCTCGATCCGGTCGATCACCGTCGAGCCCGGGCAGGCCGTGTACGCGGCGTCGAAGGCGGCGCTGGTACAGCTGATCCGCGGCGCCGCGGCGGAATTCGGGCCCGCCGGGGTGCGGGTGAACGCGGTCGCGCCCGGCGTGGTGCGCACGCCGCTGACCGACCCGATCTTCGCGGTGCCGGAGTGGCAGGCCGCCTACGCGGCCAAGAGCGCGCTCGGCCGGTGGGCCCGGCCGAGCGAGATCGCCGGGGCGGTCGCGTTTTTGGCCTCCGACGCGTCCAGTTTCATCACCGGGTCGCTGCTGTGCGTCGACGGCGGCTGGACCGCCGTCGACGGCCGCTACGATCCGCCGCGCTGAGTCACCTCCCCCGCCGCGTCGTCGACGAAGGCGCCCATGTCGGGCGCCTCGAAGACGAGAGTCATCGGCAGCTCGACGCCGAACTCCGTGCGTAGCCCGGTCATCAGCTCGCCGGCGAGCAGCGAGTCACCGCCCAGCTCATAGAAGTTCGCGGTCGGTTCGGTGAAATCGGGGCCGCACACGCGCCCGACCACCGTCCAAATCCGTTCTCGCACGGATCAATCCCTTCGCCGCAGTTTGCCGGAGGCGGTCCGGCGCACGTCGGCCACGATGTCGATGATCCGCGGCGTCTGGGCCCGGGACAGCTCGGCCCGGCAGCCGCGCATCAGCTCGGCACGGACCTGCTCCGGATCCCCGTCGTACAGGCTGACCTCGGCATACACCACCTCTCCGAGCGCGGGGTCCGGCAGGGCGCGAATGCGGACGTCACGTACCGCACTGTGGCGCTCCAGAACCCGCTCGACGTCGCGCGGAAAGACCTTGACTCCACCGACGTTGATGGCGTCGTCCTTGCGTCCGATCAGGGACACGTAGCCTTCGGCGTCCATCCACGCGAGGTCGCCGACGCTGAAATGCCCTGCGGCCTCGGCCAATTCGGGCCCGACTCCGAGATACGCGGGCTGCGCGGCGTTTTCGTCGGTCATGAACAGCTCCCCCGCCGTCCCGGCCGGGACCTCACGCCGGCACTCGTCCAGGATGCGAGCCGAACAGTGGATCGGCCGACCCACCGAACCCGGGTGCTCGAGCCACTCGTCGCCGCGGATGCTCAGGGTGCCGATCCGTTCGACGCTGCCATACTCCTCATAGACCCTGGCCGGTTCGATCAGCTCCAGCCAACCGCGTTTCACCGGCTCCGGGCACCGCGAAGCGGTGTGCACGACCAGCTCCAGCGAGGAGAACCGGCGCCGGTCCATGCCGCTCGCGGTGAGGAGCGTGCCCATCTGCGCGGGCACGGTCCGCATGACCTGCACCCGCTCGGACTCGAGCAGCTCCAGGAACAGTTTCGGCGAGGCATTGCCCGGAATGACGATGCGGTGTCCGAGCGCCAGGCCGTGGTACAGCGCGCCGAAACCCGCGTGGTACAGGGGAAGTCCGACGATCTGCGTCTGGCCGTAGCCCAGGCCCCGCTCTTGTTCCGCGGGGCTCAACGGCCCGGATTCGGTGTAGGCCCACGGCCGGTTCCTGATGACGAGCTTGGAGATGCCGGTGGTGCCGCCGGACAGCGAGACCGATCTCGGAAGTCCGTCCGCCGGAATCGGAGTCGGGACCTCGCGCCGGTGCGCGGCGCTGAGCCCCAGGTCGTCCCCTTCGACGACCCACCCTCGCGAGTATCGGCCGGTGATATTGGACCGCACCGCGGCCGGCCACCGATGATCCACGGGAAGGACGGTGGCCCCGACCTCCCACAGCGCCAGCGTCGCCACCACGTGGCCGACGCCGGACGGGAGGGCGACCGCGACGACGTCGCCCGCGCGTAATCCGTTGCGCCGATAAACTTTCGCCCGCTCGCCCGACTCGGCCACCAGTGCGCTCCAGGTGATCTCGTCCGCGGCGGTGAAGCCGCGGACGGTGACGGCGGGTTCCTGCGGCCGGTCCGCGGCCGTCTTCGCGACGAGCTCGCAGACCGAAATGCTGTGCTTCATCTGTTTATCCGCTGCCGACCACGTATTCGTCGGCGACGCACAGTGTCTCGTCGAGCAGGGCCATTCCCTCGCGGATCTCCGCCTCATCGATGATCAGCGGCGGGGACACCACGATCATGTTCCAGTGGGTGAGCAGGTACAGGCCTTTCTGGAACGCCGCCGCGGTCAGCTTCGTCATCGGCTCGGCGGCCGCGCTGCCGGGGTTGAACGGGACCAGCGGTTGCTTGGTCGCGCGGTCGGTGACGAGTTCGATGCCCCAGAAGCATCCGCTGCCGCGGATATCGCCGATCGAGGGATGTCGTTCGGCCAGTTCGCGTAACGCGGCCTCGATCACGGCGCCGAGACGGTCGGCGCGTTCGACCAGTCGCTCCTTCTGATAGACCTGCAACGCGGCGACGGCGGCCGCGCAGGCCACCGGGTGTGCACTGTAGGTCAAGCCGTAGGGGAAGACCGAGTCCTGCAGCCACCCGGAGAGCCGGTCGCTCACGGCGACGGCGGCCAGCGGCAGGTAGCCGGCGGTCAAACCCTTTGCGCACGTGATGATGTCGGGCACCACGCCCCACCGGTCGCAGGCGAACCAGCTGCCGGTGCGGCCGAACCCGGTCATCACCTCGTCGCAGATCAGCATGATCCCGTGCTCGGTGCACACGTCGCGGATGGCCCGCAGATACCCGTCGGGCGGGACGATCACGCCGTTGATGCCGGTGATCGGCTCGACGATCACCGCCGCCACGTTCTCCGCGCCCTCGTACTGGAGCAGTTCGCGCAGGTGCGGCGCGCCCGAGCACACCGGGCACGGCGTGGGATGACCGGCGGGGCAGCGGTAGGTGTACGGGTCGAGCATGCGGACCACGCCCGGCACCCCCGGCTCCCCGACCCACCGGCGCGGCTCGCCGGTCAGCGTGAGCGCACCCGCCGAACTGCCGTGATACGAGCGGTAGCGGGCGATGACCTTGTCGCGGCCGGTGTACGCGCGCGCCAGACGGATCGCGGCCTCGTTCGCCTCGGTGCCGCTGCACGCGAAGAAGAACGAGTTGAGGTCGCCCGGGGTGATCTCGGCCAGCCGGTCGGCCAGCTCGTCGACGATCTCTACGTCCCATGGCCGCCCGAGGGTCGCCATGGTGGCCACCTGCTTCTGCACCGCCTCCTGGATCTCCGTGCGGCTGTGACCCAGGTTGGCGTTGACCAGTTGCGAACTGAAATCGAGATAGGACCGGCCCGCCGCGTCGAAGAAGCGGCAGCCCTCGCCGCCGACTATGCGCGGCGGCGGCTGGGTTCCCTGTCTCGACCAGGCCTGGATCACCCGGCCTCTAGCTTCTCCCATATGAGACACCTCCCGATTCCCTTGGCGCTGAGACGTTTACGTTCTCAGCGGATGGCGACGCGACGCCGGCTTCCCGGATCGAAGGTGAACGTCGCGACGATCGACAGAGCGCACGCCCATCCGGTGAGCACCGCGAGGTTCGGCGCGACGCTCGCCAATCCCCCGTGTTCGGCGAGCACGCGTTTCATGCCGTCCACTGCCCAGTACTGCGGGGTGAGCGGCGCGAGCGGGCGGTTCCACGCGGGCAGCAGCCGGACCGGCACCACCGCGCCGCCGACCGCGCCCATGCCGAGAACCACCAACTGGCAAAGGTTTTGCATCGCCGAGACGTTGCGGGTGAGCGCGATCAGCACGAGGCCGAGGGCGATGGCGGTCCACGCGATGATCAGGATGAGCACGGTGAGGGCGAGCAGCGATCCGTTGATCGTTCCGCCGAACAGCACCCGTCCGGTGCCGATCAACAGCGCCATCTGTGCCGCGGACAGCAGGAAGTACGGGATCGCGAGCTGGATCGCCATCACCCCCTTGGACAGGCCGCTGGTCTTCACGAGATTCCATGCGCCCGAAGCGTGTTCGCGGTAGTGCGCGGTGCCCATGAACATCATCACGTAGAAGCCGAACATGATCGTGAAGCCCGGCACGGTCTGGTTCGCGCCCGCGCCGCCGGTGAGGCCGGAGAACGCCTCGCTGAGCAAACCCTGCATCAGCAGCGGCGCGGCGAAGAGGAAGACGAACAGGGTGGGGTCCTGACGCCAGGTCGACAGCTCTTTCCGGACGAAGGCGCAGGTGATCGTCATCGCGCCGCCACGCGGGGCTCGATGACCTGGAGAAAGGCGTTCTCCAGGGAGATCGGGACCACTCGCACATCCTTGACAGGCAGCCGGCTCTCGTCGAGCAGCTCGAGGATCGTCGACAGGATCTCGGCCTTCTCCGCGCTCACCTGAATGCGTCTGCCGCGCAACGTGATTCCGCTGTCGGGCAGCGCCTCCGACAACAGGGTCGTGACGGCCGCAACCTCGTCGCTGACGATCTCGCAGTACGGGCTGGCGTATTGCGCCACAAAGCTTTTCACGTCGGACGTGACGATGAGCCGGCCCGTGTCGAGCACACCCACTCTGTCGCAGAGGATCTCGGCTTCCTCCAGGTGGTGGGTGGTGTAGAGGATGGTCGCGCCCTCGCCGCGCAGCTCGCGCAAGATGTGGTGGATGGCGTGCCTGGAGTCGATGTCGACGCCGGTGCTCGGCTCGTCGAGGACCATGAGCGGCGGGGCGTGCACAATGCCCATGCCGATCGAGAGCCTGCGGCGTTCACCGCCGGACAGGTTGGCGCCGCCCCGGTCGGCCACCGCGCTGAGCCCGAGCAGCTCCATCACCTCGCCCGCTCTGCGCCGGGCGGACGCACTCGACATGCCGCGCACGATCGCCGCGAAGCTCAGGTTCTGCCACACCGTCATCGCCAAGTAGACCGTATTGTCCTGCGGGACATAGCCGATGCGCTTGCGCACCCGCCGGCCGTGGCGTCGCACGTCGCTGCCGAACACCCGGATGCGGCCCGCGGTGGGCTTGACGAGTCCGCAGACGATATCGAGGGTCGTGGACTTGCCCGCGCCGTTGCGGCCGAGCAGTCCGAAGATCTCGCCGCGGCCGATGGACAGGTCGACGTCGTCCAGGGCCAGGACCTGGCCGTACTTCTTTCGCAAGCCTTCTACCTGGACGACCGGTTCGTCGGGTGTCACGTCCATGGAGCGGCCTGCTCCACGATCGAGCGGACGAGGTCGCGGTAGTGGACGGCGCGGCCATAGCACTGCGTCATCATGACCGCGCCGATTCCGCTGGGGATGTGGTAGAGGAAGCAGGTCGCGCCGCGGCCGAGCCAGCCGACGGTTCGCGCGTGCGGATCCAGGGCGGACCAGGCCGGATCGGTGCTCGGCACGTGCAGCCCGTATGAGAAGCCGTAGCCCTTGCCAGGGAGATAGTCGGGGCCGCTGCCGGCTAGCGGGCCGATTTGATCTATGAAGAGCGCGCGGCTGTTCGAGCCCAGGGCCGGTATCGACAACTGGCCGTCGCGGTCGGGGGTGATCGCGCACAGCAGAGTGGCGAAGTCGGCGGCGGTCGAGTAGCCGCCCGAGCCCGCCGACAGCCAGGCCGGCCGTTCCTGATGTGTCACAAGGTCTTTGGGCGTCGCGGGCGGGTCCATGGACGGCTGTGCGACGCGGTGCAGGTCCGCCGGACGAACGCTGAAACCGGTGTCGCGCAGGCCGAGTGGGCGGCAGACGCGCTGGTCGACGATCTCGTCGAGGGGGCGGCCGTCGGCCAGTTCCAGGATGCGACCGAGGACATCCAGGGCCATGCCGTACTCCCACACCGTTCCGGGATCGGCCGCGAGGGGCTGCTTCGCGAGGTTCCGCACGGCGTCGTCCAGGGTGTATGTCCCGGCGCGGTGTTCGTACTTCCGGATGCCGGCCTTTTCGTAGTACGGCTTGATGTTCGGCGAGGTGTGGTAGCCGCCGCCGATGCCCGCAGTCTGCCGCAGCAGGTCCTCGATCAGGAGCGGGCGTTTCGGCGGTCGCAGCGCGCCGTCCGATTCGACGCGGAGGCCGGCGAAGTACGGCAGCCACTCGGCGACCGGGTCATCCAGTCGCAGCTTGTCCTCCGCCATCATGCGCAAGGCCGCCAGCGCGACGAAGACCTTCGTCATGGAGTAGATGCGGAAGATCGCGTCATCCGGCATGGGCCGCGCGCCGTACGGGTCGAGCTTGCCGACGGCCTGCAGATCGATCAGCGATCCGTCCGCCGTGACCGCGATGACCGCTCCGGGCAGCCTGCGCGCCTCCACCTCGGCCGAAATGGCCGACAGCAGCTGCGTCATCATGTCCATCGTCGTCTCCCGCGCCCCCCGACGCCCCATTTGCGTATTCGTACTTCAGCGCCTGGTCGACGACGCCGAGGGTCAAACCTCCACGTTGTCGATCAGGCGGGTGGTACCCACCCGGACGGCCGCCACGAGCCGGTTGCCGCTCGTGGCCTCGGGCACCGGGTCGAGGGTTTCGCTGTCGACCAGTTCGAGGTATTCGACCCGGTGCACGCCCGCCTCGATCAATTGTCGGCGTCCGGCGGCGAGCACGGCGGCGACTTCGCCCGATTCGGTCCGTAGCTGTGTGGTGAGGTCCGTCAGGATGCGGAACAGGGACGCGGCGATGGGGCGTTCGGCGAGGGAGAGATAGGTGTTCCTGGACGAGAGGGCCAGGCCGTCGGCCTCGCGGACCGTCGGAACCGCCCGGACCTCCACCGGCAGCCCCAGGTCACGAACCATGGCCCGCATGACCACGAGCTGTTGGAAGTCCTTCTCCCCCAGGTAAACCGCGGTGGGGGCGAGCAGGATCAAGATCTTCGACATCTCGGTGGTGACGCCCGCGAAGTGGGTCGGGCGTCCCTGCCCGCACAGCACCGACGACAGGCGCGGCACCGCGACCGTGAGACCGAATCCGGGCGGGAACAGTTCCTCCGCCGTCGGCAGCCAGGCGATGTCGGCGCCCACCTTCTCGCACAGGCCTAAGTCTGTTTCCTCGTCGCGCGGGTAGGACTCGAAGTCCTCATTCGGCCCGAACTGCAGCGGATTGACGAATATGGACGCCACCACCACGTCGTCGCGCCTCTTCGCCTCCTGAATGAGCGCGAGGTGCCCATCGTGCAGCGCCCCCATGGTGGGCACATAGCCGATGCTCTTACCCAGCTCGCGAGATCGGGCCAGGGCTCGGCCCAGCTCCGCCGTACTCCGGACAATGATCATCGGCGTTGCTTCCCTCAGCGCTTCACGGTGCTCGGCGCGTCGGACGTGTGACACTCCGCGCTCGATTCCCACGGCGATCCTAACAAGCAGGGTGGCGCCGTGTTCTCGAATCCGGGCTACCGCGAAGGGCTTTCGGTCAGGTCTGCTGCACCGGCTCGTAGGTGTCCGCGCCGAGCCCGAAGGTCCACGCCACGCCCTCGCGAGCGGTCTGTGTCGTCGGTGGCACCCGTAGCCAGTAGGTGCGGTGGGTGCCGTCGGGTTCCGGCGTGGAGTTGACGACCTCGACCATCACCACGTCCTCGTCGCCGTCGAGCTCGATCCGCCACAGCACGCCGGTCTCGTCGCGATGGATCGGTTTCGCGCCGGATTCGTCGAGGTAGCGGTCGTAGCCGTAGTACTCGAGCATGACGCGGCGCAGTTCGGCGTTCTCCTCCTCGCGGATCCGCTCGGGCGTCAGCGACCGCAGGCTGTCGAGGAATTCCGCGCTGACGGACATGCCGCGCCACGCGTGCAGCGCGAAACCGTCGGTATACGCCAGGGCTGGGCCGTCGCCGCGGTCGAGACGGCCCGCCTCGTCGCGGTGCAGCTCGGTGGGGCGCTCGCTGAGGACGGCGACGTTCTCGTACGGCCACCACCAGCCCGCTTCCCGTGCCGCGGCGGCCAATCCGGCCAGCGGCGAGCCCGCGGCGGTGTCGAAGGCGCACAGCCACGCGGCGTCGTGCTGGCCGAGTACCGCGTCCAGCAGCAGAAGGCGAATCTGGGTGCGCTGTGCGGGTTCCTGGGCCTCGATGACGCCGTCGCGGATGCGCTCCACCACGGTCCGGGTCAGTTCCCATAGATCCGCGCCGGTGGACTGCCAGTGTTCGCTGAAGGCTCTCGACCCCAATTCGGCGTGGACACGGGCGCGTTCGGCCGCCCACGGACCGCTGCGCAGCGCTTCGCGCACACTGCCGCCGCGGTCTTCGAGGCTGCCGTCCGACAGCATCCGCACCGCCGTCAGCGGCGAACCGGCCCACACGATTCGCTCGGGCTCGCGAAGGCCCGCCGATCGGTAGGCCGAGCGCACTCCAGCCTCCGCCGCCGTTCGGTCGCCGGGGCCGATCTGCGCCGAAATCGCCCGCCACACATCACGTTCCGTCACGTTTTGCTCTCTCTGTGCTCGTTGGAGGTTTGCTGACACCGGGGCGCTCAGTCGGCGACGATCCGGACCGAACCCGGCACGTACTCCCGCTGGCGCACCACGCGGTACCAGCCCTTCGGCAGCGTGATGGCCGCGTGCTCCTCGTGGACGACGCGACCGCCCTCGGGCAGGTGCAGCAGCATCGGCCCGAACGCGCTCGTCTCGCGAATCAGCCTGCCGGGGCTCGGAACAGCGTGCGCGTGGCCGGTGACCTCGCCGAGCGCCAGGACCAACCGTCCGCGCGCGTCGCGGGGTTCCGAGGCCGCGTGCACGGCCGTCTCGGGCACCGCGCTCCGCGCCAACGGAACGATCAGGACGTCGCCTTGCCGATACATGATTTCTCCTCCCACCGCGGCCCCACATCGGTGCCGTGGCGAGGACGGTAGCGGTGGGCACCGACAAGTCCCGCCCGGTTCCCGGGTTGTCGGTGGGGCTTGGTAGAACTCACCTGATCATCATCGAGAACAGGCCGGAAGGTGCAGTGACGCATGACCGTTGGAGACCACTTGGCGGAGTTCGGCGGCTTGCCCGCGTTCGACTTCCCGGCCGATGACCCGGAGTTCTCGGGCAAGCTACCCGAGGCGGACTCGGTCGCCTGGCGCATCGGTGTCGACACCTACGAGACAGAGAAAACCTGGGCCGAGGCGTTCGAGCAGTTCCTCGAAGCCGTCGACAGCACCGCCGTGCGGGCGCTGATCGTGGGTAGCTGGGCCGAGATATACGAAACGGGGCCGGAGGAGATCTTCGACGCCTTGATCGCCGCCAAGGATCGGCTGCCCGCGATGCGCGCGCTGTTCGTCGGCGATGTCGTCGGGGAGCAGTGCGAGATCTCCTGGATCCATCAGGGCGAGGCGACGCTGCTGCTCGACGCCTTCCCCGAGCTGACCGAGTTCGGCGTGCGCGGCGGCGAGGAGCTGCGTTTTCCTGCGGTGCGACACGAGCGCCTGCGGAAGCTGACGGTGGAGACCGGCGGCATGCCCGCCGAGGTCGTGCGCGGCATCGCCGCCAGCGACCTGCCCGCGCTCACCCACCTCGACCTGTGGCTCGGCACGGCGGAGTACGGCGGCGACGCCGACATCGACGATCTCGCGCCCATCCTCGCCGGCACCCGGCTGCCGAGCCTGAAGCATCTGGGCTTGCGCAACAGCGAGATTCAGGACGACATCTGCGCCGCGCTGGCGTCGGCCCCGGTGGTGGTGCGCCTCGAGGTCCTCGACGTCTCCATGGGTGTGCTCACCGACGACGGCGTGGCGGCCCTGCTCACCGGCCAGCCGCTCAGCCATCTGACCTTTCTCGACCTGCATCACAACTACCTGTCCGACGCCATGCGTACTCGGCTGGCCGAAGCGCTCGAACCCGCCGGGGTGCGGCTGGACATGGATCCGGGCGACGCCGAGTCCGACGAGGATGAGGACGACGGCACCGTATGGCGTTTCGTCGCCGTCGGTGAGTGATTCTCGGCCGTCCACGCGTTGGGCGGTGGTCGGCAACGGCGAGAATCGCCGGGTCGGGTTGTTCGTCGCGGCGGCGCTGGCATCGGGCGCCGCCGCCCCGCGGGTCGTCGAGTGGCGCGACGTTCTCCGCGACGGTGGGCACGAGTTCGCCGGGGACGAGATCGTTCGACTCGACTCGCCCGGTGAGAACGCGGACGTGGACGAGTTGCTGCGCGGCGTGAAAGACCCGACCCGCGTGGAGGGTTCGGCGCGGTGGTACGTGCGGTTCCTCGACGCGGTCGGATCGCTGCGGGGCGGTATCCGGCTCGACGATCCGGCGGAGCTGGCCGTGCTGTTCGACAAGCGGCTGTGTCATGCCCGCCTCGATGCCGCGGCCGTGCCGGTGCCGCCCTCCCCCACCTCGGGTGCCGCCGTGCCGATAGCGGGCTGGTCCGATGTGCGAGAACGCTTGCGCGACATGCCGCGCGTCTTCGTGAAGCCCGCGCATGGGTCGTCCGCGTCCGGCATCTTGGCGCTCGAGTCGACCCGGTCCGGGCGATGGCGGGCGACCACTTCCGTGGAGGTCGCGCCCGGCGGCGGGCTGCACAACTCGCTCAGAATCCGTTGCTATACCAGCGAATCCGAGATCGCCGCGATCATAGATCGGCTCGCACCCGACGGGCTGCACATCGAGCAGTGGGTGCCCAAGGCGTCGCTGGCGGGCCGAACCGCCGACCTGCGGGTCCTCGTCGTCGCGGGGCGCGCCACCCACGCCGTGGTTCGCACCAGCCGCGCGCCGATGACCAACCTGCACCTAGGCGGCGCGCGTGGTGACCTCGCCGCCGTGCGCGCGGCGGCGGGTCGTCGCTGGCGCGAGGCGTTGGCCGTCTGTGAGCGGGCCGCCGCGTGCTTTCCCGGAACGCTGTGCGTCGGTGTGGATCTGCTGCCGTCCATCGGCTGGCGCCGGTTCACGGTCGGCGAGGTCAACGCGTTCGGCGATCTGCTCCCGCGCCTCACCGGGTTGGCGGAGGGGCCTGCGGCGGGCGTCGACACCTACACCGAGCAGATTCTCGCTACACCCGCATTCGTTTCACCGGAGGGAAGATATGCACCGGCCTGATATGAACGAGGTCGTCGGCCGCGATGATCTGTTGCTGCTCACCCTCGACACCCTCCGCTACGACGTCGCGGCCGAGCTCGCCGCCGCCGGCGAGCTGCCCAACCTGTCCGCCTGTCTTCCCGACGGCGAGTGGGAAAAGCGGCACGCCCCCGGCAATTTCACCTACGCCGCCCATCAGGCCATCTTCGCCGGATTCCTGCCGACGCCCGCGACGCCTGGGCCGCATCCGCGCCTGTTCGCCGCGCGCTTCGCCGGTAGCGAGACGACCGCGGACGGCACCTTCGTCTTCGACTCGCCGGATCTCGTTGGGGCACTGGCCGATCGCGGCTATCACACGGTATGCATCGGCGGCGTCGGCTTCTTCAACAAGCAGGGCGCGCTCGGCAACGTATTGCCCGGTCTGTTCGCGGAGAGTCACTGGGAGCCGGATTTCTCTGTGGCGTCGCCGCATTCGTTCGAGGCACAGGTCTCGCGTGCCGAGAAAGTGGTCGCCGAGCTGCCCGTCGAGCAACGACTCTTCCTGTTCCTCAACGCTTCCGCGCTCCACCAGCCCAACTGGTTCCATCTGCCCGGCGCCACCCGCGAAACCGGCGATAACCGCGAAACCCACGCCGCCGCATTGCGTTACATCGACCGACACGTAGGCCGCCTGTTCGACGCGATGCGCTCCCGTCGGCGCTGCTTCGCCATCGTCTGCTCCGACCACGGCACCGCCTACGGCGACGACGGCTACACCGGCCATCGACTCGGCCACGAATCCGTGTGGACCGTCCCCTACGGCCATTTCTTCTTGGAGTCCTCCGCATGATCGACACCGTCGCGCTACCCAGGCCGTACCAGAACTATGTCTACGCGTATCCGCACAAGACCGCCTACCGGCCGTTGGAACCCCGCCCCGCCCTCGCCGATCTGTGGGCAGGTCAAAGCCGCGAGGCCCTCTCGCTGTATCTGCACATCCCGTTCTGCGAAATACGGTGCGGCTTCTGCAATCTGTTCACCCGTGTCGGCGTGCCGGACGGGCTGACCGGTCGCTACCTCGACGCGCTCACCCGGCAGGCGCGCGACGTGCGCGCGGCGGTAGGCGAGTCTCTGCACTTCGCGAACGCGGCTTTCGGCGGCGGCACCCCCACGTATCTCGAGGCCGCCGAGCTGTCCCGGCTGTGCGACATCGCCGAGGTCCTCATGGGCGCCGACCTGCGGTCCATTCCCCTCTCGGTCGAGGCTTCGCCGAGCACCGCCACCGTCGATCGCCTCGCGGTGCTCGCCGAGCGCGGGACGACCCGGCTGAGCCTGGGCGTGCAGAGTTTTATCGATGAGGAGGCCCGCGCCGCCGTTCGGCCCCAGCGGCGCGCGGACGTCGAGGCGGCCCTCGCGCGCATCCGCGACACGAATATCCCCGTTCTCAATATCGACCTCATCTACGGCATCGACGGCCAGACCGAGTCGAGTTGGCGTTCATCGCTGGACGCCGCGCTCGCCTGGCGGCCGGAGGAGATCTACCTTTATCCCCTCTATGTGCGCCCGCTGACCGGGCTCGGCCGCCACGCCGATCCCGCCGTCGCCGACCTCGACTGGGACGAACAGCGGTTGCGGCGGTACACCGAGGGACGCGATCATTTGCTCGCCGAGGGCTATCGGCAGGTCTCCATGCGTATGTTCCGACGGCTCGACGCCCCGCCTCAGGGGCCGGACGATTACGCGTGCCAGACCGACGGCATGATCGGACTCGGCTGCGGCGCCCGTTCTTACACCTCTGGGCTGCACTACTCGTTCGACTATGCGGTCTCCCCGCGTGAAGTGCGCGCCATCATCGACAGCTTCACCGCCACAACCAATTTCAGCACCGCGGCGTATGGGCGAGTGATCGATGAGGACGAATCAAAACGCAGATACCTGCTCCAATCACTGTTGCAGGCAGAGGGTTTCGCGATCGCTGACTACCACCGCCAATTCCACACCGATCCCTGGCACGACTTTCCGATCCAGTTGCGCACCCTCGGCGACCGCGGCTGGCTGTCGGACACCGAACCCGACCACCTCCGTCTCACCCCCGCCGGGCTCGCCTACTCCGACGCGATCGGCCCCGAATTCTTCTCCCCCGCAGTGCACGCCGCGATGGCCGCCTACGAGCTGCGGTAACCATGGACCTCACCATCCTCTACCGCGGCCCGCTCGCCTCCTGCGACTACGACTGCCCCTACTGCCCTTTCGCGAAACGCAGAGACAGCACTGAGCAACTGCGCGCCGATCGCACTGCCCTGGAACGATTCACCGACTGGGCGCGGAAGCAGACCGATGACCGCCTGTCCATCCTCTTCACGCCATGGGGCGAAGGCCTCACCCGATCCTGGTACCGACGAGCCATGGTCGAGCTGTCCCACCTACCCCACGTCGACCGTGTAGCCATCCAAACCAACCTCAGCTGCCGCACCGACTGGCTATCCGAAGCCGACCCCGACACCCTCGCCCTCTGGTGCACCTACCACCCCGGCCAAACCCCCTACCAACGCTTTCTCGACAAGACCCACCGGCTGGCCGACTCCGGCATCCGCTTCAGCGTCGGAATAGTCGGCCTCCCAGAACATCTCGCCTCCGCCCAACGCCTCCGCACCGACCTCCCCCACCACATCTACCTCTGGGTCAACGCCGCCGAAGGCCACACCTACACCGACCACCAAGCCGCCGCCTGGACCGCCCTGGACCCCCTCTTCCCCTACAGCCGCCACCCCCACACCTCCGCCGGCCGACCCTGCCGAACCGGCTCCTCCGTCATCTCCGTAGACGGCGAAGGCACCGTCCGCCGCTGCCACTTCGTCCCCACCCCACTAGGCAACCTCTACGACAACACCTACCGCCCCGCCCTGATCCCCCGCCCGTGCCCCCTCACCCACTGCGACTGCCATATCGGCTACGTCCATCTCGAAACCCTCCCCCTCTACGACGTCTTCGCCGGCGGAGTCCTCGAACGCATCCCCGCGGATATGCCGTCCTAGCCGTTGGGCCCGAACCACCGAGGTTTTGGGGGCGCAACGCGTCGAATTAACGCTGGGCTCAGGCTATTTCACGCAGGTGAACTGCATCACGTCGATCAGTCCGGAGCGGAAGCGGTCGGCGCACCCGGTGAGGTAGCGAATGTAGGTGTCATACGTCGCTTCTCCGCACAGCTCGATCGCTTCGGGTCGCCGCTGCCGAAGCGCTTGCGCCCAATGATCGAGAGTTCGCGCATAGTGGGGCTGCAACGCGTGCACGCGTGTCACGTCGAACCCGGCCGCCTGCGCGAATTGGGTGACCCCGCCGAAAGCATCACTGTCGGGGAAGGGCAGACACCCGCCGGGAAAGATCACCTTCCGGATGAACTTCAAGAACTCGACGTCGTCCCGAGTGTAGGAGATACCACGGTCGTGCAGCTGACCCTGGGTGTACATCACGATGGTGTGCAACAACATTCGTCCGTCTTCGGGAAGCGCCGCGTAGGCGAAGTCGAAGAATTCCGCATAGCGTTCTTTGCGGAAGTGTTCGAACGCGCCGATGCTGACGATGCGGTCGACTCGACCATCGAACTCTTCCCAGCCCTGCAACCGAACCTCGGCGTGCCGTGGGCCCGGCTGCCGCTCCAGCAGCGTACTGGCGTACTCGTGCTGATTGCGGCTCAAGGTCAGCCCGATGACGTCGACGTCATGGCGCTGCCGCGCGCGCATCATCGTCGCGCCCCATCCGCAGCCGATATCGAGCAAGGTCATCCCCGGCAACAGATCCAATTTGCCCAGTGCCAGATCGATCTTGGCGAGCTGAGCCTGTTCGAGGTCGTAATCGTCCCGCTCGAAATACGCACAGCTATACGTTCGCGTCGGGTCCAGGAACAGTGCGAAGAAATCGTCGGATAAATCGTAGTGCGACTGGACATCTGAATAAAAGGGCGTGTGCCGACTCATCTGCTACCTTCCGTGGCGCTGTGGTGGATGGAACCGACCTACCCGGCCATCTGCACGGGGCATAACACGACACTGAAAACCAGAAGAACGAGCTGGTGACTCATCGAACCGGAGATGTCCGGCGACGCAGTATAAACACACCTCCCACCTCACCGACGCCGCCACGTCGCAACGACCCGCGCCTCCCCACCCAGTGCGACTACCACGCCTGAAAACCCGCTACGGCGTCTTCGCAGGACGCATCCGCTCAGGCACCGCTGTGCCCTGATCGCGCGATACTCAGTCGAGCCGGGCTTCGACAAGCAGAAACAGCGGCCGCTGAAACCGAACACCCCACTGCGGATCGTCCCGCAACTGCTCCGGACTCGGCCGCGGCTCCCGAATCCCCGTGATCACAAACCCTGCCGCAGTGATCATCCCGATGTACTCCTCCAGCGAGTACAACTTCTGCACCGAAGCAGCGGGCGACACCTTGCCCGCCACCTCGAAGTGCTGCTCCACAATCCGCCCCGCGAAATACTCCGCCACCGCGACTTGTCCGGACGATCGTTCGGCTCGCGCACCGTAGAAGCAGGGATGCTGCCCGAGAACGACCAGTCGCCCCCGAGGCCGCAACAGCCGCGCGAACTCGCGATAACGCTGCCCCGCATTCCGCAACCCGTGCGGAAGCCGGTTCACCACAACAAGATCCACGCTGCCCGCCGGCAACGGTATCTCCGCGACATCAGCATGAATGAAGCGGCACCGCGGTGAGCCCGCCCTCGAGGCGGAATCAACGAACGCCCGGCACGTATCCACCCCGACAACACTTCCCGCCCCGAGCTCGGTCAACCTACGAGCCAGATACCCCTCCCCACACCCTGCATCCAGCACATCCAACCCGGTGACCGACCCGATAGCATCCAACAGCGCAGGATCAGTGATCTGTGTCTGATACGGATCTACTCCCGCCCGAACCATCGAAATCCAATACTCGGCATTGATCTCGTATGCCCGCGTGATCGGCTCATCACCAAGCATGTCGACCCTCTTCCTCGCGACAGGACAACCTCCGAACCGGTACGACGCGCGCTGAGTATGCGCCCTGAGACCGAGGGGGCGCACGGACTGCGAGATTCAGTGGGCGTCGGCCAAGGCGAGGCACAGGGTGAGCAGGGCGACGGTTTGCAGGCCCGCTCGGGCGGTGATCACGCTGTCCCAGCGCTGCTGCAATGCGCGGGGGTCGATGCCGGCGGAGGCCCCAGCACCGACCGCGGCGGTCAACCGCTTGTTGATCGGCGCACTGACCCGAACATAGATCACCATCCAAATAGCCAGCGCGGCAAAGGCGATCGCGGACAGCAGGGCGACGCGCTGCTGCCCGTCGATGAGGGCGGCGACGGTGGCGAGTGCCGAGGCGACCCACCCGATCGCGCCCGGAACGGGCATTCGCTTGTCCGCGATGCCATGCATGGTGCCCATCACCTCCAGCACAGTCTCGTCACTGACCTTGCTCAGCGTCGGCCGTAATACCATGGCGCAGAACACATCTGTGCCATACACCACGGCGCTGCCGAGGATGGAGAGGGTCAGCAATCCCTCGGTGGCGTTGCCCATAGCCGGCTCCCTTCTTTGTCGCGAATCAGGTTTCACTCGTCGAGCAGCGCACCGACCAGAATTCCGCCGAGCAATCCCGACGCGGTGAGCAGCTCCCACGTATCCAGCGGCCCGGCTCTGCCGGTGATACGCCTTTTGTTCACGGTCACGGACGAGTCGATGAGTTCGAGACCGACCGCCAGGATGAACCAGTGCCGGACGGGGTGGCCTCGATGCAGCGACCACAGTGTTCCGGCGCCGAGCACCAGATCGCGCATCCCGAAGGCGCGCGACGGCAACGACGATGCTTTCTCGTCGTACTCGCCGGACCACGAGCGCACCGCCTGTGCGGGATTCAGCAGCATCCCGGCGCCGATCGCGACGCGGGCACACCCCTGCATCCACGCCACCGCGCGGACGGCGGACTGCCGTCGTCGTCCGAAGTACTGATTCTTCATGAATCCGCCTATCTGCCAAAGTTTTACGCGTATATTTCCGTCGAACGAGCTCGCGCGAAAAGGATCTCGCGCCACACCGGTCAGGAACCTTGACGCGAACTCGAGCGCGGCGGCGTGCTCATAGTTCGTCCGCCAGGAGGGCTCGGTGGATCTCGCGGAGTCGCGGCCCCGGCTCCGCGCCCATGGTCTCGACGATGCGCCCACGAGCCGTTGCGTAGAGTTCGAGTGCCTCGATGGTGCGCCCCGTCTGCATGAGGGCGTGCAACAATTTCTCGATCAACAGTTCCGCGTGTGGGTTGTTGGCCATCTCCCTGCGCAGTTCGGTGATCACGATCGCCGAGTTGTTCAGCATGATCTCCGTCTCGGCCCACTCCGCCATGGTGTCGAGCCGTTCGCGATCCAGCCATTCACGGATGCGTCCCGCCCAGCCTCCGGTGATGTTCGCGATAGGCGTGCTGTCCCAGAGATCGAGCGCCGACCGTTGCAGGCGCGCACACTCCCAGGGATCGACGCTCGCCCGTGCGCTGTTCCTGAGTTGGTAGAACCGGTGGAGATCGATACATTCCGGCGCGATATCCAACAGATAGCCGCCGTTGCGCCGGTCGATCCTCGGAATGGCGTGTTGACGGCGGCCCGCATCGACACTCTCGAGAATCCGACGGAGCCGGGTGATGTAGGTATACACGACATTTCGGACATCGGTCGGCGGTGTCTCGTCCCACACTCGCTCCACGAGGGTGTCGAAACCTATTGCGGTATTCGGCTCCAGGAGCAGCGGTAGCAGGATGGCCCGCTGCTTCGGTGGACCGAGATTGATTGGTGCGTCAGCAACATAAAGCTCCAACGATCCGAGGATCTGAAATTTCACGCTAGCCCCCGTAGAGATATGGCCCCCCGGCCTCCCCGATGCCGCCGGCTGCGGCACGACCACGGCCGCTAGCGATTTTAACACTGATAGACACCGGAGGCGAGGAGAAATCCTCGCCTACCGGCGCAGAGCATATCTGAGATCCGTTGTCCAGCTAAAGATTTCACGGGCATTACGAGCGGTGCAGCGGCTGGGCGACCGCGTCCTCGGCCACGGAATCCGCATCGGCGCGGTCGTCCGGCGGACTGGAGACCGACTCCCTGATTCCGATCCGCGCATGCAGACGGCGGAGGAAACGCGGTGCGTACCAGGCGTGATCACCGAGCCACCGGAAGGTCACGGGCACGAGTAGCCCACGCATGATGGTCGCGTCCACCACGACGGCCAGCCCGGCGGCGATACCGAAGAACTTGGCGAAACTGACCGGGCTCAGCGCGAAGGCGAAGAAGCTGATGGCGATCAAAGCCGCAGCGGCACTGATGATCCGGCCGGTCCGTCCGAGCCCCTCGACGACTGCCTCGTCGGTCGGCGTGCCCGCGTCGTGCAGTTCCTTGATTCGGCTGATCAGGAAGACTTCGTAGTCCATCGACAGGCCGAAGGCGATGCAGAGCAGCAGCACCGGCATGGACAGGTCCAGCGGCCGCGGGGTGAACGAGAGCAGGCCGGCGCCGTGGCCCTCCTGGAAGACGAGGATCATCACGCCGAAGATCGCGGACAACCCGATCGCGTTGAGCAGCAGGGCACGCAGCGGCTGGATGACGCTGCCGGTGAAGAGGAACAGCACCACGAAACTGGTGATGATCACCAGCGCGAGCGCCCAGGGTATGCGTGAGCTGATCGCGTCCTTGGTGTCGATGAGGGTGGCGGTGGGGCCGCCGACCAGGAACGCGGCGCCCTCCGGCGTCGGCACGGCGCGCACCGCGTGGACGAGGTCCTGCGCCGCGGTCGACTCGGCTCGGATCTCCGGGACGGGTGAGATCACGACCTGCTGAACTCCCGGCGCGTCCAGCCGCCGCGGGCTCGGCCCCGCGGCCTGACCGTTGACGTACAGCCCGGCCGGGCTCGCCACCCGGCTGACATCGGGCAGCGTGGACAGCTTTTGCGCGTACGCGCCGAGCGCCTCGGCCCGCACCGGGGCGGCGGTGACCGCGTTGATCGTCGCGGTGCTGTCGCCGTCGAAATCGGTGCGCAGGATCTCGTGTGCCACTCGGCTGTTCGCCGAAGCAGGCAGGGATCGATCATCGACGGTGGCGAACTCGATGCGCAGCAGCGGTATGGCCGCGACGAACAGCACGATCAGCACCGGCAGCGCCGTACGCAGCGGATGCCGCATCACCGCGGCGGCGAGCCTTCCCCAGGTGCGGGATTCCTGGGTCCGGCTTCGGCCGAGGAACGGCAGTCGGACGGCGTCGATCCGTGGCCCGAGCACGGCCAGCAGCGCGGGCAGGAGAACGACGCCGGTCGCCGCGGTGATGACGGTGACGCCGATGCCGGCCATCGCGAGCGACCGTAGGAACGTGGAGGGGAATACGAGGACCGCGGCCAGCGCGGCGGCGACCGTACCGGCACTGAACACGATGGTCCGGCCCGCCGTCTCGACCGTCTTGACAACGGCTTCGGCCGTACCGAGACCATGCGCCAGCTCCTCGCGGAAGCGGCTGACCGTCAGCAGCGCGTAATCGATGGCCAACCCGAGGGCCATCGCGGTGGTCAGGTTCGTGGCGAACAGGCTCACCGGCGTCAGGTTCGCGAGCAGTGATAGTTCGGCGAAGGTTCCCGCGATCGCCAGGATCGCGATGAGCAGGGGCAGAACGGCCGAGACCAGGCTCCCGAAAATCACCACCAGGAGCACCAAAGTCACTGGGAGGGCGATGGATTCGGCGAGTACCAGCCCTTTCATCACACTCGTGTTGATGTCGTTGTTGACCGCGAGCGGTCCCGCGGCACGCAGGCCGACCGCGTCCCCGGCTTTGCCGAAGTCCTGATCGATGATGGCCGCCGCGGTCTTACCGCTCTCGGTCTCCGTTCCGCTCACGTGGGCGGAGATCAGGGCGAACCGACCGTCGTGCGATTTCATCGCCGGCGCCCCGCTGGCCCAGTACGACGCCACATTGCCGACGTCGGATCGCGCGGTCATGGCCTCGGTGACGCGTGCGGCGGCCGCGCCCACGGCCGGGTCGTCGACACTGCCCGACACGGCCTCGACGAGCACGAGCAGATTCGGATTGCCGTCCAGCTTCTGGTCGATGAGCTGCTGTGCGTGCGTGGATTCGGCGTTGTCCGGCGCGAACCCGCCGCTCTCCAGCTTGCCGAACGCGCCGCCGGCCAGCGCCATGGCCGCGATCGCGAGCACCGCCGAGATCGTCAGCACGAGGCGTGTGCGCCGGACGATGAATGTAGCCAACTGAGTGAACATCTTCAGACCCTTGCCATGTCGCCGCTCATTGCACCCGGACGGACTGAGAAGTATTTAACAATGACCGAACTTCTATCACTGGTAAATAGTAAACCGCCGTCAGTATCCTGTTGTCAACGGAAGGAGTGGCCTTGAAGCGGGACGACGACGTCGACACCAGCCCGAGTGCCCGGCGACGGGAACGGGAACGAGAGGAGATGCGGGACCGATTGCTGCGGACCGCACGGAGCATCGCGGCCGAGCAAGGCTGGTCCGCGGTGACGATCCGGCGCATCGCGGATCGCATCGAATACACGTCCCCGGTCATCTACCACTACTTTTCCAGTAAGGACGCGCTGGTGGCCGAGGTGATGTGCGCGGGCTTCCGGGAGATCGCCGACCGTATCGCCGACGCCGCGCAGGGTTCGGCCGACACCAGACTGATCGCGGTCGGCGCGGCGTTCTGGGACTTCGCCTTCGCCGCGCCCGAGCTCTATCAGGCGATGAACGGGCAGGCGGGGGTGTCGTTCGCCGCGGACGACATGCCCGAGGAGGTCGAACACAGCTTCCGCATCTTCCTCGGCGTGCTGGAATCCATTGCGGCCGAGCGTGGATCGCGATTGGCCGATCCGGTCGGGGCGGTGAATACGGTGTGGGCCTATCTCCATGGTTTCGTCTCACTGACCATGAGCGGACGCGCGGTGGGCGACGTCGAGCAGGGGAAGCAGCTGATGCTCGCGTCGCTGGCCCCGCTGTTCGACGCCCAGCTACGCCCGGCCGCCGCGTCCGCGCGCACGTCGAGGGCCGGCGCCCGACGGCGTGCCGCGGCGGCCGAGGTGATCCGCGAGCGTTAGTTGACGAAGGTGAAATCCGAAGTGGCGGTGACTATCTGGGAGCGCGAGTCGTCGGTCCGCGGCGCCTGGGCCACCCAGTACCTGGTGCCGAACCGCCCGGCGAACGGCCCGCTGCCGCCGGTGACGGCGAGCGTGATCGGCACTCCCCGGTAGGCGGTCGTCATGTCGATGACTCCGAAGCTGCGCAGGGTGCCGCCGTGAAAGGTCATGGTGTCGTCACAGAACGAGTAGAGGTCGCCGCTGCCGGGATCCTGGAAGAACACCTGGCAGTAGCCCACTGTCCGGCCGACGACCGGGCCGTCGGGTTCGTCGTGAATGGTGTAGGAGTAGCTGCCGACCATACCGGTGATCTCCAGCGACACCATCGTCTCGTACACCCGCACCTCGCGCTCGGCGGGGTCGGCCTCGGCGACGGTCGCCGGGACGAGCACGAGCACGGCGGACGCGAGCAACGCGGTTTTGATACTTCGCACGGTGATCTCCTCGGTTCGGCGCCGTCCGAACGGCGACGCCGTCCCGATCGCTACTTTCTCCGGCCGAACTGGGCGACACGCTCGAGGGGTGCTCGAGTCAAGGCGTGCTCGAGCTTTCCGCCAACCCCGCGGTGTGATCGTCATAGGCACCACATCCACCGGCAGTCAGGAGATTCGATGTCCGAGGCGGACAAGGCGATCGTGCGCCGCGTCTTCGACGAGATGGCGACCCAGGGCAACCTCGATATCGCCTATGCGATCTACTCCCCCAGATACATCGATCATCAACCGTTTCCGGGCGCGCCGGACAAGGGGCCGGAAGGTGCGCACACCTCCATCGGCCTGATGCGGACCGTATGCCCCGATCTGGTCGTCACCACTCACGAGATGAGTGCCCACGACGGGTTGGTGGCCTGCCACAACACCTGGGCGGGAACGCATCTCGGCGAGGTGCTCAATATTCCACCGACCGGACAGCCGGTCAGCTTCAATGCGCTGGTGGTCTTCCGAGTCGACCAAGGGCTGATCGCCGAGCGGTGGTCGATCGGATTCGATCAGAACATGCGTCGTGCGCTCGGGCTCACGTTCAAGTGGAGTTCGCCGCGCGTCAGCTGACGTCCCCGCACGTTCGCAGGTAACTCGAAGGGAGTCACCATGTCACGCAATATCATTCGCACCTCGCAGCACCCGTATCCGGCCGCCGACATCTACCGGGCACTCACCGCTCGCGAGTATTGGCGCGACCGCGTCGCCGCACTGGACGGCGCCGGCGCGGACCTGACATCGTTCGAGTTCGACGGTACGGCGACCAAGGTCTCGATCTCGAAGCCCGCGCCGGCCGGACGATTGCCGGGCAAACTGGCCGACCTCATTCCGTCGTCGGTCCGCTTGGAAGTCAATGAATCATGGGGGCCGTTCGTCGAGGACACCGCCCACGGCACGATGCGGGCCGATGTCGTCGGCACACCGATCTCGCTGTCGGCGGCCCTGGTCCTTCGCGGCGCCGATGCCGCGAGTTCGACGATGGCGTTCGAGGGGCAGGTCGAGGTGCGTATTCCGATGCTCGGCAGGGCCGTCGAGTCCGGTATCGCGGGCGACGTCGGCAAGGAGATGGCCGCGATCGCCGAATTCACCTCGTCGTGGGTCGCGTCGAACAGACAGCGCGAACGGTGAACGATCCTTTCCTGATCACCGGGGCCACTTCAGGTTTGGGCCTGGCCACCGCGAAAAGTCTGGCGCACCAGGGCGTTCCGACGCTGCTCGGTTGCCGTGACACCCATCGGGCCGTGCGCGCGAAGCAGGCGATCCTGGCCGAGGTTCCCGATGCCTCGCTGGACACGATCCCACTCGACCTGGCGTCGATCGACTCGGTGCGGGAGGCGACGGCACGGATCACCGCGCGGGAGACACGGCTCGCCGGAATCATCTGCAACGCGGGCGTGCAGATCGTCAGCGGGGTCGAGACCTCCGCCGACGGATACGAGATGACCTTCGCGACAAATCATCTCGGCCATTTTCAACTGGTCACCGAGTTGGTCGATCGGCTCGGCCCGGGTGCGCGGATCATCGTGGTGTCCAGCGATGTGCATCAGGGACCGGGTAAGTCGGGCGGCTTCCCCGCGCCACAGTGGGCGCCGCCCGCGGAACTGGCCGACCCCGCGGTTCAGCGGCAACGCGCGTCGAGCCGGGACGGTCGCGTTCGTTACGCGACGTCCAAGCTGGCCAATGTGTATTTCGCCTATGAGTTGGCCGATCGCCTCCGGCCGCTCGGCATCACGGTCACTGCTTTCGATCCGGGGCTGATCCCCGAGACCGGTCTGTCCCGGAACTACCCGACGCCGCTGCGTCAGGGATATCGATTGATGGCACCGTTGATCCGGTGGCTGGTGCCGGTGGCCCGGCCGCTGCACCGATCGGCGGGCGACCTGGCGTGGCTGGCGACGGCGCCCGAGCTCGCGCAGACCACGCGCCGCTATTTCACCGGTCGAGACGAACTGCCCAGCGCCGCGGAATCCTACGATCGCGAACGCGCCGGCGAGCTGTGGGAAGTCTCCGAGCGGCTGGTCCGCCGGGCCCGGCCCGCGTAACTCCGGGCCGGCCCGCAGAATTCGGCCGCTGACGTCTCCGGCCGGGACCGATCTGACGTCGCCATCCCGCGACGGCACCGATCTCGGCCGGAGACGTACTCAGTTCTTCCTCGCGGCGCTCAGGTAAGTGGCGGATGTGTCCCAGGTTCGCCGCATGACCAGGCTGCCGTCTTTACGCTGTCCCAGGATCGTCAGACCTCGCATCTTGTCGAGCGGGGTCAGCTCCGCGTCCCGCAGGTACCGGCGCATCTCGGCGGGCTTGATGAAGTCGGCATGAGTGTGCGCGCCCTTCGGGACGATCTTCAGCACGTACTCCGGCATCCAGATCATCGTGAGACGCGCGAGAAAAGTGCGATTGATGGTGTCGTACAGGAAGATTCCGCCGGGAGCGAGCACCCGAGCGATCTCGCGCACCGTCCGTGCCGGATCCGCCACGTGCTCTAGCACGTCGACGCAGGTGACGATGTCGAACGCGGCGTCGGGGTGCGGCAGCCTTTCTCCGCTGCCGACCTGGTAGTCGATCCACAGCTTTTGCTGCTCAGCGTGCGCGCGGGCAGCGTCGATCAGTCGCGGGGCCGGGTCGACGCCGCTGACCGAGGCGCCGCGCGCGGCCAGGTATTCGGTGGTGAAGCCACCGCCGCACCCCACGTCGAGTACTTTCTTGCCCTTCCAGGTATCGATGAACCTGTCGAAGTACTCGAACCGTGGTTTCTGGAACGAGGCGAGGCCTTTCATCACGGAGTCGTCGTGCCACCAACTGTCGGCGAAGGCCGCGAAGAAATGGTCGTCGATCGAGTGCTCGGTCATGTGTTTCCTGTCCGTAGATGGTCGGAGTTCACTTCGTCGCCGGCGATGGGGACCATCGCGTCGCGTAGGAGATCTGGTCGCGTTCCGCGGCGCGGAAGGCCATTCGCCGCCACGCCCGCCGCATGGCGGCCGCACGCAGCCGGATGAGCAGCGGATGCTCCACCGCGCCCATGCGCCCGATCAGCCAGGCGGTGCGCTGCATCGCCGCGGTGCGGCGGCGGCGTTGTGCTTCGTAGGTGCGCAGCGCGCGCGGTAGATCCGCGGCTTCGGCGAGTGTTTCGGCGAGGATCGCCGCATCCTCGAGCGCCTGACAGGCGCCCTGGCCGATATTGAAGGTGATGGGGTGCGCGGCGTCGCCGAGCAGCGTGACCCGTCCTGTGCCCCAGCGCCGATCCGGCGGCCGATCGATGACGTCACTGCGGATGATCGCGCTTTCCGGGGTAGCGGCGAGGATATCGCCGACCGGTGCCACCCAGTCCTGATGTCGCTGTGCGAGAAGTGTTGCCGCACTGCCGTTGTCGCGCCCTCCGGGCGGGCCGTTGGCCACGCTCATCCAGTGCACGACACCGGGCGCGACGTCGTAGTAGGTGAATCGGGTACCCGGACCGAACAGCGCGTGAAACGTGCCCGGTGGAATCAGTTCATGGTGCATCCTGGCCTTACCGCGCCAGGCGATGTACCCGTTGTATCGAGGCGGGGTGTCGCCCAGCAGTTGAGCGCGCACGGCACTGTGGATGCCGTCGGCGCCGATCAGTAGATCGCCGGTGATCGACCCGCCGTCGGCCAGCCGCACCGTCACGCCGGCCTCGTCCTGGGTGAAGCCGACGACGCGGGCGCCCGTGCGGACGACGTCTCCGTCCAGCGCGGCACCGAGCACGCCGTGGAGCACCGAGCGCTCCACGGCGATGGTCGGGCGACCGTACTTCTCGGTGAAGCCGCCGACATCCCAGGCGCCGTACAGCTCGCCGCGGTGTGAGCCGAAGCGGCAGATGTCTTGTCTCGGCGCGATTTTCAGGACCTCGTCGGCCACGCCGAGATGATCGAGCACCAGGGTCCCGTTGGTCCAGATGTGCAGTCCGGCGCCGCCGTCACGCAGCGACTCCGAGCGTTCGAAGACGACCGGATGGAATCCGCTGCGCTGCAGAGCGAGTGCCGCTGCCAGGCCGCCGATTCCGCCGCCGGCGATGAGCACCCGCGTGCCTCGCGTACTTGTCATGCTGCCTCCCGACACTGTGTGGCTCGTTCGCGACCAGCGTCGCGGCGCTTTCTGGCCGGGCGCCTCGAGTATGTCTCGAGGCACGCCGAAACCGGTTGATCTCCCAGTGATCTGCAAGCCATTCGGCCAGCGCGCGGTCCAGCGTCCGGCACAGCCCGGCCATGCATGCTCATAGCGCTAATCAGCAAACGAGGAGAAGAATCGATGGCAATCCGACTAGACGGAGCCGTTCTGGCCATGTTTCCCGGTCAGGGTTCGCAACGTCGTGGCATGGCCGCCGCGCTGTGCGCCGACCATCCCGAAGCCGCCGCCGTCTTCGCGACCGCCGACGCGACACTCGGCCTGCCGATCACCGAGCTGTGCACCACGGGCGACGAGGCCGATCTGCGTCGCACCGAGCTGACCCAGCCCGCTGTGGTCGCCACCAGTCTCGCGATATGGAATGTGCTGCAGGCCAACGATTTCGAGCCGGACATGGTCGCCGGCCACAGCCTCGGCGAGTTCGCGGCCCTCGCCGCGGCGGGTGTGCTCACCTACGAGCAGGCTCTGCGCCTGGTGGCCAGGCGCGGGGAGCTCATGGCGGAAGTGGCGCAGCGCGTTCCTGGCGCGATGCTGGCGGTGATCGGCCTGAGCGCCGAAACCGTCGAGCAGTTGTGCGACCGTGTCGTCGGCGCGGACGTCGCGAACTACAACGAACCCGAGCAAACCGTCGTATCCGGCACGGTGACCGCCCTGGCCGAGATCGAACGCACGGCCGGCGAGGCGGGCGCGCACAAATGCGTGTGGCTCGAGGTCGGCGCGCCGTTCCACTCGTCGCTGATGGACGCGATCGCGGCCGAGTTCGGCGCGGAACTGGACCGTCATCGCTTCGCCGATCCCCGGCTGCCGGTGCTCAGCTCGGTGACCGCCGCCCCGGTGCGCACCGGCGCCGAAGCCGAGCAGCTGCTGCGGCGCCAGCTCAGCGGCGGCGTGCAGTGGGTCGCCGTGGTGCGCACCGCGATCGCCGAAGGCTGCACGACGCTGCTCGAGGTCGGGCCGGGGCGCGCACTCACCGGATTCGCCAAACGCATCGCCCCGGAGCTGGCCGTCTTCGGCACCGGCACCACCAAATCACTGGACGCCGTGGTCGCGGCCCTCGCCACGAGCCGAAGCACGGCCGCCTGAACCCATTCGCACCACCGATCGAAGAGGAAACCGATGACCGAAATCACCGAAGCCACAATCGAATCCGTCGCCGCCGCGCTCGGGCTGGACGACGACGAAGTCACCGTCGAGTCCACGTTGATCGATGAGCTGGGCGCCGAGTCCATCGATCTGCTCGACATCCTGTTCCGGATCGAGCGCAAAACCGGCGTCAAGGTGCAGGCCGCCGACATCGGCGACGCCATCCAAGGCGGCATCCCCGACGACGAGTTCGGTGACGAGAACGAGATCGTGAGC
>NZ_BAGH01000598.1 GCF_000308715.1 Nocardia tenerifensis NBRC 101015
AACGGCGCGGGCCCAGACATAACGCGCCGACGCGCCGAAGATGTGCCCTGCATCGCCCTCGCGTCTCGAAGCGGACCGGGTTTACCGCGGTAAACCGGTCCGGGAGCCGAGGAAATCCTCGCCGACCAGGCCGATCACGTCCGGATCCGCGCCGCGACCGGCGAAACCACCCCGATGCGTCACACCCACCCCGGCGCGACCTCTTCGTCACGTGACGGAAGTTCCCTCAATTACGTTCTGTTAATTACGTAAAAACGAAACGAAATTAATCGTCAATAACGTAATATATGGAACGAAATTCAGGTAGACTGGCGTTCATGAGTGAGAGCCCTGAGACTGCGCGCGGCGCGGACGGTGACGTTGACCAGCGCGTTTGCCAATTCCCGGTCGGATATGACGCGGAAGCCGGGGAGTTCACGGTCGCCGGCCATGTGCTGCCGCCCGCGACCGGCCCGGGACGACCAGCGGACTACTGCGGGCAGATGCGCGTCGACCCGGACGGCACCCGGCGCCGTCACGACCGGGCCGGCGCGCTCACCCGGCGGCGCGAACTCCAGCTCGAGGCGGCAGGGAAGGCTCCCCGCACCGAACAGCCAGCCCCCCGGCCGGTCACCTCGGCGCGGTCGTCACTGGCGGAGCTGCTGACGCAATGGGAGATGGTGACCACCGCTCACCGCGACCAGCTCGCGGCGATGATCGCGACGGCCGCCGAGATCGTCGCGAACGCCGGTGACCCCGACGCCGCTGTCGCCGAGGTCAAGGCCGCGCGCCGTGATCTGGAAGCACGCGCCGATGCCGCTCGCGCAGCGGCGGAGGAAGCCGAGACCGACGCCCTGGCGGCGCGGCGCGAGCTGGCCCGGGCGCTTGAGGACAAGGAATTGGCCGAGGGGGCCGCGTTCGACGCGATCGCGGACCGTGACGCCCGGGTCGCCGACGCGACCACCGAGACCACCGAGGCTCGAACTGCCGCCGAACAGGCCACCGCTGAACTCGAACGCGTACGCGATGAAGCAGCCCGCCAGGTCGCGGCCGCGCAGCGTCAAGCCACTGAGCAGGCCGAAGCTGCCGAGAAGGCAGCGCGGGAGCGCATCGCTGAGGCCAAACGCGTCGCCGACGCCGAAGTCGAACAGGTCGAACACGACGCCGCCCTGCAGATCACCGCCGCGAACGACGCCCGCGACGCTGCCATCACGGCGCAGCACCGCGCTGAGGCCGACCGGGCCGCCGCCGACCAGGCCGCCGCCGACGCGCGTGCCGAAGCCGACCGGCTGCGCACCGAACTGACCGATGTTCGCGAGCAAGCCCGCACCGATCTCGCGCAACTGCGCGAACAGCTCGACGCTGTCCGTGACGACGCCCGTGAGCAAGCCCGCACCGGCCGCGAGGAGATCAAGGCGTTGCGCGCCGAATTGACCAGTGTCCGCGAGCAAGCCCGTACCGATCTCGCGCAACTGCGCACCGATCACGCCGCTGAGATCGCCCGCGTCAGCGATGCCGCCGACAAACGTGCCGCGGTTCTGACCAAAGCCCTGGAGGCGGCGGAGAAGACCATCGCACGCCTGAGCCCGGGGGAGGGAGAACGAAATGACCGATGAGCTGCGACTGTTCGAGCCCGTACCCGCCGCACTGCGGTCCTCGGACGCTGCGCTGATCGAGCTGTGCTCCGACACCGCGTGTGGCTTACGTCCCGATCACCCCGGCGACCATGCCAGGCTCAGCGTGCGGGGCACCGTCGTGGCGATCTGGCCGGCGGTTCAGCTGACCGAGCGCCGGGTGGCTGCGCTCGCGCAACTGCTGGCCGCCTCCGCCGCGCTGGTCGCGGCCGCGGAGAACGCCGAGGCGATCGCTACCAACATTCGCGTCACGCACGGTGACGACCCGGTCTTGCGCAGGCTTACCGCGCTGTTCCTGCGGAAGATGCCGCGTTGGGACTACCTTCCCGTGATGTCCACCTCCCGGCCCGGCCGGGAGTGGCGCGAACTCCTCGAGGACGCTGCCCGCGGCCTCGGTGGGACTACCGATTGGAGTGCCCGATGACGACCACCGAGAACGACACCGAAGCGGACACGCACCGTGTCGCGCAGCAGGCACACCTGGCGGCGCTTGCCGCGCTGGACACGAAGAAGGACCAGATCCGCTACGCCTGCGAACAGCTGCCCTCCCCGAGCGGCGGCACCGTGCGCACGTGGCTCGAACACTTCGGGGTCGATGTCAGCCGACCCAACGCCGCGACGGTCGTCGCCGAGTGGCGCCGCGAACACGGCATCGTCAGCACCGGCGACCTGCAAGCGCTGACCGCCGAGATGATCGCCGAACTCGACGCCGCCCGCGCGACAGCGAACAGCGAACACCGAACACCGGACACCGCCGAGGCGAGCGAAAACCGGACACGGGCGACACGGGCGACACGGGCGGGTGTCCGCGACAGCAGCGAACACCGCCGTCTCACCGACCGAACACCGCGACCGGACACCGAACAGTCCCTCGACATCGAGCCGGACACCACCCTCGCCGCACCGAACGAACACCTGGACGGAGCCGACGTGTGCGCCACGGACACCCTGACCGGGCACCCCGGCACCGAACACCCCGAGGGGTTCGAACACCCCAGCGGACATCACGCTGAGGTGTTCGCTCCCGTCCAGACGAACACCCGACCGGACACCGAACACGAACAGCGGACAGTCGACCGGACACCGAACGAACACCCCGGACCCACGCCGATCGAGACCGGCGGCGGCGAGGCCGGCGAACCGAAGAAATCGGATCGCCCACTGGTGGTGTGGCCCGTACTGCTCATGGCCCTGAGTGCGTTCGTGTCGATCTGGTCAGGCTGGGTTGGGCTCGGCGAGATGACCGGGTTCGGTGTCGTGCAGCCGTTCCCCGGGATCTCCGACTTCAAGTTGAACACCGCGATCACGCTGCCTATCGGGGTCGAGGCCTACGCCAGCTACGCCCTCTACGTCTGGCTGTCAGGCCGGGCCCGGACCGAGAGCACACACCAGTTCGCCAAGTGGTCGGCCTTCGGCAGCCTCGCCCTGGGCGCGGCAGGGCAGATCGCCTACCACCTGCTGACCCAATCTCAGTCCGAGGAAATCACCCGGGCACAGGACACAGCGAACACCCTCGCCCAGGCGGCCGGACAAACAGCGCCGGTGATCCACGCGACCGCACCGTGGTGGATCACCACCGGTGTCGCCTGCCTGCCCGTGATCGTGGTCGGCATGGGCGCCGCACTGGCCCACATGGTCCGCGGCGAACGCGAACACCGGACACCGGATCGTCGAGCGAACACCGCGACCGAACAGTGAACACGCGGAGCGAACACCGAACACCGAACACGGGGCAGGTGTTCGCGACTGGAGCGAACACCTCCGCCTCAGCGAACGAACACCACTGACCGAACAGCGGACAACTGAGCGAACACCCGAACACGACGAGGGCCCCGGCGGCTGGTATCCGCCGGGGCCCTCGTCTGTGCGGTGAGACTACCCCCGCCCCCGGTTCTGCCGAGGCGTTGTCGGTCAGGGGGCAGATCCGCGGGCCTGGCTTGGACGCCGGGCGACGCACGCGCTCAAAGTCCAGGCTCAGCCCGGGGGGACAGTGCCGCAGCACAGAGACGTGGCGAACCGAGCCCGGTTTACCGCGGTAAACCGGCCCGCGCGACACGCACCGCCGGCACCCGGGCATCGGAAGTCCCGCCGCTGAAATCCCTCGGGTCTAGTCGCGTTCGAGTCTGGTTGCGTCGATCTTGTTCCGGTACCCTTGTGAGTCAGCCCCTGCGGAGCAAGTTAACACTTATCTGTGATAAGTGAGGAGTCCTCGCTGGGGCGAGGCTCCACCCGGTGGCGGGTGGTCGTTGCACTTGGCTGGTTTTTGGGGCCGGATGGGAGGTGGTCGGGATGGTCACGGAGGTGGCAGACGGCGGCGTGGGGGCGCTCGTGCCGAAGGTGTCGGCACGTCGTTCGCAGAACATCGCTCGGGCTCGGAAACGGAAGCGGCAGCAGGCCATCGTGGGGGAGAAGAAGCGGGTCGAGGTGACGATGGCGCTCGCGGATTACGAGCGGGTGCTTGCGCCGGCCGCGGCTGAGGCGGGGATGACGGTGCCGAAATATCTGTTGCAGTGCTCGCTGAACCCGGTGGGTGTTCGTTCGGAGGAGGGCGGGAAGGCCGGCGCGAAGCCGTGGTTGCCGTGGCCGAAGCGTCAGGTGTTGCAGGGGATTTTGTTGTCGGCGACCAGTGCGATGGACACGATTCGGCTGCGGTATTTGGCGCACATCGGTGCTGGGTTGGATGGGTTGATCCATTCGGCGCACGTCACTGGTGTGCTCGATTCCGCTGAGCTGGACGAGGGCCTGGCGCAGCTGCGGGGCGTGATGACCGAGCTGTCGGAGAGGGCACAACGAATCGAGGCCTTGGCCGAGGACGTGGTTCGCCGATGAGCCCGAGCCGGGCCGCCGCGGGGGCGCGGTGATTCCGAAAGTCCTGCGCGGGCAGAAGCTCGGCGGGCTGCTGGTGTATCTGCTGGGCGCCGGTGAGCACAACGAGCACTCACAGCGTCACGTCATCGCCGGGTCGCCGACGCTGATGCGCGATGGCTGGCTGGCGACCTTCGACGGGGACAAGGACAAGAAGGCGTCGCGCGACACTGCGCTCGCGCTGGCGAAAGAAATGGATCTGCCGCGCAAGCTCTACGGGACACAGGTGCGGATGCGCGCACGTCCGCAGGCGGCTGCGCGCGGTGGTGGAGTCGATGTCGTCGAGCGTCCGGCGGCGGGGGAGAAGGGTGTCCTGCGGGACGCACCGGTGTGGCACTGCGTTCTCGCGCTGACGCCGGGCGAGGAGCTGAGCGACGACAAGTGGCGCCAGGTCGTCGAGGATTTCATGGGCGAGATGGGGTTCACCGAGACCGATGAACGCGCCGGCGCGCGGTGGGTGGCTGTGCGCCACGGGCGTTCCGGTGAACACGGCGACGGCAACGATCATGTGCATATCGCCGCGAGTTTGGTCCGCGAGGACGGCCAGAAAGTCGACACCTTCGACTACGGGCAAGGTCACGCCCGCGGGGACTGGAACCGTGCGCAGGAGGCATGCAACACCCTCGAACACCGCCACGGGCTGGTAGTGCTCGAGTCCCGGGAGTCCGGCGGCGGGATGAGCGGGAACTCGCGCGCGGAGATCCAGCGCGCTCAACGCGAGGGCCGGCCGGAGACCGAACGCGAGACGATGCGCAGGTTGGTTCGCACTTACGCGGCGGCGTCGAAGACCGAAGCGGAGTTCGTGCGCCGCGCGTTACGCGACGGGGCGGTGTCGCTGCTGCCGTTCTACGACGCCGGGGACATGACCGTCGTGCGCGGTTACTCTGCGCAGATCCGCGACGGCGACGGGTACCGGGGTCCGCGGCTGGGTGGCAGCAAGCTTGCCTCGGATCTGTCGATCGTCGAGCTGCGCAAGCAGTGGGACGACACCCCTGAGGCGCGGACGGAGGCGCTCGCGGAGTGGACGCGGGCGCGGGGGCTGACCGATACCGACCGTGAGGCGCGGCGCATCGAAGACCCCGCGCTGTGGAAGCGGATCTCGACCGAGGTCGGTGACTGGAACAAGATCCTGAAGTCGATTCCGCCGGAGAACCACATCGAGTGGGCGCAAGCTGCCGGTCGGGCCTCAGCGGTATTCGGGGCGTGGTCGCGTCGCGTCGAGGGCGATCGGCCGGGCCCGTTCGCGGCGGCGGCCGCCGAGCTGGCGCGTTCGGCGCAACCGGTTCGCCCGGTGCGCGGTCCGCGGCCGCGCGCGGACCGTACGCAGACCGGGCTGCGTGGTGTGACCACGTTCCTCGTGCAGATGGCCCGCATCGGCGGTGACCCGGCGGCGGGGAATCTGCTGTTGCTGCAGCAGCTGATGCGCGCGATCGAGGCGATCGCCGAGGCGCACGCGGCGCGGGGGGAGGCCGAGCGGGCCAAGCGGCTGACGATGGTGCTGCGCCAGCAGCTCGTCGATGTGCACCACGGTTACGCGGTCGCCTCCGGTACCTATCGAGGTCCGGCGGTCGGCAGCGCGGAACATCGCGAGCATTTGGCACGTCAACGCGATGGACGCGAACCGTGGGCGTGGGTCAGTTCGGCCCGGCTGCTTGTGGCGCCTGAACTCGCACCGACACAACCGAAACCCGCAGCGCGGCCGACCTACCGTGAACCGGATCGGCCGGCTTACCGTCCGCCGGAGGGCCCGCAGCATGGACCGGAGCGTGGGCGCGGACGCTGATCGTGGATGCCGCGAAGGCGACCGCGCTGAATCGGTCGAGCGCGGCGAATGCCGTGCTCGGTCCCCGGCTCACCGGGGGTGGTTACAGCCCGTAGCCGTGGTCGTGGCTGGGTCCGAGATCCGGAAGCGGGGGGTAATGCCACGTGCGGTCGCGTGTTTGTGTCTGCCGTTTCGTGGTTTTCACCGCTGCGGTGATCGGTTCGTGGGCGGGGTTGTCCTGGTGATAGATCTCGTCGCGGGCGCGGTCCTCGAGCCCACGCTGCTCGGTGGTGAGCGCACTGCGCCGCTGCTGCTCGTCGAGGACTTCTTGGACGCGGGCCGCCTGGCGGTCGGCGCGAGCCTGGGCTTGTGCCTGTCTGCGGGCTTCGCTGTCGACGCGATATTGGGCGTTGGCGAGGTCGGATTGGCGAGTGTGCGCGTCGGCGGCGGTGGTGAGCGTGTGATCCCACATGTAGGTGGTGAGGCCGGTGGCCTTGGCGGCGGACTCGGCGACGAACTGTGCGGTGGTGAGCCGCTTTTCGAGCGGTTCCAGCTCGTCGCGGGCTTCGTTGACCTCGGCCTGGGCCGCGGCGCGGACACGGGGACGCCACTTGCTGGTGTTGTTGAGCTCTTGTTGGCGGGCGAGCAGGTCACGCCTGGCTTGCCAGGTTTGCTCCTCGATGAGTTTGGCGTGCGCGGCGGCGGCCTGAGCGAGGCGGATCGCGGCGGCCTGCTCGTCGAGGCTCTGGTGTTGCTGGTGCAGTTCGTCGAGCTCGCTGGTGGCGCTGCGGCCGATGTGGTCGAGCCAGGACGGGAGGCCGTGGTTCTCGCGTGATTCGCTGCGGCGCAGCGACAGCTCGATGTCGAGCAGGTTGTCGGAGAGCTTGCGCAAGCGTTGTGCGGCACGCAGTTCGGCGACGGTTGCGGCGAACTGTTCATCGGCCTGGTGCTCGTCGAGGTCGGTGCTCATGCGCCAGCGCAGCGCGGCCGCGGGCTGTTCGTCGGGCAGTGCTCGGGCTGCGACGGCGTCGCGGGCGGCGGCGGGGATGTCGAGGCCGGCCGCGGCCGCGCGGGTCCATTCGGTGGCGAGTACCGGCCAATACGGGTCGGTGAGCAGGCGGGGTTCGAGGTCGGTGCCCAAGTGCTTCCACCGGCGTGTGTCGCCGTCGAGGTCGCCGAGACGGGCGGCGACTCGCTCGTCGAGCAGGTGCTGTTCGCGGCGTTCGGCGGCCGGGAACTGGGCGGGCCCGGTGAGGCGGCGGTCGTGGTCGGGGATCGCGTGGGCGGCCCGCCACACTGCCAGCTCAGCGGTCAGTACCGGGTCGGTGTCGGCGAGACGTTGCGCCCACAGTGGCGCGGTGCCGGTGGGCCACTGTCGCGTGGTTGTGGTGACGGCGTCGACCAGGTCGGTGATCTCGCGGTTGCGGGCGTGCAGGTGTTCACCGAACTCGGCGTCGGCGCGCAGCACGGGTGGGATGTCGGGCAGCCAGCGCAGCGGCCCGACAGTCGTGGAGTGTGTGCCGGTGGGGTCGATGCGCCAGTCGAGTACGGCGGCGCGGTCGGCGGCGGTGTCGAGTTCGCGGACGTTGACGGCGTCGGTGAGTGCCTGGATCGGTTCGCGGCCGGTCAGCGCGAGCAGGCCGAGGTGCTGGCGCAGCACGGGCCAGGCGTCTTCGGTGGTGAGGCCGGGCACCAGCTGCTCGGCGGCCGCGGCGAGGGCGGCCTGGTCCTGCTCGCTGATGCGGTGGTCGACGGCTACGCCGAGCGCGTCGAGGTAGGCGTCGACGGCGTGGGCGAGGCGCTGGTGCGGGTCGGCGTCGTGGCGTGCTTGGGTGGTGGCGGAGGTTTGGGTGCCGTCGCGGCCGAGGATCTCGGTCAGCATGTCGACCGCGGTCGGGGCGTGCACCGCGGTGTAGGTGTAGGCGGCGGATTCTTCGCCGGTGCCTGCGGTGGCGAGGTAGAGGTAGTTGCCTGCGCGGGCACGGGTGGCCAGGACATAGAGCTGGGCGCGGGATTCGCGGCCGGTGAGTACGCCGTGGCAGGTATCGACGGTCAGCCCTTGCGAGGAGTCGATGGTGTTGGCGTAGCCGAGCTGTACGTGGGCGTGCACGTAGTCGGCGGGCATGGTGACCCGGCGCCCGGAGTCGAGGTGGGTGGCGGTGATCCGCCCATCGGCGTGCACATCCTCGACGTGCCAGCGGTAGCCGTTGCGGATGTGATCGGTGGCCGAGATGCGCAGGCGGTAGTTGTTGCGGCGGGTGACGATGATGTCCCCGGCCGAGGCCGAAAGGCCATCGGCGAGTTCGACTTGCGGGCCGTGCAGGCCTTCGCGGGCGAGGCGGGCGGTGCGGGCGCGGCGGTTGAGGCCGGCCACCAGCTCGCGGGTCGGGGCGAGCAGTGCGGTGTCGAGCCCGGCGGCGCGGTCGGCGTCCCACGCCGCGAACGCCTGCTCGGCAACGGTGCCGAGGGTGCCGACCTGAACACGGGAATGGTCGGTGTAGTAGGCGATGGCGGCCGGGTCACCCTCGCGCAGGGCGAGGGAGGCGGCGCGCTCGCCAGGGTCGGCCATGCGCATCACCGTGGTCAGGGTCGAGGCTCCGGCGGCGGTGATGATGTCGCGCACGACGCCACCGGCGGCGACCGAGGCGAGCTGGTGGTCATCACCGACCGCGCGCACGCTCGCGCCGCGCTCGAGCAGCCAGGACACTGCCGAATCCAGTTTCAGGGTCGGGGTTTTGGCGATTTCGTCGATGATGACCAGCGTCTCGGGGCCGATCCCCTGCAACCACTGCGGTGCGCGGGAGGGCTCCAGGGCGCCGGTGGCGAGTGCGTCGGCGAGGGTGACGAGTACGTCGACGGTGACGCCCGGTGTGCCGATTTCGCGGCCCAGGTGCGCGGCCGCCGATCCCAGCGGTGACATCGCGAGCACGGTGCCACCTTCGGATGTCCATGCGCGCGTGAGGGTTTGCATCGCGGTTGTCTTGCCGGTGCCGGCGGGCGCGATGACCAGCTGCAGGCGGGCACTGGATCCGGCGAAGTCGCGCACGAGGGCTTGCTGGGCGGGGTTGAGGGTCCGTCCCTGGTGGTTGGCGGCGTACTCGATCAGCGCCGCGTCGACGGCGGCCGCGGTGATGGTGCGCCCGCCGGTGCGCAGGCTCGCCTCGACCAGGCGCGTCTCGGCGGCCACGATCTCGGGCGAGGTGTGCAGCAGCGATCCGGCGGTGGTGTAGACGCTGGTGCCGTCACCGCGGGTCAGCGCCGCGGCGTCGGGCACCCGTTCGGGGGTGCCGCGCGGGATCGAGTGCGGCGGTGTGAGCGCGGTGCTGATGACGCGCGCGGCGAGGGTGTGCCAGTGGTCGGGGTCGACATGGCCGCGTAGCTGGCGGTGGGTTTCGGCGCGGATGTGGTGTTCCTGCCAGGTCGCGCGGGTCTCGGCGACCGTGTCGACGACGCGGGCCGCGGTCGCGGCGATCCACGCGTCGGTGACCGTGTCGCGGCGGGGCAGTTGCTGGTTGAGCATGTCGGTGACCATGACGTGCACCGCATCCTCACCGCCGAGTACCTCGACCGCGTCAGATCGCCAGTCCCGGCGCTGTTCGGCGTGGGTGCGGGCGGCGGGCTTACCGGTGCGGGTGCGCAGCGTCGCTTCCTGACTCAGGTCGAGGAGTTCGTTCGGGGTCGGTTCGCGGCCGTGGTCGGCCTGGAACTGACTCGCCAGATCGGTCAGCTTGTCCTCGATCGCGGCCGCGCGCTTGGACCACACCCGCAGCAGATCGGTTCGCGCGCCGACGATTTCGCGGATCGGACGCTTGCCCGTGGGCGTGATCTCGGCGAACACCAGGCCGAGGGATTGTTCGAGGTAGTGCTCCAGCCGGGTGTTGTAGAGCTCGGAGGCGGCGACGTTGTGGCGGTAGATCATGCGCCCGTCCAGCGAGCCCCACTGGCCGTCGAGGCGTCGGACCTTGTTCGCGATGACCACATGGGTGTGCAGATCCGGGTCGCCGGCGCGGCTGTCGCGATGGTCGAACACGGTCGCGAGCAGGCCCTCGACGTCGACCTGGCGCACGCTGTGGCGCCCGACGCGGGTGTAGACGGCGTGGGCTTGCAGGTACTCGAGGGCGTCGCCGATCGCGGCATGGTGGGCGGCCTCGATCGCGGCGCTGATCTCGCGCGGCGCCAACGCCCACAACGCGCTCACGCTCTTGACCGGGCTGAACGTCAGGTCGTACCCGGCGACGGCCTTCATCGACGGACGCGAGGCTCGCGCGACCCAACCGGACAGCTCGCGGTCATCACGCGGCGCACGGCCGTGCTCGTCGGCGAACATCGCACCGGCGACCTCGGTGCGGATCCGGGTCCGCTCGTCCTCGGGGATCGGCGCGTAGTCGAGCAGGCCGCGGCCGCTGTTGTAGTCGGCGTAGGCGTCGGCGCACTGCTGGCGGTAACTGACCTCGGACGGGATGTAGTTCCCGTACGGGCGACCCAGGCGCGCCTGCTGCTCGGCGAAACGCCTGGCGTCTTTGGGTTTCGCGCCCAGACGCAGCTGCTCAGCCTTGGCCGCGCGGATCATCGCGAACGCGTTCGGGTGCAAGCCGTGCCCGATCAAGGCCCGCATCTGCGCCTCGGTGACCTGCTCGCCCGCCTCGATACCGACCGCCGTCAAACCGGCACCCCACCAGCGGCCGGGAGATTCGCCACGCTCGCTGTAGTAACCGGACAAATCCTGCGTTCCGCGGTCGTTGGCATCGTTGGTCGCGACGGAACGCAAGTAGTACTCGTACCCGTCGCCACTCGCGATTTTAGCCAGCGACATCACCCCTTCAACGGTACGCCCGCACCAGAAATGCGTTACGTGTTCGTTATCCGGGGAGCATGAGGTGTGACGATTTCAGAATATATGCGCAGGTAGAAAGGATGCGGCGTAGTAGCAGTAGTGAATGCGGTGGTGCTGCGGCAGGCGAGCGTACGGGTAATTTGCGATGAGGTGGGCGGATGGCTGAATGCAAATTTTGGGGCTATCCGCCAGCGGCGTGGCTAGCTCGTTGTGGAATCCGGATGCCGCACGGTCGGGAACTGACTCTCGTCGTAGTCGTGCACCTGCTGCCAGTAACCCGGCGCGTAGAACCGGGCGTGTCCGGCCTGCTGCACCGTCAAGATGCCGGCCTCGTCGAAGGTGTACCGGGCGTCTCCGGTGAATGCGAGCCCTTGGGGGACCTCAGGGTCATTGAGGTACACGGTGAATGCCATGCGGGCAGGCTATCGGGTTCTTCCCGGGTTGCGCTGGCGCCCAACGAAACCCACTCGAATGACCCGTCGGGGCACTCCGCGCCGATGTGCTCATGACTTCGCCGCGTCAACACGCAGCTGTCGTCGAGCGCGGCGGCGCACGCTCGGGTGCCCGTAGGCGATGGCCAGGGTGATCCGTGTCCGCGCTGACGCCCATCGTGCCGACGGACTGCTGCTCGGATAGTCGCCTGCCCCGGTCGGCTGCTCGTCGTCCATGCATCATTCGACGGCGATTCTGGGGCCGCGGTTCCTACGGCGGCTCGGTTGTCCGGCCGGTGTCCCCACCGGCCAGGTTCGGACTCGCTGGGGATAGCGCGCGCGCCACTGTCCACTGCCGGGTTTCGATGCGGCCCTGACCGTTCGCGGTCGGGATGGTGAACCCGACCAATCCGATCCAGGAGCCATCGATGCACTGTGCCCAGGCGTAGAGCAGACCCGGAACGGTGCTCGCGCAGTCGAGGCCGGCGCGTTTGATGCGCATCGACACCGCATCCCTGCGGAACGGGCCCTGCAGGGTGATCGCGATGCTCAGGTCGACCAGAACTGGCGCTGGTGGATCGACGACACGGCGGAGCGACGAGGAGAACTCATCGCTCCAGTATTCGAACATACTTGCTATATTTGCACATACTGGATGGTTGCTCGGGAGAGGCTGCGGACGTGGTGAACATGGGTGATCAGGTGTTGCTAGTCGCCGGTGGCATCTCGGTATTCCAGGTCGTAGAGGTCGAGGGGGACCACGCGCTCGTCGCGCCGATCCAGGCCGACGCACCGGGTGGTTATTCGTTCCCGGCGCGGGTGGCCGCTCTGGTTCCGGTCGATACGGGTTCCGGGGAGTAGCTGATGGCGCGGTTCGGTCTGGAAGCCCACACCGTGTATCCCGGTCGCGGCGTGCTGGTCACCCGGCTGGGTTCCGATGACGTCGAGGAACTCGTCGAGACCGCCCGGATCTGGGCGCTGCGCGCCACCGACCACACCAAGATCTGGCTCTACGACCGCTCCGTCGAACTGCTCGCTGTCGAAGGCGCCGGAAGCGCGCTCGTGGAGACCGTCGACCGGTGGGCGAACGACCGCCCGCCCCTGTGCCCGGAGTGCGGGGAGCTGCTGCACGCCGCTGCCTTGGCGGGTGAACCCGCGTGGTACTGCCACGGCTGCAACTACCGCGCCCACGCGGCGTAGGGATCGAGTCGGATTCCGGGGTGCCGGCGGACACGGCCGTTCCAGGTCCTCGGTGCGCGGCACCGATTCATTGCATACTGGTTGGTCCATTTGTGCTCCTGCGACGAAGGGCTGCCCGATGCTGTCCGAGGAGGACGCCACCGGAGGGTGGACGCTGCGGGTGGACCCGAGTCAGGGCGCCATGCTGACCCGGTCGATGTACCGGCGTCAACTCTCCGTGTGGGAGGACGGACGGCTGTTCCAGTTCGTCGTCGACGACGACACCAGGACGTTGCGATGGGGGCGGCGCAGCACCGTCGCGGCGGCGAAGCTCGCAGCGGAGAAGGCGGCGAGGCCGGCGTCGGCCCCATAGATTTTCGGGCGTTTGTCCCTGCGGGACAAACTTATCGAGCTGCGGCGGATAGACAAAGACACCATGAAGGTGAAGGACACGAACCCGGCTTCCGGGGAAAAGCCCGTCAAGAAGAAGGTTGTTGCGCCGACCCGTGGGTTTTCGTTTGGGTGCGCCGCGTCGGATCGCCCGGCTGAACGCTGCGTACGGGCGGAACCTGTACGTCCACACGAACACGGCGTCGACCACGCAGTTCTGTTGTGGGATTTCCCGCTCACCGAGGAAATCCCCACCGAAGTCATGAACGTGAACCTGCCGTTCGGCGGCATCATCGAGGACTTCGTCCTGTCCGGGCAGTATGGGGTGGTTTCCGTCCCGACAAAGTTTGGTGTCGGCTGCGTGTGCTACGTATAGCCGCGCATGACCGGCGGGTTTGCGACCTGGCGCGGTAATCCGCTCCGCGTCGAATCTCGCCGCAGGCGGCGTCGCGTTCAGTTAGTCGCGTCGGTGCCACTCGTTAGGCTTTTCGCCACAGCCGTCGCAGCGGCTGGACCGGGCCGAGTGATCGGTCCCCGGGATGAAGTGCGGCCCCCGCCTGTTCGCAGCAGGCAGGGGGCCGCGGACAACCTAGATATCCGCGCTCGGCCAAGAGTTAGGACACCAGGCACGATGAGGTTAGCCACCTCGACCGACAATTCTGGACCATTCCAGAACTCAATGGTCCAACCGCCTTCCCCCCAACGGGCTGATAGGGCGCTGACCAGGTCGAATAGAAGCCAAAATCAGTCTGCACCCCTGTCGCCTACGGTTCCGCGCCAATCGGAATTCTGGACGGAAGCGACTGCCCATGGTTGAAATGTTCCCGGGAGCCGGAGGACGCGGACACCAGTCCTCGGTCCCTCACGACTGCTCGAAATGCGGGCCCACCTGCCTGCCGAGTATGCGCGCGGCCACACCGCCGGCGAACTGGCTGGATCTGGTCGACCGGCTCGGTCTGTTGATCTGCAGCGATCACTGGACCAGACGCGCGGGCTGGTCTGTCACAGGAGTCCTTGCCGCTCTGACGATTCCGCTGATCGCCCTGGCGGCCATCGGCGGGCTGATGTTCGGCGCGGTGGCCGGTGGCGGTGTCGGAGTGGTCGGTGCCGGCCTTGCCGGTAGCGCCGCTCTCGGATGGTTACGTCGTCGGCGTGGTCAAGTTCTTGCCCCGGCTCCCCAACCGCCCGGCGAGCACGAAGATCCCGGATCCGAAGCTCCCCGCGCCGCGTAAGAGGAGGGAGTCGAAGACCAGGGCAATCGTCGGCATCACCTCGTTGAACGCTGGCTCTTCCCGCGCAAGGACTTCGCGCGTTCAAACAACGTCCGTCGATCGACTGGGTGCTCAGGAATCCTCGTCGGGCAGCTTCGCGTCGTTGATCAGGGTGTAGACGTTGCGGACCTTTTTGCGGGTGAGTGCCCGGGTGTTGTTCGGGCTGTTGGGTACGAGGCGTTTGGTCACGAGCAGTAGCCCGCGGGATTCGAGTTCGGTGGTTCCTCGGGCTCGGGTGGCGGGGGAGATTCCGTACCGCTCGGGGAATTTCTGGGTGGACCACCAGATCTCTTTGCCTTCGCTCGCGCGGCTGTTGGACATCAAGATCAGCAGCATCGCGAGTGCGGCGGAGGACATCGCCTGGATATGCCCGTTGGTCCAGAGCGTCAGCGGCAGCTTGCTGTAGCGGTTGGCGTCCATCTCCTCCCGGAACTTCTTCTTCCTCTCGGGGGATTTGGCTTTCGCTTCCAGCGTTTGCGCGTGGTAGTACGCGGTCGAGGGGAGTTGGTAGGGCGCTCCGCGGCCGCTCTCGTCGAGCAGTCCCACCACCGACGGCTCTCCAGGATCGCGGGTGATCCACACCAGGCGTGCCGCTTCCAGTGCCCGCAGCGCGTCACTTATTCGCCGCGCCCCCTTGGTCTCGGGTTCGGGCAGCGCGAGCAACTCCGCCCATAGCCGGGCCGAGTAGTCGGTGGTGTGCGGTGCGCCGGCCGCCCGCCAGATCAACGCGAGGTACAGCTTCACCGGCACGCCACCACCGCGGCCGCCGGTTCCGATCAGTCGCGCCATCGGCGCCTTCACCGCCGGTTGGGCTTCTCCGTGGTCGGCGGCGTGAGTGAACGACCACCGCAAGGGGATCGAGGTGCGCCCACCGGAGGTGCGCTCGATGTTCTTCGCGATCTCGAGCGATGACTCCGGCACATCAGGCAGCGGGCACGCCAGTGCGGCCATCAGCAGGCTGTCGAAGTCCACCGGCCCGCCGACAATCTTGATTCCTCGCCTGGCCTGGTCAGCCATCCTAGAGTCCTCACTACTTCTCTGTCCTAGCGTGGTCTAAGTCATCTACAAAGGTAGTGGTTATGTATCAGCCAGCGTTGGAGTTAACTTCACGCAAGCGTGTGTGTGTTCTCCACTTTACCCTCTGTAGGGTGTAAAGTCGCATGTAGTGAAGTTGCGTCCCGTGACGGCGGCCACCGTGCCGTGCTAGGCTTAGGGCAAGAGATCGAACCGGGCGACTACGCAGCAAGCGTGGGGGTGGCAATCCAGCCATTCCACACATCGCGCAGCGGGCCGCCGGCCGATCTCGAGCGTGGCGCTATGGCACTGGTCAGCACCACCTACTTGCGGAACCCGGTCAGCCAGGCTGGAAAATCCGCGCAGGGTAGGGCGCCACGCGAACGAAGGGACGCCCGTGGAACGGCGTCCCTTCGTCATTTCACGGGCGGGATTCGCCTACGGCTGGACTTCCTGGTCATCTCGAAGACAGCTTTCCCTCGTTCACAGCTTGGGCGTGAAATCGACCGCTTCGAGCCGGGGGAACGGGGCGTGCCACGCCTTCAGCGCGCCGGGCTCGTTGATCAGCCGGTTCACCAGCTCCTGATTGGGGTTGCCCACGAGTCCGCCGGTCACTGTCACGCCGGGATGGTCCAGGTCCTCGCCGGCGTGGAACCAGTGGTCGACATTGGTGACGGTCACCGAAAGCTCGCCGTCGCCGCCCTCGAGTTCGAGTTCTTCGCCGATCCGCGGCAGCACGTGACCGTAAGCATTGAACGAGAGCGTGTCCTCACCGTCAGACGTCTCGACGATGAGGAAGATCCGGTAGCGCAGCAGCCCATCAGTCCTGGATGTGTTGTCCGGCATCGCCTTTCCCCTCTGTTGTGGTGGATGCAGCATGCCACCCAGCGCACCGGTGTAGCGGCGATTCGGGGAACGGCCGGGCGCCGAAACGCTCAGGTGGGTGGTAGCGCTCACCCGGGTTCGGGTTCCAGGGAGATTTCGTTATCGGCTGACGTATTAATGGCGACGGTCCGATTTTCGAAAGGTCTGGAATGGTATTTTGGTTCATCGTCGGCTATGTGGCCTTTATCGCGGTGCTTATAGCGTACTCAGCTCACGTAGCTATTTCGTGCCCGGATGTTCAGCAGCGCGCCGATGCCTATAAAGTTCTGCGACTGATTTGGGCCACTGGTACCGGAGCGGGCGGGTTGACGCTGGTCATCTTCAACGTAGTGATCAAGCTTCAGGAAGTGGGGGCCATCTGAGCATGAGAAAAGGCGGGCACTAAGGACGCATGTCCTCGGTGCCCGCCTCTCACTCAACTGGAGTAGAGAATCTGGATGCTACCAGTCACTCACTCCGGTTGGTCGCAGCGTCTGCTGCCTTCGATCCTCACTCTACCGTTACCACCAGGAGGTGGTAGGGCACGATGTGATAGATCTGACTGTCGGGCCGATCAGCGTTCAGGGCATACACGCCCGCGGCTCGGCCGACTCGTATCTTGCTTGCGCGAGTTCGCATCATATTCGACTCCTTTCGTTGTTGTTGATGTTGTTGTCATCGGACAACGCGAATCCGGGCTGGCTAGTTGCCCGGAGGAGCGCTGTCCACAGGGGTGCCGAACACGTTCACACGTGTCGGTCTGCTGAACACGGATTGCTTGTCGTGTTCCCTACGGTCTCCCTGACCGGTACGGCTGAGCTGGGGCTGGTCTCCAATCGGGCTGCTGTTCGAGAGCGCACGGTCACTCGCCCGCAGCGGGTCTACTACCTTTCTTTTTCCTCGGCCTTGCGGCTTCTTTTACCCCAATTTCGATTCACACTCCGGCCTGTAGTCGCAGGCCCAGGACGGGCACGGCCACTGTGGAAGCTGGCCGTACCCGGTCCATCGGAGGATGGGTCGTTGGAGTCGTTGGAGTCGTCGAGGGCGTCGACGGTTGCCATGATTTCTTTCAGCAGGCGATCGTAATTGACTCTCGAAGCCTGTTCGTCGAGAACTCGGGCATCCGCGATAAGGCGCTTTTCAACGTCCACGGTTCCCTTTCCCACCTGATTAGTACACTGTTATTCTTCACTCTTCCGAAGCTGGGCGGGCTTGCTGGCCAGCTCTTTCCGGATTTTCTCAAGGGCGCTGTACATTAACCTGCTCACCTGATTCGGGCGCAATTCCAGGGCTTCCGCTATTTGCGCCGTCTTCCAGCCCTCGTGATACTTCAGGTTGAGAGCGATCTGGGACCGCTCGGGTAGTTTCCTGAAAGCATCACGTACCTCGTCGTCGATCTCGATGTCAGCACCGCCATAGAACCGATCGTCATCGGCTATTTCTGCGACGAGTTTCTCCGGTCGACGTTTCCTCTTCCTGACATGGTCCAGAAAGACCGTGCGCAGGATGCAGTACATGTAGGGCATAGCCATTGGACCATCGCTCAGCCACAGCTTGACGCATGCTTCCTGAACAAGGTCCCAGGCCAGGTGACGATCACCGCATAGCTGAAATTCACGCCACCAGAACTTGTGAAGGTTCTCTTTGGTGACGAATTGATTGAACTCAGCACGACGGTTCATCAGGGGCAACCCATCCGTACACGGGTCGCCCTACTACTGCTGGTACATCGGCGGTGGTCAACAACCATCATCGATGCCTTACCTCCAACTTCAACGCGTTCCGGGTCAACCCGCACCCGCCACTGGGTGCGGCGCCACGGGCCGCAAGGCCGCCGGGAGTGAACGGCCTCATCTACTAGAACGCCCCCCGATGCTGGAATCTCCCCTCCCACCCGGAAAAAGATTTGAACTCCCTGTCACCGGCGACCGCCGACTTCCCGGTGCGCGCCACCTTCTGGTTGAAACCTGCTGGTAGGTCAGCCGTCGATGGTTGAGCGGCTGCCGCTGAGTTCGGGAAGATGTTTGTACAGGGTGCCGCGCGAGACGCCGAGTAGCCGAGCGATCGAGGCGACGGATTCGTCAGGGCGGGTGAGCATCGCGCGGGCCTGGCGGATCTGCTCGGCGTTCATCGCCGGTGGCCGGCCGAGGCGTTGCCCGCGGGCGCGGGCGGCGGCCAGGCCTTCGTTGGTGCCGTCGACGATGAGCTCGCGGATGAACTCGGCGAGCGCGGCGAAGACGTGGAACACGAGCCGGCCGCCGGGGGTGGTGGTATCGAGTGCTTCGTGCAGGGACCGGAATCCGATGCCACGCTTACGAAGTCCGGCCACGATCGAGATCAGGTCCTGTAGCGAGCGGCCGAGTCGATCCAGCGCCGGCACCACGAGGGTGTCGCCGGGGCGCAGGTAATCCAGGCACGCCCACAGTTCCTCGCGCTCGGCGTTCTTCCCGGACTTCTTGTCGGTGAAGATCCGGTGGCATCCGGCTGCGGTGAGCGCGGCGACCTGGCGGTCGAGCAGCTGGCCTTTGGTCGAGACGCGGCCGTAGCCGACGAGCACACCGACGTCGGCGCCGCCGATCGGATCGAGCGCGTCACCGCCGAGGGTGAGCGGTTCGGCGATGTCGAGGGCGTGGGTCGGGTCGGCCATGTCCGGGACTGTACGAGAAAGGTCTGACAGGAGTTGTTGAACACCAATCGTTTTCGACACGTTTGTTGAACACCGCTCCGGCGTGGTCGTCCTGGCGATTCCGTTCGGCCAGGTCGGTGTTCAAAAATCGAACGATTCTCAACGTCTATCCGGCGGACCTGGAGGTGTTGCTACGGTCGGCGGCCAATCGCGCGGTTCGACGTTGTTGGGCTTCCGGGACAGATCCTCGTCCCAGTCGAACTCTGGCGCTGGCGGACCCCACTGCCGGGGAAGCTCAAAGGAGATGGCATCACTACCAAAATCCACCTCCCGGAACAGGACATCACCGGAGAAGGCCGTGCCCCTGAACCAGGTCGAGCCGATGAAGGCCGCGTCGCTGAACGTGGTCACGCCGGAGAACCTCGCATAGGTGAACCTGGTCCCGCTGGAGAAGGTCGCGCGGTTGAACCTAATCTCGCCGGAGAAGGTCGCGTAGTTGAACCAGGTCGCGCCGGAGAAGGTCACGTGGGTGAATCTGGTCTCGCCGGAGAAGGTCGCGCTGTCGAACCAGGTCTCGCCGGAGAAGATTGCGTGGTTGAATGTGGTCTCGCCGGAGAAGGTCGCGCGGTTGAATCTGGCCTCGCTGGAGAAGATCGCGCCGCCGAACCAGGCCGCGTTGGAGAAGGTCGCGCCGTCGAACCAGATCTCGCTGAAGAAGGTCGCGCGGGTGAATCTGGTCTCGCCGGAGAAGATTGCGCCGGAGAACGAGGTCTCGCCGGAGAAGATTGCGCCGCCGAAATCGGCGATACCGGAGAATCTCACTTTGCTGAGGTCGGCATCCTCCAGGTGGGCCGTGCGGAAGTCGAAGTCGCTTGTCGACCAGCTATATTCGGCTGGCGGGCGGAGGTGGCCGGCGATGACGCGGAGGATGGTGGCCCGGACCTCGCGATCGTTTTGGCGATATTCCTGGTGTTCCTCGACCTTGCCCGGATCGAGATCCTCTGCCGGGCGGGCGGTGGAGGTCGTGACGACACGCTTGGTACGCCCGCTGCTGCCCTGCTCCGGGTCGTAAGGCAGGCGGAGATACCCGCACAACACGTCGATGCACTGCTGGCGGCGCAAACCGTCGGACTCGTCGGCGACGCCGGCCATCGCGTAGACCCCCGCGATCCGCACCGCGACATCGGTCGCGCCCAGCTGCGCGGCCGCCGCGCTGAACCGTTCGACGAACCGGCCCTGCTCCAGGTCGCGCTGGCGGCGGTAGGCGATCACCAGCGCGACCACACCACCCACCCCGCCAACCACGGTCAGCGCCAGCTTCGTGACATCCACCGATGTGCCGCCCCGCTGCGGATGGAACGCGACGAACAACACCCATTCCGCCACCGCCGCGATTACCACCCCGGTCAGCACCGCCAGCGCGACCGCCATCGATAACCGCATCCGGCCCGACCACCGCGACACCGATTTGGAAAACCCGCTGGCTCGCGCGCCGATCCGGCGCATCCTCCCCGTCACCGGCCCGATTCTCGCCGAAACCCCGCCAGCACACCCAGGATTCGCACCCACCACCGAGCAAGCCCTCGGCGGCACCCCTGAACGAACGAGTTCCCGAACACGGGGTTCAGGCGAAACGCTGGCTTAGCGGGAGTTCGCGAGCCCGTTCGCAGACGGTCGTTTCCCGAACACCCGATGATTCGGCGCGCACCCGGGGCAGGGCTGACCGTGGACGCGTGTCCCGATTTGTCCGAAGCGCCTGCACACGTAACCTTCTGAATGCGACGAATGACCGAGCCAGACCACTGGCCGTGATTGTCTCGAGGCTGGACTCCGTCTACGAGAAAAGGACCGCTACATGCGCTTTCGTCATGCAATCGCCTCCATCGGCAGAATCGGGCTCACCGTCGGCGCCGCCGCAGCGCTGGTCATCGGCCTGGCCACCAACGCCCAGGCGGCCACGGGGACGTTCCGGTACACCCACGAAGGCGGGGGGGAAGGCCAGTGGGCAAACCCCCCGGACAACGTCTGTTTCCCCCTGTCCGAGCCGGACAACGTCGACAATGGCACAGATAAGACCGCATACCTCTACTACGGCAGTGACTGCGCCGGCAACCATGTCGCTGATCTGCCACCCGGCGATAACATGAACGGCTTGTCGGAGCTTTACAACCCCGAAACCCTCCGCGGTATCGAATCAGTGAAGTTCACCGACTGAGTGGTCTGAGCACGGTCTGGTCCCATGCGGGACGAGTCGAGACAGGCCTCACCGCCGTGACGATATCGGGGGGGCAGACCAAGCTCTCATCTTGATGTCGGTGGGCGATCCTATGGTTGGACGTATGACCGACATCGCTCCGCTGGCCGCGTCATCGCGGGCCGCCTTCGGCGATCCGGGCGTGCACGCGGTCGTGCGGGCCGGCCGCACCGTGCACGCGGTCGCCCTCGGGCAGTGGGTTGGTGAAGAGGAAGTGCCGGAACTGTTGTGCCGCACCGGGGTCGCCGGATGGTCACCCGCCGCGCTGGAACCGACCCGGGCCGCGGTCACCTGCGCGCGATGCCTGCGTCGGATCGGCGGGCAAACCCTTGCCTCGCAACAGCTTCCACTATTCGGTGAGCGCTGATTGCGATCCGCGCGGCCTACCTGGCCCTCGTCGCGCTGGACGACGCGGCGCGCGCCCGGGCGCTGCGCTGGTTGCTCGGCGCGCTGGGCGTCGGCGTCCACCTCCAGGTAGGCAGGCTCGGACCGGCGGGTTACCAGTTCCGCAGGCCGGCGAACTTATTTCGGGCGTCGATGGCCTGCTTGAGCACCCGCTCGCGCAGGGCGGTCCGGCTGAGCCGGTCCACGCGGGTGAGTTGCAGGGCTGTGGCGACGGCGAGCAGCTGGGGTTTGTCCAGGCCGAGCCCGTCGAGGTAGGCGGCCCCGTCCGCGACGGTCGCCAGAGTCCGCAGGTGCGCAGCAACCGCGACCGCATCCGGCGCCGGGGCAGCCGGACGCGCGGCCCGCGGTGCGGAAGCGAAGCCGGGACCGGATCGGCAGGCTGCGCGTCGGCGGCGAGCGCGCCGGCCAGGATGGCAGCGTGGGCAAGGTGATCGGCGGCAGCCTGCCATTGGGCGGTGTCGACGGCGTCCTGCGCTGCGCGCATCGCGGTGGCCAGCGTGGCGGGAGTAGCGGTCATGGCAGGGTCCTCCCTGTTCGGGATGTGCTGGCGCTGTTCGGCTCAGAGGTCGAAGCGCGCCCGCAGACCGATCTTCACCTTCTCCAGAACATCTGGTGGCAGAACGCCGAGTTGCTCGGTAAGAGTTTCTTTCGCGAGGATCGCGATGTCGTAGAGCGCGACCACTTCGGTGCCTGCGGCCATCGCGACGGTGAGCAGCTGGTGCCGTGAGGGGACCTCACGGGCCTCACGAATCGGGGCGACGGTGAGCATCGGACGCGAGCGGATCACCACATCCGAATCCAGCAGCACGACAGTGGTTTTGCGGCCGGACAGTCGGCTCGTCGCTTCCCAGATCTGACCTTGCTGGCTCGGTTCAGGCACGGTCGAACAGTACGTGTTCGGCGGCCTGTTCGGCGTCGTCTGCCCATCCCTGATCGGCGTCGGGCAGTGTCTTGAGTTCGTCCTCGAGCATCTGCCGGCGCACCGCGCGGGCGATGTAATCGGAGAGTTTGTCGTCGGAGGCGACGCGTAGCCGTGCCGCGAGGTCGTCGTCCATCGTGATATTCATGCGCACGGTCATGCGCACAACAATACAGCGGCACGCTGTACCCGCCTACACAAACCGGGTTGGAGCGCAGCGGTCAGCGAAGCGATTTCAGGTGCGTGACGGTCCCCGGCACCGCGAGCCACGCGTCGAAATCCAACGCTGTCCCGGAGTTTTCCCACACCCGCCGCCACTGGCGCCACTGCCGATATGACGACCGCATCGAAGCCACGAGCACCCGCTGCGACAGCGCGTAGACCAGCCCCTCGTCTACTGCGGCGATCGGACGGACGACCATCGGGCGGCCCTTCACCGTCCAATCCGGCGGTCCTGGCGGAAGGAGACCCATCTCCTGCAGCAGTCCGTCGATCCACCCATCGGGGCCGCGGGCACCCTCGAGCTGCATCTGCACGTCCGGGGTGACGCACCACAGCACTTGGTCGATGTGACCGCACCGAATCGCGGTCCGGTAGCCGCGCAGCACGGCGTGCAGCCGCCAGCGCTCCTTCGGCGTGATCTCGACCTCCACGGCCCGCAGCAGCCCGCCGCCCACCACGACGAAGTCCGGCCAGTGCAGGGCCTGGCCATTGTCCAAAGGAATCGCCCACCAGCGCGGCCGGCCGGTGTCATCGAACGACGGGTGCACGACCTGCTCGCCCGGCGTGCGCGCCGTTGTCCGCACGCCGACCAGCTCGGCGTAGCGGTGCGCGCTCTCACCGTCGTCGCGGGCGCGTTCCAGCGCGCGGAACTGCCGCTCGGAGACCACCTCGAACCCGCGAGCGGCGCCACGCGCGAGCATCGCCAAGGCGGTCTCGGCGACCAGCAGCCGGTGCAGCATCCGCTCCTCACCGGGAACGCGGAACCGCAACTCCGGGTGTCCAGGTGTTCGTATCGCGGTCAATCCCGCCATCGTCGGATACACCACCGTGCCCGCCCAGGCCAGGTTGTCGGAACGCTCGAGCAGGCCGGCACCGGCCATGAACGCGACTCGGCGCCGCGCGGTCTCGAACACCCCGCGATAGCAGTACTTCGCCGCGTGACGAACAGTGAGTGCACCGAAGCGGGCCGCGAAATCGAGCAGCTGCTCATCGGCGGGACTTCGCCGCCATCCATGCCGCTTCGCGGTCCCCGCTGCCGGTCCCTGATTGGCCATCCGCTCCGCGCGGGCCCGCCGCCACGGCGTCGACCGAACGCGCCCAAACGGCAGCTCGCTACCCGAAAATTCCGGCATCGCAACCTCTTCCTGTCTCCCGTCGAACTCGACCGCCCCCTCGACCACCTACTCGACCGGGTCGCGGTCACTATCGACACGAGAGTCGCATCCGCCTTTTCCAGGGCATTCAGCTCAAAAGCTCGACCGCCCGACAGCGGCCCCACACACTGACTTACCTGCACACCACAACCGACAGCGGTGGAGCGTGGTTACTGGCCGAGGTCTTCGATGCGGACGACGGCATCGGCGAAATAGCGAAGAGGTGGCGGCGGCCCCACCTGGTGTGCTCTCGTTGGGGGAAATTTCAGGACGTAGGGAGGTGAGTGGCCGTGACCATGTACCGGTGTCCTAATCCGAACTGTTTTCATGTTCGGCACTACACCCCGACATGCCCGAACGAACCCGTCGTGATCGACCCGGCCGCGGTACGGCGGATCGTGCAGCTACAGCGGTCCGGAGCATTCAATTCCGGTCCTTGGTATCCCCGCGTCACGATTCGTCCACCACTGCCGCGTGGGCAGCGCGCCGAGCCGCAGGGGCAGGTACGCCCTCTGCTGATCTTCGCGTTGATGATGATCGTGATCGTGGCTGCGCTGTATCTGCTGCTCGCGTAACCGGCTGTCACGACACCGCTTCCGGTTTTCAACACCGGAATGAGGCCGGCCATCGACGGAGCGGCCCGGCCCCGGACCGAGCAATCGTTTCCGGCGCAGTCTCACGTTGCTGGCGTGCGGCGGCCTGGTCGCTGATACTCAGGCCATGATCGGGGACTCGAAGTGGCTGGCGTGCGATCAACCCGACTGCCGCGCGATGATCGAGGAGGTCGGCGACCTGGCGACCGAGCACGCGGTCCGCACGATCGCCGCCGCCCGCGGCTGGTATCTGGGAAACCGGCACTACTGCCCGGCCCACTGGCCGCGTCCGCGCACACACCACCTGGCCTGATCACCGAAAAGCCGAGGGCCCCACCGCTATCGCGGCAGGGCCCTCGAACCGTTCGATGGTGCGTGTCAGGGCAGGTCGGCGTAGAGCGACCACTGCACCGTCTTGGATGCGTCGGCGGCGAAGTAGCGCAGGAACGGATGCCCGCAGTCGCAGCAGCAGGTGACCTCCCAGATGCCGAGATCCTCCTCGTGTGCGGCCAGCGGGTACTTGATCCAGTGCTGGCGGCCGTGCGATCGGCACCCGCTGACGCCGAGGAACCTCGCGGCCTCGGCGCGGGTGTCCGGGAACCGGGCGAACCCGCCCGCGGTGCGCAGCGAGTAGCAGGCCGCCGCCTCGTCGGTGTCGAGCCACTTGCTCATGAACGCCCGACTGAACACCAGGGGCCGCTGATGTTCGGCGCCGGTGCCGGCGGTGAGCATCGCCGGTTCGAGCGCGCTGGCGGTGTGCTCACCGAGCTGGCGCGCCGCTTGTATCCCGCTGTGCAGCAGCTCCTCCCAATCGGGAAGCAGCACCTGGCCGTCCTCGGCGGCCGGTCGTTGGGCGATCACAGGTTGCGCCCCCGTTTCTTTCCGAGGTTCATGCCCGCTCCCGACGTCGTGGAGCGTGCTTTTGGGGCGTCGTTGGGTTCGGTGGCCGCCCCGGCCGGGCGGGCCTGGGAGATGTCGGTCAGCAGCAGTGCGGTGATCTGCTCGCGGTCCACACCGAGCGCGGTCAGCTCCTCCACGAGCTGGGTACGGCGGATCTGGTTGTCCCAGGCCGGTGGGTTGCCGCGCGCGGCCTCGCGCTTGACCTTGGTGCGCTGGGAGGTCGTCGCCGCCTTCAGCGACGAGGTTTCCAGTTGCCCGGCCACGGCCATGACGTCCTCGGCGATCATGTTGTTGACCCCGGCCGTGGTCAGCCCGTCGCGCAACGCCTTTCGGTGTGCGGCCATCGCGTTGAGCCGGTCTTCGGCCTTGTCACCATCCAGCGCCGCGGATTCGCACTCCTTGCGTAGCCCGGCCAGGGCGTGGCGGACCGGTTCGAGTTTCGAGTCGTCCGGATCCATCCCGGCCGCGGCGAATAGGTCGGTGATCTCCTGCGCGGCTTCCTTCGAGCGCGCGGCGGCGGCCTTGTGGTCGTGGCTGCGCTGCTGGCGATACCGCGACTCCTGATCAGCCCACATCGTCTGCGGTGCGACACCGAATCCGGGCTGCTCACCATCGGACATGGTCAGCCTGACCTGATGGCGTTCGATCGCCGTGAGCCCGGAGTCCTTGTGCGCCACGGTCTTTTCGACCTCGGCCTTGATCGCCGCGGCTTTGGCCTGGTCCTCCTCGCTCGCTGAACGGGCGAGCTTGGCGTACTCGGCGATCTGCTCGCCGAGCAGATCCTTGTGGACCGCGCCGGGCCACAAGGGCGCTGTCGAGGTGGCCGGGGCCATCTTGATGTCCTTGCCGCGCTGGCGGGCCTTGTCGGCGTCCTCTTTCGACAGATCCGTCATCAGCTCGGTGAGCTGGCGGGTCACCTCGGTGGTGTCCTGCCCCAACGCCAGACGCCGCTGATACTCGATCAGCGCGGTGTCGACCTTGGCGCGCGCGTCCGAGCTCGCACCCCAGTTGGCCTCGCCGATGTTGGCGCGCGGGTCACCGGTCAGGTAGTCCATCGCGAACAGCACCTTGTCGCGATCAGCAGGGCGTGCCGAGGCCAGCAGCAGCTCGACGCGGGCACGCGCGGACTCCTTCCTCGCCTCGTCCTCACGTGAGGCGGGTCCGGAGGTGCGCCGGTCGGACATGATCCGCGCGGAGGCCTTCGCGTACTCCTCGATCGCCTGGTAGGTGTGCTGGCGCTGGTCGTCGTCGAGAACCGCGACTTCGGCGACGGCGTTGACCGCGAAGCGCTGCGCCATCGCGGCCCGCTCCAGCGCGGCACCGTTGGACCAGGCGTTGGACACCACCCGATCCAGCGCGCCCTGTTCGAGGCCGGCCTCGATCTCCTCGACGTCGATTCCGTGCAGGTCACGCAGTCCGGCCGCGAGCTGCTGGCGTGCCCGCTCGGCTTCGGGTGCGTCGTGGCGCCACGCGGTCGCGTCGTACCAGGCATCCAGGACATCGTCGGAAGACGCTGTCTTCCACCACTTCTCCGACCCGACATCGGTCAGGCGGACGGTGGCCATCTTCTTCTCGGCCTCGAACCGCTTCTCGGCGGCCTCGGCTTCGGCGGCCGAGATCTGGGCGGCGAGTTTCGCCGATTCCGCGCGGCGCGCTGCGGCCGTGCGCGCCCACTCGGTCAGCAGGCCGAACATCATCCGGGTGAACATGGCCATTTCGCGGGCAGCGTGGTCGATATCGGCTGCGTGCTCGGTCACTGGTGGAACCTCCGTAATCGTGTGGTCCTCAACCGATTCCGGTTCAGGGTGCTGTTCGAGGTCAGCAGGCTGACCGTGGTCGTTGCCGTGGGCGGGCTGCTGCGGGGACGGAGAATGGCCGGCAGGCCCGGCGAGTGCGGCCGCCAGCGCCGAGTCCTCGACGCGGACGAACTCGTCGAGCTCGAGGCCGTGCCCGCAATCGAGGTGATCAGACAGGTCCTTGCCCGTCGCGGCCTCGACCACCAGCAGCTCCCCGACCCGGCCCTGGAGGAGCTGGGCGACACGGGCGGCATGGCGGTATCCCGGCTCGTCCTTGTCCGCGACGATCACCACCCGGGCGGCACCGCGCAGTTGGTGGGCATGCTCGGGCCGGAAACTGCCCGCTCCCATGGCATTGCAGGTCGCGACCAACCCGGCCGTCCTCGCGCGGTCGGCGTCCTTTTCGCCCTCGACGACCCAGATGGTTTCGCGGTCGGCGACGGCTTCGCGCACGGCGGGCAGGTGGTAGAGGACCGGGGCGAATCCGCCCCCGCTCCAGCGTCCGCCCGCGTCGCATTTGCGTTGCCGGAACACCTTTTCGGTGCCGTGCTCGTGCGGGATGTGCGAGCGCACGACCTCGCCGAGCGGGTGGCCGCGTTCGTCGGTGTAGAGGTAGATCCCCGCCTGGTAGCGGGCCCCGGTCACCTTCCCGAGCCGGTCGCGTTTGGACTCGACCGGGACAGCCTGCCCCTGCACCGGTGTAGGCGCCCGGCCACCGTCACGGACCTGACCGCCGGTGCGGGATCGCCCGGCGCGTGGCCCGGTTCCGCGGCGCGGAACGTCGAACAGATCCCGCACGTCCAAACCGATCGCGTGCAGCACCTCTTCATCGGTGCAGGTGGTGAAACACCGCAGGACGGTCTTGTGCTTGTCGGGGTCATAGATCAGGCCCAGCGACGGATCGTGATCGTCGTGGCCAGGACAGCGGTACTTGGTCCACTCCCCCGCCTGTGAGGCCGGCCCCGGCTTGCGGTTGTGCGCCACGGCGTGAGCGTCCAGGGCGGCGGTGATGCGGTCGAACGACGGCCGTGCGATGGCGGCCGCCGTTCTCGATGGGTTCTGCCCACTCACCTGCTGGCTCCACGCTCAGCTCTGCCGCCCAGACCGAGACCGTGCGAGAGCGGCCGCCACCACGGCGCCGACGGCTCCACCGACTGCGTGTTCACCGGGACCGGGAACTCCGGGGACGGCGCGACCGAATAAGTCGACGGTGCCACCGCCTGCGGTACTGTCGCCCGCGCGGGTGTCATACCGAGATCGGCGGCGAAATCCATTGCCGCGCTCTGCAACCGGTCCCGATCCGCCCGCAACTCGCGCAGCTCCCGTTCGTCGGAGATGGCCTGTGCCGCGGCTTTGTCGATCGTCGCTTGCAGGGTCTTCATCTCCCCGCGAGCGTGGCGGTAGTCCGTCTGCAGGCTCTGCCACTCCTGGAAGTGCTCGTGCGCGACCTCGGCGAGAGCGGCGACGACGGCGTCGCGGTTCTCCCCCGCGAGCAGCTGCGCCGCCAGCGACGGGTCGTGGATGATCTGGTTCGCGGTCAGGGTCGCCTCGCGCCGCTGCGCGGACTCCGAATCCCAATCCGGCTCAAGAGAATCCGCGTCCCGCAACCGCTGCTCGTCAGCCCGCACCGACGGATCCAGATCCGGATTCGCCTCCCAGAACTCGACGTCCTCCGCGAGTTCGCGCTGCTGCTGCGCCGCCCACTGTGCCTCGGCCACCTGCTCGGCCATCTGGTCGCGCTCGACACCGTCGCGCTCGATGCGTTGATCCAGCCACGCCTGAAACAACGCCGGCGACCCGACCAGATCCCACGTGTTCGGCCTTTCCGCACCGCCCAGCTCGCGCGGAATATCGATCCGTTCACCGTGGAAGAGGGCGGCGACCACCCGCTCGGCGCGATCCTGCTCGTCCTGGTTCAGGACCGCGCCCTCCCGCACGGTGTAGAGGATCTCGGCGGCGATGTGGCCGCTCTGTTCCTCCAGCAGGGCGAGCTGGTCGGGTTCGCTGTAGGTGGACTCGAAGTGAGCGGCCAGATCGTCGATCTCCTCGGCGGTCACCTCCAGCGCGGCGATCCGGTCGAGCAACTCCTCGCGGCTGAGGAATGTGTTCTTCGCTTGCAGCTCGGCGAGCTCGTGCGGGTCGATCTCGATGCGCTTGAGTCCGGGGGCGTTGCGGAACTGCCCGTCGCGGTCGACGCCGGGCGCACGGTGTGCGCCGTAGAGGTTGTGCAGGCGCATGTTTCGTTCCGTCATCCACGTCGTGTAGGCGTCGGTGTTGGTGACCAGCTCCCACACGCGGCCCTCGGTGGCGATCTCGGGGCTGTACTCCCCCGCGGCGAGTGAGGCGATGACGCGTTCGGCGCGGCCGGCCTCCGAGGCGGTGAGGGTGTCGCTGTGGCGGGCGGTGGCCAGGATGTTCTCGGCCAGCACGGCGAAGCGCTGCTCGACGCCGTCGAGGTTCTGGCTGCCCGAGCTCAGGCGGGTCGTGTCCATGAACGGGTCGGCGACGGCGGCGATTTCGGCGAAGGCCCGCTCGACACCGGCACGGTCGAGGATCTGGTGATCGGCGCGGGCCAGGCTGTCGGCGCGGAACGGGCGCAACCGGATGGCGTCGACGAACTCTCCGGCGCTGTTGGTCCAGTCCAGGGGGTCCGCGCTGATCGCGTGCTGGATCGACACCGCCCGCACCTGCAGCCAGGTCTGGTAGGCGTCGGGGTCGGTGGCCAGCTCCCACATGCCCTGGCCCGCGGTGCCGCGGACCTGCTCGAAACTCGTTGCCGACGCGATCAGGCGTTCGAGGCGGGCGGCCTCACCGGCCGAGACCACCTCGCCTTCGCGGATGGTGGAGACGGCCGCTTCGGCGAGTTCGCGCAAGCAGATCTCCCAGTACTGGGCGCCGGTCTCGTACTCCTTCGGATCGGTGCCCACATGCTCGACCAGCTCCTCCACGGTGGTGCGCAGCTCGTCACGGCTCATCTGCACGGCACGGCGGGGATCGGCGTGCACGGGTGACAGGAACAGCGCGTCGGGGAACTCCTGGCCGGTATCGGCGATGCCCGCGGCACTCAGCCACAGGTCGTTGCCCGCCTCGGGGTGCTCGGCCTGGGTGTTCACCCACGCCTCATACATTTCCGGGTCGGCGACGCGTTCCCACGCGTAGCGCGATTCCCCGCCGTCGAGCAGCTCGGTGACCACGACCTCGGCGCGGGCGGCTTCCTCGCCGCCGAGCACCTGGCGCGCGCGGATGTTGCCCAGGATCTGGGCTCCCAGCTCGCGCGCGGAGCTGTCGACCATGGTGATCGGGCGGGGATCGCGCGGGTGCGTCACGGTGGTGTGGCGGCTGAGTTCGTAGATGGCCTCGATCAATTCGCGGCGAGTGAACGGCAGCGCGTCAGTGGTTTCCGGTGATGCGGGCGAAGAGACGTCCGACATGGTTTTTCCTCCCATTGGTGGTTGTGGAGACAGCCCCGGCACCTGCGACGGCCGGGGAAGACAGAACCGCGCCGGGCGAGGCCAGCGGCAGCGGAGACAGCACGCCGTTGGCGAAATGGCCTTTGACGGTGCAGTAGCGGAACGTGCCGGTGGGGTCGAGCAGCCGGGTCATGTGCGGGTTGCAGTGATCGCGCCACCACACGCTCATGCCGGTCTTGCCGTCCAGGCGCAGGTGCTCCCACGCCCGCCACATCGACTCGAACGTCGAGCAGGCCTCGGGGTGGTTCAGCCACCACGGGCACCAGGCGATATCGGTGGTTCCCTCGCCGACCTCGCGGGCGTACATCTTGGAAAACCACTGCACGACCCACTCGATGTGGTTCGGATAGTGCGGCGGGGGCGGCTCCTCGCCACCCTGCTTGGCCCTGGCGGCACCGCCGGCCGCGCCGTCCTCTGCGGCTTCGAGTGCGTCGATACCGGCGAGGACCTGCTCGGTGAACAGGTCGTCGTCCAGGTCGTCGTCGGGAAACTGGGTCATGCCGCGCCCTCCGCTCGCTCATCACCGCTGTGCTGTGACGGGTCGATGCCGGGGAACTGCGCGGCCGCCAGCGCGGCCGCCTTCTTGGCGGCGGCCTCGATGTCTTCCTTTACGCGGGCGCCGTAGGGGCGATCCCAGTACGGGACCGAGGCACACAGCACGGCGGGAAAACCGCTGCCGTAGACGATCATTCGGCCGCGTGGCAGTGCCTGGATCTCCGAGACCATCAAGGTCTGGCGCTCGACGAGCGACCGCGACACCGACCGCCCCGAGGCGCTGTGCGACACCGATCCGGTCAGCTCGTTGTGCTGGCCGACCGCTTCGGCGCGCTCACGCAGGAACCCGACATCGTCCAGGCCCGAGCCGAGCACACGGACACTGGCCGCACCCCAGAGCGCTTTCATGCCCGCCTCGCCCCAGCAGCGTGCACCCTGAGCCCAGGACTGCAGCACGGTCATCACGACGATGCCGCGTGAGCCGAAGTGGCTGTATTTCGCGGGAAGATCGCGCCAGCGCACCACGTTGGCGGCCTCGTCGAGCACCGCCGTCAACGGCGTCGGCAACCGCCCGCCATGCGCGGCGGCGCGCTGAATCGAGGACTCCAGCACCGCGGCGGTGAGCGCGTTGAGGATTGGACCGGCCGACCCGGCGCCCTCCATGGACAGCAGATACAGCGTCGAGGAGTCACTCGCGGCGAAGGCCCGATGGTCGAAACGGCGCCGGTTGCCGCCGTGCTCGATCCACGGGCGCAGCTCCGGGGACTTGAGGATGCGGCCCATCTTGCGGGCGGTGCCGAACACGCCCGAGCGCTGCTTGGGATCGCAGTTGTACTCGCCGAACAGGCCTTTGGCGGCCAGGTGGTGCCCGGCCAGATCCAGAATCCGCGCCGGTTCGGTATTCGACTCGTTGGTCAGCCACTCCCACACCTGCGAGATCGGACGATCCGCCAGCGCGGCCGCCAGCATCAGCATCGCCAGCAGTTCCTCGCCGGCCGGGTCGAAGAACGCGTCCTTCTTCGCGTCCTGACCGTCGTCGCTGTCGGCGAAGTGCGCAGCCAGCTTCGCGGCGCGGTCACCGGCACCCCACACCAGCGTCACCTCGACATCGCGATCACCGATGCCGGCGGGCTCGTCGACGAACACCCCGTCGGTGATCTCGTCGGCGACCGCGTGCAGCTGCGTCTGCGGTTGGGGCAGCTTCGGACGCTGTTCAGGGGCGATCACATACGACAGCGGATCCCAGCTCCACGGCTCGCTCTGCCCGGCAATGCGCTGGGGGTCGAACACGAAACACGGCCCGACTTCGGCGCGCATCACCGACGTCGCCGCGACCACGTCACTCTTGTTCGAGGTGGTCAGCACCGACCCGGCCGCTTCCAGCACCGCCGGAATCACGCGCGAGGTCGACTTGCCCTGGCGCGGGCCCCAGATGTCGACGTGCAGGTCCTCGTAGGAGCCGTAAAGCATATCCCCGCCGAGCACCGGCATGCCGATCGAGACGCCGTTGCGTTGGGGCACATGCTGTTTCGCGGCGATCTTCGCGTTGGGGAACTTCACGTCCAGCCGGTGCGCGGACTCGGCGACCGTGGACGCCAGAAGCGGCTTGAGCGCCTTGCCGCGACCCATGTACTGGGCCCGCTCATCGATCGGGTGCCGCTCGAACTTCGAGCGCCGGCCTTTGCCTTTGCCTTTGCCCGTGTGCTGCCATGGCTTGGCGCAGGCGTACTGCCAGCCCCACGCCGAAAGGCGCAGCGTTGCAAGCGAACCAAACGCCAGCGCTCCCGCTGCCGCCCAGGCATGCCCGGACCACACGAGATCCTGGGTGACGCCCAGGTGGGTGGCCAGCGCGACCGGGTTCCACGGCACGTCCTGGGCCGGGCCACCGAACAATTCCGCCAACCGCAGCGACGCCGACACGGTGAAGGAAGCGCCGCCGATCGCGCCGACCGCGATCACCGGCTTCCACGCGTCGATATCGGCGTGCTGGGCCGGATCCTTCACTCGGCGATCCATGCCGCCACCTCCTTGATGTCGAACAGCGGGTCCATCAGCGCGGCAAGCTCGGTTTGCCTTGTCGCGGCACGGGTTTGGGCGTGGTGAGCGGCGTCGTAGAAGAGGTGGCAGCCCTGGCACATGGCCTTGAGGTTCTCCGGGCGGCAGTCCTCGGGAATGTGGTTGAGATGCGCGGTGGTCAGCACCACCTGTGACCCCGTCCCGATCGCGCGCCCACCGTGGCGGTTGCGGCACCGGCCGTCCTCGCCGAGGTGAAAGATCGGGAACACCGGGCGTCCGCACTCCCCCGCGCACTCACACCGGCCACCAGCACGCTCGAACCGAATCGCCCTGCTGATCTCGGCCCAATCGGCCGGGTAGCGGCCGCGGTTCTCCGGACGAATCGGCATCACGCACCGCCCTCGGCGTCGATCCGCACGAAATCCGGGCCGGTCAGCCGGTCGGCGTCGACGAGCGAGCGTCCCGCCAGCGAGCCCTGCGGACCCTGCTCCTCATCGGCCACCACGCAAATCACCAGGCAGTGCTTGTGGCCCTTCCAATCGGTCCGCGGTGTCGTGAACGACTCGACGCGCAGCGTGCGCGCACCCTCGCGCACCTCGCGGTAGAGCTGACCGACGCGGACCGTGCCCGTGTCGGTGACGTAGTGCTCCATCACGCGGCCCCCTCGACATCGGAGACGAGCAGGACGCCACGGCCGGCGATCTCGGCCAGCTCCGCGGCAGCGGCGTCACGATCTGCCTGGCCCTTATGCGTGCCCGGCAGATGAACCGCCGCGATCACGCAGTTCGCCAGCGCACCCGAACGGGCCCGGGACTGCGCCCATTCCGCGCAGTGGGTCAACCGCGGGCACACCCGGCAGTACGCCTTCGCCTTCTCGATCGCCCGCCTCTGCCGCCCCCTCGGGAAGAAGATGGCCTGCGGGATGCCCCGGCAGATCCGATCGGCGAACACCACGGGATCGACCAACTCGGTAGCGGTCACCGCGCACCTCCCGACACCATCGGAGTGGTGGTGCGCAGGCTGCAGAACGGCTCACACGGGCCCAACGGCCGCGATGTCGGCACCGCCGACCCGTCACCGACCTGGGACGGGAACGCCACGACCACCCACACCAGAACGACCAGCGCCGCTACCACCGCCGCCAGGAATACGGAGGCCATGCACCCGACGCCGCCGAGGCCGGCGGACACGACCACGAGCGCTGGTGCGTCGCCGACCACCTCGGGCTCGTCACCCTTGGGCGCGCTCACCGCTCGGTTCCGATCGCCCGCTCGGCGGTGGCGGCGGTCTTCATTGCCGCCAAACCAACCGCTTCAGCACTGGTCAACCCGAGCCTGGCGGCCCAGGACATAACCTCCGGACGCTGCGGCGCGGCGGCGATCTTCATCGCGGCGACCGCCTCATCACCAGTCAGCTGACGACCCGGCAGGTAGTCGACCGTCCACTGGCCCTGCCCGACATAGCGCGCGTGATGCGAGGTCGACTCGCTCGTCATGAACGCCCGGCCCACATGCACCGTGGCGACCGGGCGCGCCAGCATCGAATCCCTGACATGAACCTCGATAGTCACGACCGCACCCCCCGGTCGATGCCACGAGCTGGGGCCTCGTACTGCTCACACCGGGCGACCGCCTCGAAAGCGTCCATGCCCAGCGTTTTTGCCTGGCCCCCCAGCAACTTCCAGACCATCTCGACGTTCGGGCTCTCAGCCCACAGCAGCTCGTTCCAGTCGTTGGCGATCTCCGCCAGCACGAGGCCAGCGACCGCCGCACTCGACGACACCAGCCGTTCCGGCCAGAACGACAACCGGTGCCAACCCGGGCGAGCCTCGTATGCGACGTGGCTGGACCGCGTCGCGACCAGCCACTCCCCTTCTCTGTGAACAGCCATCGCGCGGTTCCTTCCATCTCTAATAGAGGTGGTTCTATTGCACCAATAAAGGAGTGGTACGTCAATAGAACCGGCTCTAATCGAGATTTCATCGACCTTGATGGGGTATGGCTAGTCTTAATGCGCTGGGTGGCGACCGGCCAGACCTACGAGAGAGAGGCAGCTGATGACCATCAGCGGCTACCGCGAACTAGCGGCCAGCCTTCGCACCGCCATTGAGCAGGGCGAGTACCTTCCGGGCGCCACGCTGCCCAAACAGGCCGAGCTAGCCGAGCGCTACGGCGTCAACGTCAAGACCGTCCGCCAGGCTGTCGGCCTGCTTGAGGCTGAAGGCCTGGTGACGCCGATCAGGCGGCGCGGCACCGTGGTTCGCGAACGACCACCGATGCGACGTCTGGGTGCCGACCGGTACTCCAAGAAGAAGTGGAAATTCGGGGACATCGTGGCCTTCGCCGCAGACCGCGAGGCATCCGGACGAGCCTGGACGCCGAGCGACCAGACACAAACCGTTCGTCTGGTCGAAGCGGATGCCGAGGTGGCGGCAGCCCTTGGGCTGGAGCCTGGATCCCCGGTGTACGAGCGAGCACGCCTGGTCCGCGATGGCGGCCTGCCGACCCACTCGCTAACGAGCTACTACCTGCCCGCACATGTCGAGGGAACACCACTGGTCGACCCCACGCCTGGGCCCGCCGGCCGAGGCGGAGGATTCGCGGTCCTGACCCTTCAGGGATACGAGCCCGACCACATGACTGAGACGATCTCGGCTCGGATGCCCACCCCCGACGAAATCGAGCAACTGAACCTTCCCGGCGGCGAGCCGGTCATGGTGCTCACACGCCAGACCTACACCGCCGACGACCAGATCGTCGAGTTCGCCCGCGGCGTGCACGCCGCCTCGAGGTTCTCGTGGACGTACGAATTCAAACTGCCCGACTGAAAGGACGCAGCAGCATGCCGTTGACCAAGATCCCCGAAGACCTGCGGCCCGCCATCGAAACCCTTTGGGACTACAACCAAATGGGCCACGAGATACGCCCCGTCGACATCGCGATCGGGCTCGGAAGCCACGATCTCGGCGTCGCGAATCATGCTGCCCGGCTGTATGGCCGGAAGATGTTTCCGCGGATCGTCTTCACCGGCGCCAACGCACCGACCACGATCGAGCGGTTTCCTCGCGGTGAGGCCGTGCACTACAGCGAGCACGCCGTCAACCTCGGCGTTCCTCCCGAAGCGATCCTGGTGGAGCCCCGCGCCACCAACACCAAGGAAAACATCGACTTCACGCGAGAACTTCTCGCCGAACACGGCCTGCTGGACGGCATTCGATCGGTAATGCTGATCTCTCGTCCGTACCAACAGCGACGCAGCTACGCCATATGCCGCAAAGCCTGGCCAGAGGTCGACGTCACCTGTTCCTCGCAAGACATGCCACTGGACTACTACATCCACGAAATCGGGGACATCGAACGTGTAATCACCATGCTTGTCGGTGACACACAACGGATTTGGGTCTACTCGGCGAACGACTGGGCCATCGAGCAAGACGTCCCGGACGAGGTCCGTGCGGCATACGACCAACTCGTCGACGCTGGGTTCACCGACCGAGTGCTGCCGGAGTAGCCGCCGGTTGCCTCGAGAGTGCCTGTCGCCCAACAGAACTTCCTGCCGCACTTCTTGCCAGGAGGGGTGAAACTCATGCTTTACCCTTCCTGGCGATGTCACTATCTCCACGCGCGGCACACGAGGGAATACGAAGTGCCGTAGGTCATTCCACACGGCTGGTGCGGATGCGTGCACCGCGTACACAAAATCCTTGTGAAACTCGCCCCGGCGCGCCTCCCCCACTCGGCTACCGATTCGATCTAGAAGTTACCTATGGCCCGACCCGCAAAGTTGCCCCCGACGAAACCCGTTGGCATAGCCCTGTCACGCGAAGTTGTCGCAGCACTCGATGAGGCGGCCAAGACGCGTGGGCTCAACAAACGCCAGCTGTTCGAGATCGCGCTCCGGCGCGAACTGGACCTACCCGCTTACCCCGACCTCCCCCACCACGACCGAGAAGGACTGAAACGTCCGGCCTAGGCCGGAAAACCACCCGTAAGGGTGGATGCCCCCCATAAACGAAGAAGGCCCCCCGGTTGCCGCCGGAAGGCTTCTTCTTCAAGTCCCTGATAGGACACGCTTGGTACGCGTGAATCAGGGTAGCAAGGCTGAACGTGCGCGACAAAGCATTGGGGCCGGTGTAGCCGGTCACGATTTTGAGCACACAGCCGCCCAGCTACCCGAAACGAAGGAATTACCAGCTCAGGCCACTGATGCCCCCGAGCTGGTTTTCGCGCGTCTGGCCCCGCTGATCGCTGCGACGGGGTCGATGTGGTTGATCGATCCGGCTACGAACGAGCGGGTGGGCCGCGCCCGGCCCTTGTCGAAGAAACTGCCGGATCTGCCTGCGGCCGTGACGTTCTGGGTTCGCCAGACCCGCACCACCGACAAGCTGGTGTTCGATCTTGACGCGAAGGATCTGGGGCCGACTGCGGTATTGCGTGATTTCGTGTGGCTGCACGCGCTTCTCGTCGAGGCCGGCGCCGAGATAGTCAGCGACCACAATCCCGGCACCGGCGGCCGTCACCTGATCGTGCCACTGTCCCCGGGCGAGACCCTGCACAAGGCCGGCCTGGAATCGGTGATGCTGCTGCTCGCGGCCCGTCTGCCCACCTTGGACCGCGCCCCGATGGACAACGACGCGATCGGATCGATCGTCCCGCCCGGCTCCCGCACTCGCCAAGGCGGACACCGCATTCTGGATGGCACACTTGCCGACGCGGTCGCGGTCCTGACCGAACGCCGCGTCGAATTCGGCCTCGTCGCCCGCTTGCGCCTGCTACTCGGCGACTCCCTCACCAACTCGAACGCATCCGCCGCTGGCCGCTCGCGTTCCCGCACGCCGGAAACCGGCTCAGAACAGCGCTACGAGCGCGGAGAACGCCCCATCGACGTCTGGGAGGGCGAGGGCGAGCAGCAGCGGCTACGGCCGTCCTGGCGCGGCAAAAGCGCCTTCCCTATCGCGTCCGAGGCGTTCGCGACGACGGGCGCGATGGTCCCAGGCCGCTACGACTCAGCCTCGGAGTGGCGCCAGAACGTGCTGATCGCAGCCGCGCTACGCGGTATGACCCTTGCCGAGGTCCGCACCCGCATGGGCTCGGACTGGCTCGGCATGGCCGAGACCTACGCCCGCTACAAGGCCGACTACGAGATCGACCGCGCCCTGAACCGGGACTGGAGTCATGCCTGCGACTGGGTCCAATCACACCTCGGAGACTTTTTCCGGTGCGCTACACACAGTGAACGTGAACAGCACACACCCCCCTTAACGGGAGGGCACGAAAAATCGGCGGCATCGCCGCCGACGTTGTCGGCGACTCCACACGCTGACTGGCTTGCCCGAGCAACCGCCTGGACGCACGCCACCTGGCCCGGCCAGAACCGCCGCTGGCAAGTCGTCGCGGTACTCCAAGCCCTCGCCTACGCCGCCTACGTCGCCGGGAGGATGGCGCCGGACGGTACCCCCTGTGTCGAGGTCGGGGTGCGCTCGCTCGGCCTGCACGCCGGCCTGATGGCGCACGAGACCGTCGCCTCGGTCCTGGCCGAGGTCCGCGAGATCCCGGGTTCCCCCGTGTTCCGCACGCGTCGTGCCGCGGGCACCCTCGCCGACGAGTACAGCCTCGTCACCGCGCGCCGCGCCGAGAACCTCGACGAACTCACCGACCCGGTCCCGCTGGACCGGATCAGCGTCGGGCCGGTCCATGACGCCTGGCTGGTCCTGGGCCTGCACAAACGCGCCATCTACGAACTCATCACCCGCACCGGGCTCACCGCGGCCGCCGACGTCATCGCGGCCACCCACGTCGCTTCCAGCACCGGCCACGACGTACTCGCCGCCCTCGCTCGCGATGGGCTGATCACGCGCGGCCGCGGCACCGTCGCCCCGGGCCCGCACTCGCTCGATGACATCGCCGACCGCCACAACCTGCACGCCGAGCGCGCCATACGCCTCGGCGAAGTTAAACAACAGCGGGCCGAGTGGCGGACCTGGCTCGAGATCCGCTTCGGCATGGTCGAAGACCCCACCGCCGATACCGAACTCTCCGATATCCCGGCCGCGCCCTGGGACAGCGACCACACCCTGAACGAACTCATCTGGGCCTCCCAGCTCGCGACAGGCCCACCCGAGCCGCGCTATCCCGGCCTCGACGACAGTCCGCCCGATCCTGACGACCCCGACGCTCTGGCGCTCGAACTACTGCACGACCAGCTCGGCGCGGTGCTGCTCGTATGACTCTGCCCGAGGCGGAGCCCATCCCTGGTTTACCGCGGTAAACCAGGTCCGCCCTGGTGCCGTGCTTGCAGGCGTCCCCTTGGGTTTGTACGGCGTGGCTCGGCTCCTGAACCGGGTGAGCAGACATGGTGGGGTCACCGGTAGTAGCGGCCGATTTCGGGCGGGGTATGGCGTGGTGGGCTGGTAGACCCGGGGGAAGGCCTGCCGTTTACGCAACAGGGCGCGGTGCGAGCGAGTCATTGGTAGTGGCGCGAGCGGAGGTCTCACCACTACTAATGACTCGCTCGATCAGCGGCCGGACGGTGCTGCGGGCCGGGGCGAGGCATACCCGGTCGGCTGGATCGTGGTCCCAACTGGACACAGGGTCCGCGTAGGGTCTGGAGGATGCGGGATTCGGACGCGTACCTGTGGCTGCATTCTGTTGCCGGACGTTTTGCTGTTGGTGTGGCGATGTCGGGCGTGGGAATGCTGATCGGTGCGGTGAGCGGAGCGTACTTTTTCGGGCAGGGCACCCCGGCCTCCAGGGTCACCGTGGTGGCGACGGTCGCGGTGACCGTCGTGGTGGGCGCGTGGTTCCATCGCAGTGGCGCACTCATGGCGCACGATCGGCGTCGGGAGCTGGAGGATTCGTCGTCGAGCTGCCGCTGATAGACCTGAGGCGCGCGAGCGCCGACTTCAGAAGCTTGCGCAGCCATACCGCCCCGAGGACAACGCTCGAGACGCCGCTCAGTGCGCCCAGTCCTATCGCCGCCGCTGGTGGCATGCCGGTGAAGCGTACTGCCGCCACGATGCCCGCGGTCACGATTCCACCGGCCACCACGAACGCCAGCACCATCAGCACCAGCGTGGTTCGCCAGAACCTGAACACCGCCATATAGAGCCCGTGGTGCTCTGGGCTCGTCGCGCGGGTCAGCTGGCGGTCGATGATATCGGCCACGCTCTCGGGTGTCCGCGTGATCCGCGGCGTGAGCGGCGATCCGTCGACCGCGAGCTGGAGCGGATCTAGCGGTGCCGGCGGATTCGGCGTGGGCGGATCGGGTGGACGCGGCTCAGCGCGTTGCTGGGGTACCCGCTGGCCGTTCCGGGACGCGCGTGCGGCAGCTGCGGGGGGCGTGCTGCCGTGCCCGGCAGCACGCGGAACGGCGGGGTCGCCTCGGTGGCTGCGCCGCCGTCGACCAGGCGCCGGCGGGGTGGTTCCGGAAATGGGCATAAAAAAAGTCCAGATGCATCAGCACCGGACTAAGACCCAATTTCGAGGAAGCTATCACACAAGGTCGCCTCAACACGCGCGAGCGAATCTCGGGCTACACGTGCATGCGCGATTGCTATGGCTGCCACAGGTCTTTGGCGGGAGACACCTGTCGCCTACCAGCGAGTTTGCAACAGATTGTGATCTGTGTCACAGCTGTACTGTCGCAATGCAACGCCATCGCATCTGGAATGTTGTCGCTGGTCATGACAAGGGAGGCCACCGGCCGGTCCGCGACCAGCTGCAGCCATCGCGTATCGGTTGTGCTCGTAGAACCACGACGTGGTCTAAGTCCTTCGAACAGGTGGGGGCGGGGTTCCTCGGGTACGGGCTGATCCAGGACCAGTGGAGCCACTCCAAGTTGGGCCTCATAATTCGACCCGCATTCCGACACAGATCTTCACGACCTCCGCGCCCGGCCCTCACCCGTCTTGTCGTCGGCAGGGTCATGGACGTCGATGCCGTCGAGCGCGACGATGGTGAAATACATACGCCCTGCCGCGGGCGCCAAGACTTCGACGCAAGGATCAGCGGGAGCCGTGGAGCTCCTCGACCAGGGCGGCGAGCATCGGCGCCGGAAGGTAGTCGCGAAGTGCCTGCGCGAGCACCGCAGGCTCTGGCTCGAACCTCCGGAGCGCCTTCGCGATACGGGGTGCGCTCGCGGGCTTGGGCCCGGGCGCCGGTTTGGGGCTCTCGTCATTGGTCTTGTTCGCAGCTCTTTCTTGCTGCGCTTGCCATGCGGCGACTTGTTCTTCGAGTGGGACGCGGGCCAGACTGCGTGCCGCGCGGAACGCGAGTTCGCCGGCCCGCAGGGCGGCCTGCAGCTCGGGGTGCAGCTGGAGAACGGCTCGTCGCTGCGAGACCCACCCCTTGGACCGCTTCAGCTGTGCTGCGGCTCCGTCGGCACTGCCGCACTCGGTGGCCAGCTGGTCGACGGCGCGGGCCTCTTCCAGCACGTCGAAGTCCCGGCGCCCGATGTTCTCGTCGATGGCCGCAGTCAGGAAGGTAACTTTGTCCTTGGCGACGTCGTCCTTGATGACGAACTCGAGGACGGTGCACCCGTACTTACGGGCCGCGGCGAGGCGACGGTTTCCGGTGACCACGACCCACTTGGCGTCACCGATCAGCTCGGCGTCTTCAGGGAAGAGTTCCAGGTACGCCTTGCGGGTGACCACTAGAACAGGCTGAAGCTGGCGCTCGGCAATGGAGGCCAGGTCGCTCAGGTCGCCGAGATCCTCGCGCGGATTGCGCGGATTCCCGGCCAACTTCTCCAGCGGCGCCGACGTCGGCGGCCCGCTCGGCCGGCCACGCTGGGCGACCGGGGAATTCGCGCCTACGCCACCTGCCAAGTCCGACAGATTCGTCCGTGATCCTGCTGGCATCGTCACTTCCCCCCGACCTGCAGCTCCAGCGCGAGCCGGTAGAAGTCTTCGCGCGCCTGCATGGCGACGCGGTTAGCCGGATAGTCGATGACGGTGAGGCCATCCGCGGATGCGCGGGCGTGGATCTTGTACCGGCGGATCACGGTCTTGGCCAAGGGCCACCCGCCCGCCTTGACGAAACCCTTCGTCTGCTCCAGATCGGCGACACCGTCGCGCGGGTCCCAGTTGTTGACCACCACCACGTAAGGGATGTCGCGTGGCTCCAGCACTTTCCGGATTGTCTGCGCGGTCGGGTCGAACGTCAGCGGTTCGGTCGTGATCGGAACCACCACGAAATCGACGACGTCGAGTATCGCCCGCAATGCGGCCGCGGCTGCACCGGTGCCCAGCGGATCACCGTCCTCGTCGTCCTCGGACAGGTCGATCCAGCCCGGGGTATCGACGTAGACGTGCTTCATGCCTGGCAGGTGGGGGAGTTTGCGCAATCCGTCGAGGTCGTCGTGCGCCTGGGCGATGTGGAACGGCAGCTGGTGCAGGCGCTCCGCCCACCACAGCGCCGAGCCCTGCGGGTCGATCGACACCGCCGTCACGGGCGAGGAACCGTCGGCATCGTCTGTGCCGGACACGTCGGCGGTCACTGCCGCCAGGTTCACGGTGATCGTCGACTTCCCGACGCCACCCTTCTGATTCATCACGGCAAGTACGCGCGCCATTTCAACCTCCGTACGCTTCGCCCGCACTTCGCGGACTACTTCGGATGGCCCGCAGCATACGGATACG
>NZ_BAGH01000597.1 GCF_000308715.1 Nocardia tenerifensis NBRC 101015
CGCGGCCGCCGGGGCGGCCGGGGGCGGTTCCGCCGCAGCGGCAGGGACCGCGGGTGCGGCCGCCACCGGCGGAGCGTCGCTGGCGATCCAGGCAGGGATCTCGGCGGCCGGGTCGGCCGCAGAGACCGCCGACGAACTCGGCACGGAGATGAGCGGCGACGACCTCGGACCCCAACGCCCATGAGCACCAGCACATCTGCGCGCATCCGCGCATACCCACACCGCCAGGCCCGCGACACACGTTAGGAGCACATGATGAGCGATACACCCGGTTACGGCGGGTTCCGAGAGGTCCGGGGCTTCGGCCTGGGCCGGCTGGGAGCCAGCGGCACGGCCATCGTCCTGGCCACGGTGGTGATCCTGGCGTTCACCACGTTCATCGACCTCTTCCTGGCCTTCGTCGGAGCGTTCCTCGCCGTCCCCGTGCTCGCCCTGACGATCGTCCCGGTCGGCGAGACCCGGCGCACCGCCGTCGAGCACGCCACATGGACCGTGCGCGCGTGGTGGGGCAACTGCCGCAACAGCGACGCCTACGCCGCCGACGTGCTCGAGGAGGTACCGCGCGGGGACAACCTGCCCGGGGTGCTGGCCCCGCTGATGCCGCTGACCGTCGAGGACGGCCGCGGCGGCACCCAGTGCCTGATCTGGAACCGGCGCACCGGAATCCTCTCGGCGGTGCTGAAGGTGTCCCCCGTTGGCATCACCCTGGCCGACAGCGCCGACACCAACACCTGGGTCCGCAACTACGGCAACTGGCTGGCCGATCTCGGGTTCACCCCGATCATCTCCTCGGTGGTATTCACCTGCGAATCCTCGCCAACCGGCGGCGTCGACCAGCGCGCCTACACCCTGGCCCGCATGCACCGCGACGGCCGCCACGCCCCGGAACTGGCGAAAACGATCATGGAGAAGGCGGTCAGCCAGTCCCGCTCGACCACCGCCGATATCCAGATGCGGGTCACGGTCAACTTCGACCTGTCCAAAGCTTCTCCCCAACCGGCGACCCTGTCCGAGGGCGCGGCCGAGGTCGTGCGGTGGCTGCCGCGCATCGAGTCCGCCCTCGCCGCAGCCGGAGCGACGGTGACCGAACGCGCCAGCACCGCCTCGGTGATCCGCAACCTGCGCGCCGCCTTCGATCCCGCCATCCGCATCTTCCTGTCCGACACCCCCGACACGCAGACCGATGAGCTGCTGGACTGGACCGACGCCCGCCCGCTGCGCACCGAAACCACCAAAGACGTCTACTACCACGACTCCGGCTACTCGGTGACCTGGGTGCTCAAGGGCATGCCCAGCAGCGTTGTGCGCCACCACATCCTGCTCAAACTGGTCAGCCCCGGAAAATACTATAGGCGCTTCTCGATGGTCTACCGGCCCTACCGGGCCGCGGCCGCCGCCGAGATCGTCGAGCGCGAGATCCGCGCCGGAACCTTCCGGCGACTGTGGAACGCCAAGACGAAAAAAGACGAAACCCAGCGCGAACACGACGACCGGGCGCGCGCCCGCAAAGCCGCGCAAGAAGAGTCGATGGGCGCGGGCCTGGGCCGGTTCACCATGTATGTCACCACCACGGTGCGCAACGAGCAAACCCTGGCCACCGCGTGTGCCGACGTCGAAGACCGCATCGCCAACACCAAGTTGCGGTTCCGCCGGGTTCGCGGCGCGCAACCGGCCGCATTCGCCTCCTCCCTCGGCTACGGCATCGTGCCGACAGACGGCCTCTCGCGCAGCGCGGCACAGCGGTGGCTGGCATGAGCGCCGAACGCGTCACCGAAGCCGAGGCCCTCACCCGCCTGCACAACGCCGCAGGCCAGGCGGGGCTGGCCGAACGCTGGCTCGCCAAACTCGGTCTCATCCCGGCCTACCGCAAGCAGGAAACGGCCGACCCGCACGAACCCGGGCAGGCGCCGTTCAACCCGTTCGCGCCCTTCGCTTCCCTGCCGCCGCTCCCCGGTGCGCGCGGGGAGAACCGGCCCTTCGGCGGCTACGCCCACAACGTCGACGCGGGCAGGCTGTATGCGGGCACGACCACTCAGGTCCAGGGCCTGTACCCGTTTCCGGCCGCCTCGGGTGCGCGGGTGCGTGGCGTGCCGTTCGGGCGTCACCTGCACACCGCCGAGCCGATCGGGCTCGATCCCTCGCAGTGGCTCGTCGACGGCCTGGTCACCAACACCGGCATCTGGTGCCAGGGCCAACCCGGCATCGGCAAATCCTCGGCCCTCAAACGGCTGCTGGTCGGGCTGGTCGCGTTCGGGTTCGCCGCGGTGATCCCCGGCGACATCAAAGACGAGTACACCCCGGTCGTGGAAGCGCTGGAGGGCAAGGTCTTTCGCATCGGGCGCGGCCTGCACAGCCTCAACCCTCTGGATCTGGGGCCGCTGCGCGGCGCGATCGGCGCGGCGGTCGGCACCGCGCGCGAGCAGCTGGTCTCCCAGGCGCGCGGGCGCCGACTGGATCTGCTCGAGTCGCTGATCACGATCGTGGGCGGACAGGATCTCACCGCCACCGAGCGGCTGCTGCTGGCCATGGCCGTCGACCAGGCCGACGCCGCCAGCCAGCTCTACGGCCTGTCCGATCCCACGATTCCCGAACTGGTGACCATCCTCGACACGGCCGGCACACCGTTGCTGCGCGTGGTCGCCGCCCGCGACGAGTACGAATACCGTCGCGAGATCCGCGAGCTGCGCAACACGCTGGTGCTGCTGTGCGAGGGACCGATCCGCGGCATGTTCGATCGGCCCTCCTCGTTCTCCGTCGACGCCGATCTGCCCGCGGTGTCGTTGTCGCTCAAGGCCGTCGAGGACGACGGCGACGACGTGGTCGCCGCGGCGATGATGTGCGCGTGGGCGTGGTCGGCGGGCCTGATCGAGGGCAAGCAAGCCGCCGGAGTCCGCCGCAACGTCTTCCAACCCCAAGACGAGCTGTGGCGGGCGCTGCGCGCGGCGCCGGGGCTGGTGGAGAAATCCGACCGGATGACCCGGCTGAACCGGGCGCGCGGGGTGGTCTCGGCCCAGTCCACCCACTCCATCACCGACCTGGAAGCGCTGCCGACCGAGGCCGACCGGGCCAAGGCCAAGGGCATGGTCGCCCGCAACGCCATCAAGGTCATCGGTGGGCTCGACAACGCCGAAATGGAACGCCTGCACGCGATCTCCCCGTTCACCAGCGGTGAGAAGGAACTGGTGACGCGCTGGTCCGCGCCCCCGACCTGGGTGCCCGGCCAACGTCATCCCGGCCGCGGCAAGTACCTCATCAAATCCGGTTCCCGCATGGGGCTGCCGGTCAACGTCGACCTGACACCAGAGGAACTCGAGCTCTACAACACCGACGGAGCATTCGCCGGACTCGGCGATTCCGGTACAGGACGGAGCAGCCATGCAGCATGAACGACCGACTCGGGAAAGGATCATGATGCGCGAGGTCATCGCCACACCGGAGTCCCATCACGATCCCGGCGGCACATCCACCGCCATGGTCATCACGGTCAGCGAGCATGTGGCGGTGCTGCCACAACGCTGGTGGGGTCAAGGGCTGGTGTGGAACCCCGAAATGCCCGGCCCGGCAACCACATTCCGGTGGGATCTGCTGGCCGGGATCGAGGATGCGGCCGATGCCGACCGCGTCGCCGAGGCGCTGTTCTCCGTCGTCGACGACGAGGGCGCGTTGTTCTTCGTCCCGGAGGCCTCGCTGCTGACCGCGAACCTGCTGCTGGCCGCCGTACGCGGACGACGCAGCCTCACCGACGTCCTGGACTGGATCCACACCGGCGACCTCGATCCGGCCTACCGGCTGCTGGAGCGGCGCGGCGAGGACGGCCCGATCGCGGATCTGGACACCTTCGGCGAATCCCCGCCCGGGGAACAGGCCGCGATCTGGGCCGTGGTCCGCCAAGCCATCCTCCCTCTCGAGCACAGCACGATCCTGGCCGCCCTGAGCCCGCAGGCCGCTCCCGCACCCGGACTCGACCAAGCGCCGGTGCTCACCGCGGCCGCGCTCGCCTCCGCTGCGGAGATCTTCCTCGTGCAGGTCCCCGGCACGCGCAGCGCGGGTGCGGCCGCCGCGCTGCGCGCCGAACTGCTGCGGGCAGCACACGACACGGGCGTGGCGGTGCGGGTGGTGCACATCGGCGCCCTGCGCAGGGGTGCGTGATGGGTGACTCGGCGCTGGCCTGGGTATGGATCACGATTCTGGTCGTGGCCGGAATCTGCCTCGGGATCTACCGCATCCACGACAACGGCACCTCCTGGCTGGTCATCGGGCTGGTTGCCGTGCTGGCGTGCCTGCTCGCCGCCGCGGCGGGGTGGATGGTGTGGAAGGCCTGGCCCCGCGAGACGCCGGAGAAGCTGCTGCGCGACAAGTCCCAGATCCCCGACATGCTCGCCAAGAACGCCGCCCAGCGCGGCGTCGGTCTGCGCGCCTCCATCGACTCGGCCAAAGGCGTGTCCATGCGCGAGCTCGCCCCGCTGATCGGTCGCCTGCTGGGCAAGCTGATCTACGCCTCCTGGGAGGACTTCACCATCGTGTTGATGGGCCCACGCAGCAACAAAACCTCCGCCGTCGCGGTCCCGCGCATCCTGTCCGCACCCGGCGCGGTGATCGCCACCTCGAACAAGCCCGACCTGTGGATCCTCACCGGGGCGCTGCGCAAGAACGTCGGCCCGGTCTTCGTCTTCGACCCCAGCCAGATCGCCTACACCGCCCAAACCTGGTGGTGGAACATCCTTTCCGGCATCACGACCCTGCGCGACGCCAAAAAGATCGCCGAGCACTTCATCGAGGAGAACCGCGGCGCGGGCTCGGGCCAGAACGAGGACCCCTTCTTCGCCCCGACCGGCAAAAACCTGCTGTCATGGGCGCTGCTGGCCGCCGCGCTGAGCGAACGCAGCATGCGCGATGTCCTGGACTGGATCGACACCTACTCCGACAAACCGATCGACATCCTGCACGCCCACGGAAACCGCCGGGCGGGCAACGCGTTCGCCGCCGTGCTCGATCTGCCCGCAGAAACCCGCGGCGGCGTCTACGGCGAAGCCCAGACCGCACTGGCCTCGATCCAAGACGAAGAAACCCTGCGCTGGATCACCCCGCCGAACACCTGGGAGCAAGTGTCGCTCACCAAGATCAGCGAACTGGATCCGTGGTCGCTGTTCGCCTTCGACGACGGCAAAGCCCCGACCCTGTATTTGATGACCCAGGAAGGATCGGGCAGCGCCGGAGCGGTGATCGCGGCCATGGTCGCCAAAATCTTCGAACTCGGCGACCTCGCCGCCTCGGCCCACGGCGGGCGCGTCGAGCCGCCCCTGACCCTGGTCCTCGACGAATGCGCCAACATCTGCAAGATCAAACGCCTGCCCAAGCTGGCCTCACACCTGGGCTCGAAATCGATGGCCGTCACCACGATCTTCCAATCCGAAGCCCAGATCATCTCCACCTGGGGCGCCGACGAGGCCGCCGCGCTGTGGGGCGCCGCCACGGTGCGCATCCTCGGCGCCGGATTGCAGGACGAGCCGTTCCTGCGCAAGATCTCCGGTCTGGTCGGCCAGTACAAGCCCCGCGAGCGCCGCCGTTCCCACGGCCCCGGCGGTATCACCACCTCCAACGACCGCGGCTCGCTGGAACCGATCATGCCCGTCGAACACATCGCCGCCATGAAAAAGCACCACGCACTACTGATCCGCCAGTCCTCACGCCCGGTACTCATCGACCTCATCCCCTGGTACACCGAGCCCGACAAGGGCGACATCGAACGCGTCCGCGACGAAGCCACCCAGCAGGTCCGCGACGCCGCCATCGAACACCTCGGCCCGGACAACCCGGTCGCCAAAGCACTACGACGCCGCCTCGACGAACAAGCCAAAGCGGACGCGGCATGAGCCCCGGCGACTCCGACACCGCCCTCACCGAACTGCGCGAGCAGCTCGCCGCGCTCAGCGAAGCGCTCGTCGAACTGCGTACCCAGAACCGGCTGCTCTCGACCAAAGTCGAGCGCGTCGACGCCACCGCCGAACGCTCCGCCCAAGGCCTCGACGACTTCGAGGCCGCCCTCGACGTGCTCGCCGAGCGGATAGCCGCATCCGCCCCCGCCGACCCCGCGGCCAGCGCACCCACGAACCCGGGCGTGGCCGGCGGCGCGGCCGCGCCCGCCCCGGAGTCCGACCCGATCGACATGGACGTGCTGCTGGGCTGGGTGATCGACACCATCGGCGACTGGGCCCAGCGCAAGCTGCCCCGCTCGCCCACCAGCACCGCCAACGGCGCGATCTGCTGGTGCACCGAATGGTACGAACACCCCGAAGCGGTCACGGTGCTGTGGGCGCTGCGCCGCGCATGGCTGGAAGCCGTCGTCCAAGACGGCGCCGCCATGGCGGTGTACTTCCGCGACTTCTTCTACCCCCTGTTCAACATCCTGACCAGCCCCACCGGCCCCTTCCACGCCTGCGGCATCGGAAAACACGACCCCGAAGCGACGTTCGTCCCGGTGATCCCGCCCGGCTTCAGACCGTAAACCCCTCTCCCCCAAGCCAAGCCGTCACCAGCCGCGGCGGGAGGCAACTACTCCCCTCGGCCCTCCGCCACGGCGGTGACGGCCTCCCCGACGAAGGGAAGGCGCGGTGAACCTCCGGCCCACTCCCCAGACCGGAGCCACTCGCGCCTTCCCTTCGTCCGCGCTCCGCCGCACGCGCTGGGCTACATGGGCCCGTGTTCAGTGATATCCGGGATCGAAGCGACAACCTCAGCGCAGGTCGAGCCCGTGGCGCAGCAGATCGCTGAGATCGGGCTGGCGGTAGCCGCCGTTACCGGTAGACCAGCAATAGCTGCCGTGCCTGCCCTCGGCGCCACGCACGAGCCCGCTGGGATCGGGGAGCCAATGCTCGAGCACCACAGCGCCCGGCCACTGCCTACCGACCGCGGCCATGATGCTCTCGGACGCGTTGGCCGGCGAGCTTGCCGTGTACGTCTCGGAAACGATGGCGATACGGCGACCGTCCGAAAGCTGCCAGAGCTCAACGGGATACAGCCGAGCACGCTGAGAGAAGGACCCGGGAACCGCCAGCTTCTGACCGGGTGCGGTCTCCAGCACGGCCGGATCTGGGCCCACGGGTGTTCCCAACGGACGCTCGATGGGAGGGTCGGAGTCCGCTTCCCCTCCAGGAAGTAGCCCCTGCATGGCCCGCGCGACAGTCAACGCGTATCGGCGGTTGGCACCACGTGAGGAGTCGAACCAGGGCACCCCGCTCAGCCGTTCGCAGTAGTCATCGCTGCGACTGATCTCCACGGCCCTCGCGTAGCCGAGAATCTCCGACCGCACCGGTACCCGCGCCGCCGGGGCGACCGACCACACGCCCCACAGCCGGTGCCGTCCGTCGTTCAGGTCTATATCCCACGGGTCGAACACCGGCGGGGTGATGAACCAGCTCCGCACGATGCCGGACTCGGTCTCGCCCAGCTCGGCGAGATCGCACGGGATCAACGCGGCGCCGACCTCGTCGACGGGCCAGCCCTGTGGCCCCGGCTCGTCGAGCAGGCCCGCGATCGTATCGACGGCGGCCGCGACGGCTTGCCAGTTCACACGGTCGCGATCGGGCCAGCGGACCCGGCCGTCGACCAGGTCGGGGTCCTCGAGCCGGGGAACCTGCTCGCGCCTGACCAGCCACCAGAAGTCCGGATCAACCAGACGGACGTATGCCATCGCGCCGACCTCCTCCTCGCCAGACCCACTCGAAAGCCTATCGACCCCGGGGGGTCGGCTCCTGGGAAGGCACTCCACAGCGGGACCACCCGGGGTACACGGTTCGGGTCGCAACGCTGGGTAATTCAGCGTGCTCGACGTCGATGTCCGTGGAGCTCGACTGGCTCCATAACTGGCGACGAGTGCGGCGGCGCACACTCGGGTGCCCATAGGTGAGGGCCAGCGCAAGCCGGGTTCGCGCTGCGGTCCATCGTGTCGAAGGACTGCTCGGGCGGACATCGGCGGCCGGTGTCGGGGGCGGTTGCTGATCGGTCATATCAGTTGTCGACGCGGGCTCCGAGGCTGCGGTTGCACCCGGCGGACCGGTTGTCCGGTCAATGTCCAGACGCGAGACGTACTCCGCTACGACTAACCTCGAAGTGACGGATCGCCACCGCGTGATAATGCGGTGGCGACCGTCCACTGGCGGGTCTCGATTCGACCTCGCCCATTCGCGGTCGGGATGGCGAATCCGACCAGCCCGATCCACGAGTTGTCGGCGCACTGGGCCCAGGCGTAGAGCAGGCCGGGAACTTTGATCGTGCAGTCGAGGCCGGCGCGCTTGATTCTCAGGGACACTTGATCCCGGCGGAAGGGGCCCTGCGGGGCGAGAGCGACACTCAAATCGACCAGAACGGGCGCGGGGGGATCGATCACACGGCGGAGCGACGCCGAGAACTCATCACTCCAGTATTCGAACATACTTGCTATATTTCCATACACTGGCCGGTCGAGCGGAGAGGGCTGGGGGCCGTGGCGGATGAGGGTGCTCATGTGTTGCTGGTGGCTGGCGGGGCCTGTGTCGTCGAAGTCTTGGAGGTCGACGGTGAGTACCGCGATCGTCGAATCGATCCAGGCCGACGCGCCAGGCCGCTACCCATTCCCTGTCCCGGTGGCCGGGCTGGTTCCGGTCGATACGGAATCCTCTGGAGGTAGCTGAATGTCGCGGTTCTACCTGGAAGCCCACACCCCGTACCCCGGTCACGGCGTGCTGGTCACCAAGCTGGGCTCCGGCGATGTCGACGAACTCGTCGAGGCCGCACGAATCCGCGCGCTGCAGGCCACCGAACACACGACGATGTGGCTCTACGACCGCTCCGCCGTACTGTTCGTCGTCAAAGGGTGTGGAAACAGCCTGGTCGACATGGTCGACCGATGGGCCAACGACCGCCCTCCCCTGTGCCCGGAGTGCGGCGAACAGCTACACGAGGCACACATGGCCGGCGAGCGAGCCTGGTACTGCCATAGCTGCAACTTCCGAGCCCGCGCGGCATGAGGACATCTCGCTGGCCTTTGTCCTCCAACCCAGCCGAGTGCCTCCTCTTTTGTAAATTCTGTTTGGGGGTGGCCCCCATTCGCTCTGAAAGTGAATGGGGGCCACCTGGACTGGCTTTTTACCCTACGGTGAACGATCCCGTGATCGGGGGTGTTTCGCAGTCGGTGTTTCCGAGATACATCGTGCCGGTCAGCGAGCCCATTACTTCACCGGAGCCAGTCGTATCCGTGTACGAGTCCTTCCATACGGTGTTGGGGGCCAGCACCGGTACGGCGTGATCGAACGTATGGCCGCCGCGCAGGCCATTGTGGAGATTCTGCCAGCCGAACTCCATCACGCCCCCGGTGATCGGCCCCATAGCCGAAACGAACTGGACTTTGAACTTGACGCGACCATTTCCTTGATCTTCGACCGACCACGTTGCCTGTCCGCATTTCGCTGGAGCGTCTGCGTCCGAAATTCCGGTTCCTGCGACCAGTGTTGCAGCCGAGATAACAGCTACTGCGGCTATCCGCCTCAATTTGGCAGAACTGAGCGCGAGAGTAGCGAACTTGTTGTACATGTGTGTCCCCCTGTGTCGGTACATCGACCAACGCGTATCCCGTGCTCCCATCCCCCTTCGGATGCGAGCACGAGAGACTCTGACATTTGTTTAGATGCACTTGCGGTCAGACAGGTTCCAGCGGATATGTGTGATGTATATCACATGTTGTGCGCATGGTCTTCCGGATCGACTCCGGGGTCGGACCGAAGGCGCGACACCTTTCGGATTGGCCCGGATTGTGACATGTCGTGGGCACGGCGCAGACGCATCCACTCGAGCCGACCTACCCTCGCGGACCGAACCGTCGAGACGTATCTGACCGGGGGGTGTTCACCGCGCTGGCCGTGGCTCGCTTCGTAGACACCCCCGTGCCAGTCTCGGTCTACGCTCGCGAGCGCCCGCTTTACCGATATGCGAGACAGGGCTTATCGTGGATGCTCGAGCAGCGGAAAGACACGAAGGAGTATTCGGCATGCCAGAATTCAGCGGACCTATGTATATATCATCCGGTCCGCCTTCGCCTCGTTCTGTACCGCAAAGTCCGCAACACGCAGCAGCGCGATTGGGTGTACCCGTCGCCCTACCAGCGAGGTCTGAACCGTTCGCAATTACCATATCCGGCCGAAATCGTCAGATGCCGCGGTCAGTCGCCATCCGCGGCAGCCTCTCAGGTGTATTCGTCGAAACCTACCTCCTCGATGAGAGTGACACAGTGGCGGATTTCGCCGCGCGTGCGTTGAGCAGATTTTCTCCCGAAGCCGAATCGGACCGTCTCGACCAAATATCAGCAAAAGCAATATCCGTCGAGACCGCGCTTTCTATCGACAACGTCACCTACCCTGGTATGGAAATCACCCACCGGGACTTCGTGGTCCGATCCGCGGCGATCGACAACACCAGACTGGTCGCGGTATGTAGCCTGTCGGGCTCCTCACCAGAACTCACTTGGACTCGATCATGAACGCTGAGCACCATCCCGACGCCTGACATCGCTCACCGAGCAGCCACGCATGCATCGCCGCAACCCGGCGGCCGTGCGCGCGCTGGCCGAGGCGGCAGCTATTCCACAGGAGCTGGAACGGGGCCTGGCCGCTCAGCTGGGCACGACCGATGTCGACGCTATGCAGGTCGCGGCCGGTGTCGTGGCTGTTACCGGGTGCGCAGCCACCGAGAGCGCGGACGCCGCTGTTATGCGGCGATCGGCCGCGGCTCGAATTCTCCCCGGGCGAGCCCTGCCCTGAAGGCGCTCCATTCCTCGGCCGTGAAAGCCAGGCGTGTCCCGTCTGTTCCGCGCAGGATCACCCCACCGTCGCCGACTTCTTCGAGAGTGGGTTGGCCCGAGTCGGGCGAGGTGGGCGCCCCCTCCAAGACAGTGGACTGGAATCCGGCCCACGCTGCGGACGGCATTTCGATAACCGGTTCGACCTCGGGCCGGTTGTGCGGGTCGCGCAGGTATTTGCTGTCACGGATGAAGACCGCCTGTTCGCCGGTCCTTCGGCGGACGAGGACGCAGTTCCCTCCGCCGTCGCTGAGTGACGCCTTGACGTAGCCGTCGAGGGGTAGGTGCCCGGTCTCGATCGTGGTCTTCACTAGCTTCACAACTCCTTTGCGAGAACTTCGGCGCTCCGGGCGATGAGGGCGCGGCTTTCGTGCGGTGGCAGGGCGATCTCGTGCTGACGTCGCCAAAGCTGGACGTGGCGGGCGACCTCGTCGGGATCGCGGAGCAGCGCGTCGTCGGTCAGCGACTCGGCGATCACCAATGGTGGGTCGTCTGCGGCGAACTCATAGATCGACATCGGTGAGCGGGGTGCCTTCACGCCGAGCAGTTCACCCTCCACCGGCAGAATGCGGAAATCGATCCGGTCGCACGTATCCACGAGCTTCAGCAAGTGCTCCAACTGCTCGAGCATCGCTGGGCCAGGAACCAGCCGGCGTCGGATGACGGTCTCTTCGACAACGACCTCGATCCGAGGACCGCCTTCGCTGAGTGCTTCCTGCTGACGACGTTGCCGGGCGCGAATCTCGACGGGGTTGGTCGAGGAGTAGTCGTCGGTGACCGTGGCGTCATGGCGCGCCCGCACGTACGCCGGGGACTGGAGCAGTCCGGGGACCAAAGCGAAGTCGTACCAGCGGATTCGGCTTGCGCCTGCTTCGAGATCGGCGGGGCGCGCCTGTCGTTCCGACAGACCTCGGAAGGCGCGACTTTCCCACCATCCCTGCTGTGCTGCGTCGCGGGCGAGGGCGTAGAACTCCTGCCACAGTGGCGAGTGCTGCTCCACGCCGAGGTTTTCGACAATTCTCATGCTGACGTCGGCGGTGACGCGGCGCTGCCCGGTCTCGATGCGAGTCAGCAGCGTGCGATCCATGGCGGCGTCCTTGGCGACCTGTTGGATCGAGCGGTCCTGCTCTTGGCGCAGGGTGCGTAGCCGATCGCCGAGATGCAGGCGCCGACTGTAGGGCGAGATTCGGTAACCATCGGCCGCCGACGAAGGTCGAGCCATCCCGGTCACACCCCCTCTCGCGCACAGTGACGGTCTGTCACAACCCGCATTCTGTCACGAGATACGCCGCCCGTAGGGCCCGGTACAAGGGTGGGTCGAGCGAAACGCCGTCTCGAACTTCGCCGATTACATTGCACTGTGCTTGTCACTGTGACATTCTGACACTGAGCAGAGCAGAGTGACATTGCAGTTATGGCACTCCGCGACACGGCCAGTGCAGGTGGTGACTGATGACGACGAATCTCAGTACGACTTCGGGCAACACGGTGGCGGGCCCCTGCGCCTGCGACCCTCGCGGCCGGGCGCGGGCGGCACGATGAGCATCCAGCTGGTCTCCCACCGGAGCATGTCGAGCGACTCCACCGACGTCTCCGCGGTCTCCGTCGGCGACGACAAATGGGTGGTCGAACACCTGCGCGGGCGCACGCTCACCACAGGGCAAGCTCTGGCCGCGATCCATCTGGCCGAGACACTCCCCCTCCCCCGCCCGGCCAGCGACGACGATCCGCTGTGGGGCGAGGTGATCGGCTGGCTCGACGATCTCGGTCTGGGCCGAGCTCCGCTGGCGGTGGCCGACGTCCTGGAAGTCCCTTGCCTTCTCGCCCCGCTGCCGGTCGGCCGGGGCCAGCACCTATCCCACCGACGGAGGTTTCCGCGATGGCTAGTGCGTTAGCCCACCCCGATTTCCCGGCCCAGCATGGCGCCGACTCTTCGCAGGCTACTGAGTCGCCGTGTCCGAGCGAACCCGATGTTCATCTCCGATTCCAGTGGGAGGACTGGGTTTTCGACTACCGCGGCTGCCGTACTGCGGTCGAGAACTTCTTACGGAAGTGGTCCCAAGGCCACAACCCCGCGATCACCGCCGTCGGGATCTTCGACGGCTTTCTTCCCGATCATCGAATGCCCTGCGAGGAGTTATGGCTACTACCCTGACCGAGTCCGTCGAGGCCCGGTGCGCCCGCTACATCGCGGAGAACCGGTTCCTCGGCGCCGAGGTCGACAACCACCAGCAGATCCTGCTGCGGGCCGGATCGATCGACACGATCCAGATGCCTCGCCTACTAGGGGAACTGGTACGGCAGGAATTGCGCCGCCGCAGGCTCGCCACACCGACGATCGAGAACCACGAGACCAAGTTCCTGACCTTCGTCACCCGCCCCGCCCGCCGCGATGATCCCCGCCCGGTCCACATCCTGTCGAAGCGGTTCAAGGTCCAGGCCATACGCACCGTGCAAGGTGCTTTGATTCCTCTACCGGGCCCGGCCGATACACGCCGCTCGTGGCTGGAAGAACCGATCGGCACCACCCGCCCGGACTTCGACACGGTGGTGTGCGTCGTCCTGAAAGCCGCAGAGGCCCTGCCGGAGGTCGACCGATCATGACCTGCGCATCCAATAAGCCTGTAGCACTGCGTGATTGCCCCCTCATCCTGTCCACCGATGTGGGCGGTGACCCCGATGACGCGATCACGCTGGCCCTGGCCGCGATGACCGAACCACGGCTGGAGCTGGTCATCACCGCCGACGAACTCCCCGACGGCAGGCGCTCGATGTTCGCCCGCCACCTGCTGGATCTGCTGGGCCGCGAAGAGGTCGTGGTAGCGGCGGGTGCCACGCTCGGTGAAAGCAAGTACTGGGCCGCCGACGGACTCATCCCACCCGGCGCGCACGCGTGGCCCCTGGACCTCTACACCGCCGTCGCCACCGTGTGTGGTGCCGAGTCTTCGAAACCGCTGCGCTGGTTGGGAATCGGGCCGATGACCGACCTGGCCCAGCTGCTCGAGTTCGACGCCGGCCGAAGCGAACCGCTCGGCCTGGCGAGGAGGCTGCGGATCTGGCAGATGGGCGGTGCGCTCGAGCGCCAGCAGGACAAGGCCGAGCACAACTTCCGGCTCGATCCCGCAGCGGTCCGCACAGTCCTCGACCGTGTGGAGAGCCTGGCGCTGGTGCTGGCAGACCACACCTTCACTCCGGTTCTCGCCGTGGATGCCGACAGCCCGATCTACCGTATGCTCGCTGCCTCCCGGAAACCGTGGGCGCAGTTGATCGCCCGCCACCTCGAGCAGTGGTTCGACCGGTTCCATCCCGCGAGCATGCTGCACGATCCGCTGACCTTCGCCGCGCTGCGCGGCGATTTCGTCTCCTTGGAACATCGCGAATTCTGGCTCGACCCCGACGGGCAGATGCACCTGGGCCCCGGACACATCGCGCGCCTGTCCTCGACGGTGGACTACCCCGGCTTCCTCACCTGGGTACGCACCACTCTGCGCGACGGCGGACCGGTACGACTTCCCGGTTGGGACTGCTCGCGCAGCACTCTCCACGCACTAGCCGCCGAGCTGCGCAAATCCATCGAGCAATGATCCGACACGCATACGATGCGGCAGCCTTGCTCCGCCCAGCGGTGATAGTGGGCGGAGCGGTGCACCTCACTATCGGGCGACCGGCTTGGGCGCCGCACGAATCCCCTACGCAAAACCAAGAGCCTCGGAAGGATGGGCCTGATGTCTTCGCAGGATGCACGCAACTCGACTCGCTGGCTATCGGTCGTCGCGCTCGGCGTGACCGCGGTCCTGGGCGTAGTCCCAGGACTCGCCTACGCCGACGACGACACCCCGGCAGGCGGGTGCGAGACGGTGGCGGTGCCGGTGTCGACCGGTGGGAATCTGATCGGGCAACTGTGCGGGCCAGTCACCCGGACCGACACGGTGCTGGTGCTGGTGGCTGGGTCAGCGGCGAACCGGAGCTATTGGGATTTCCCGTATCAGCGCGAGCGGTACAGCTTCCAGCTGGCCATGGCACGTGCCGGTTTTGCCACGCTCGCTCTCGATCGGCCGGGCAACGGTCTGGCGCTCGGTCCGATTTCCGGTGCCACGCCCGGCAACCAGCCCCCGGCCGCGACCACCGCGACCGCTGACGCGCAGGGAGTCCACGAGGTGGTCCAGGCGCTGCGCCACGGGACCACCGATCACCAGTATCGGCGCGTCGTCCTCGCCGGCAATGCGGTTGGCTCCGGCGTCTCGGTGCTGGAGGCCTCGACTTATCACGACGTCGACGGCATGTTGCTGACCGGGTACTCCCACAGCATCGACCCACCGGTCGCGATCCAGGCGCTGCCGGACTTCCGCCCGGCGGCCGCGGTCGAGCCCTTCGCCGGGCGCGGCTTCGGGCCCGGCTGGTTCACGCTGGAATTCACCAGCGACTACGCCAAACGCTGGTACTTCGGCCCGGACGTCGATCCGGAGGTCGTCGACACGGCGCAAGCGACGCGCGATGTGTTCTCGATCGCCGAATGGCCCGACGGGCTCACCGCCACCCTTCCCGGGCCCACCAGCCGGATCACCGTACCGGTGCTGATCACCGCCGGCAGCGAGGACCGCCTCGGCTGCGGAACCGTCTGCCAGGATTCAGCCACACTCCACGCCGCCGAGGCCCCCTATTTCGCCCCGGCGGCACAACTTCAGACCTATGTCCAACCCCGCGCCGGGAACATGTCCTTGCTCGCGCCCAATGCCGACGAACTGCACCACGTGGTCATCGACTGGATGAACGCCACCGTGCCCGAGTAAGGGGTGTAGGCGGTGGCTCCTACTTCTGTGGCAGGGCCGCACCGCCCGGCAGCGTCGCGTGCTGCGGTGAGGTGTAGTCGACCTGCGCCTTGTAGTACGACCCGTCCGGGCCGTAGGCGATATACACCGTGCTTCCATGCTCGCCTGGCCCCACGACCGGGGCATCGGCGACGAATCTCTTCAGCGAGACGCTGATAACAGGCCGTCTTCTGATCTCGCCGCCATCGAGCGGACTCGGATCTCATGTCCCACAGCCGCCCGATCGCCAGCCCCACGATCCCCGTCAGTGCTGCCAGTAGGGCGGCGCTCATAATCCCCCCATCGCCAGACTGATCAACTAGCTGCCCGGACAGGCTCCATTGTATGGAGTCTGTCCGGGAATACGAGTGGCTATCCGGCTGGTCGTGGTGGAGCTGGATCGCGCTGTTCGAGAGGGCCCACCGGGAATCCGGCGGCCGCGCGTCCCCGTGAGCCTCGATGGCTCCGTCGCGTTGGCGTAGTAGTCTTCCGGCCGACTGCCGACGTTTCGAGGAGTTGCCCTGATGGCTGATCGCCACCTGATCGACGTCCATATCCTGCTCGTCGACGGCGATCGTCTGCTGCTGACGCAGCGGGGCGGGAGCGACGCGTTCTCGGGACGCTGGCATCTCCCCTCGGGCAAGCTCGACGCGGCTGAGCCGGTCACCGCGGCGGCCGCGCGCGAAGCCTACGAAGAGGTCGGGGTGGTGATCGATCCGGCTGATCTGCGTGTGGTCCACGTGACGCATGTGGCGGGGTCCGGGCCTGAGCCTCGGCTGGGGTTGTTCCTGCACGCGCGGCGGTGGCACGGCGAGCCGACGAATCGGGAGCCCGACAAGTGCAGCGGTCTGCGCTGGGTGCGGCTCGATGAGGTGGACGAGCTGGATGTGATCGAGTACCCAGCCGTGGGTATCCGCGCCTACCTCGACGGCGATGCGGTGGCGTTCAGCGAGCACGGCTGGGTACCGGTGGCGGTTTAGGCGTGTAGGCGGGCGTACTGGGTGCGGGACAGAGTGCTCAGTTTGTCGCGCAGGTAGCTGATCGGGGCGTCGGAGAGCTGGATCCCGACAGAGAAGTTGAATTCGTCGCGGCCGTACATGGTTTCGTCGACGCCGCCGGCGGTCAGGTCGACCGGTGCGTAGTCGAGCAGCTGGGCGGGTGTGTAGCGGCCGGTGGCCATCAGCCGCGCCCATTCCGGGGTGCCGGGGTAGGGACGGAACTCGAAGACGCTGGCGCGGAACCGCCCCGGCCGGTGATCGCTCGCCTCCCACAGCCGGTGTATCAGGGCGTCGGTGTCGTCCATCTGCTGCGTGGTTTCACCGGGAAAGCCCAGGATGAAATAGCCTTTGACGCTGATGTCGCGGTCGAGTAGCCGCTCGACCACCCGCACCGCCATGCCGGGGGTGATCCGTTTGTCGATGTAGGCCAGCATCTGCTCGTTGCCGGACTCGACACCGAGCGCGACTTCCCGTAATCCGTTGTCGGCGAGGGTGTTCAGGGTGGCGTCGGTGGCTCGGTCGAGGACGTTGATGCGGCCGGTGGCGTCCCAGCACGCCCACTCGCCCACTCGCTCGGCACTGAACCCGCCCATCATCGTCTCGATCACCCGTCGTGCGCCGAGGAACAGATCGTCGACGAACCGGAACGCGGTCACGTCCTGGTCCTCGCGTAGCTGGCACATCTCGGCGATGATGTTGTCGGGCTTGCGGGTTCGGATCGTGACGTCGGGGTTCGCCGACACCGCGGCGCCGCAGAACGAACAGTTGTAGGGGCAGCCCCGCGCGCCGACCATGTTCGCCTCCCACCGGGCCGACTCGACATGCGGGTCCTGGCACAGGTAGCGGCGGTCGACGAAGGGCAGCTCGTCGACCGGCGGGGCCAGATGGTGACCCATGCCCGGCATGCCGCCGGTCACCGGCGTTTTCAGCACCGGGTCCAGCCACATCACGGCCGGAAGCTGCGCGCGGGCACGGTGGTCAGCGAGCAGCTCGACCACGCGCGTCTCGGCCTCGCCGAGGACCAGGGCAGCGCAGCGGCTCATCCGCGGGTCGGTGAGGATCTGGGTCGGCATCGCCTTGGCCTGGTGCCCGCCGAGCATGAGCCGGATATCGGGTGCCAGGCCGGCGGCGATCGTCGCCGAGATCTCATAGGTCGGCGCCAGCAGGTTCATGCCCGCCCAGCGCGGCCGTGCGGCGTTGACGATATCGACCGTCTGCTGAATACCGAGGCCGAGAGCTTCGGCATCGAGCACGCCGATGTTGTAGCCGTGGGCGGCGGCGTAGGTGGCGATATAGGCCATGCCCAGCACCGGCAGAGTGAAGTCGTTCACGCGCGGACGCAGCGAATAGTCGCGCAGCGGCGCGTTGATCATCACCATGTCGAGGCTGTGGCGCGGGTCGGCTCCCACGATCAGGTCATGACGTGGAGCGAGCGGGTTTTCCATGGCTGATCCCCCATGCGAGTGTCAAAAGTGTCCACGTGGACAGATGGTCTCCGGCGATCTGTTCCCACGCGGTCTTGAACGCCGACGGCGACTCGGGCCACTTCCGGTCCGGATTCAAGGCGCGCGCCCAGGTTTGAACAGCGAGGTCGGTGTACGGGTAGAGCGCGAAATCGCCGGTATGGTCGGCCAAGGCCGCCTTGGCGGTCCACGGCCCGATCCGCGGCACCCGCTGCAACAGAGGCACCAGATCGACGGCGTCGGTCTCGTTCCATTTCTCGCCGTGGTCGAGGTAGGCGCGGGCGGCCGCACGTAACGCCGGCATCGGGAACGCGGCCCCGACGCGCCGGAAATCGTTGTCGGACAAGGCGAGAATCCGCTCGGGGCTGGGGAACAGCCACGCCGTGAGTCCGTCGCGGCTCGCTGGCTGGCCGTAGGCGGTGCAGAAGCGGATGTAGCGGTCGCGGGCGTGACCGGCCTGGATCACCTGCCGCATGATCGCGGTCGCGAGCGCGTCCCACAATGATGGATTGGCGACACGGATCACCGTGCCAGCGGCCCGCAGCGGTGCCACCAGATCCTCCGGGCCCGCCAACGCGCACGACGGAATGACGGTCGCGCACCGAGTTCGGCTTTTCTCGCCACCGGGATGGATCTGGAGGTCACGGGCACCGTCACCGGCAGCGGGGAAGGCGAGCGTGAACAACACAGCGTCGTCGCCGCTGGGCAGAGCGCGGTAGACGACTCTGTCCTCGGTGCGCTGCCAGCCGAGATGGTCGGTCATGATCGTGCAGGTCATGCATGTCTCCCTTCGGTTTTCGGATCATTCGGCGCGTTGCCGAGCAGTGGAACGATCAGCTCGGCAACGGCAACGGCAGTCTCGCGCGGTGAGAGCCGCGTGCAGTCGATGACATGGACCGGCCACCCCCTCGAGCGCAGATCCTCGGCGACCGAATCGAACACTGCCAGCTCGCGGGCGGCGAAGTCGGTGGCACGCTCGAACCGGTTGTGCGCGCCGCGAGCACGCACCCGCTCGCTGATCACGTCCGGGTCCGCGCGCAGCACCACCGCGACCTCGGGCACCCGCACACCAGTGTTCAACGCCCACACCGTCTCCGGCGCCACGCCGTCGAGCACTTGTAACGTCAGCGACGAAGGTAGATACCGGTCACACAGCACCACCCGGCCCGCCGCCAGTTCCGGCTCGATCTCGACGGCCTGCTGATGATGCCGGTCCCCCGCGACCAGACACGCCAACGCCATCCCCCGATAGGTGTCGGTCGCCGAGCGGATATGGGAACCCAGCTCGCTCGCACTCGGCTGACGCGTGCTGTGCACAGCCACACCCAGCCCGCGCAGGTACTCCGCCGTCTCCGCCACCGCGGTCGACTTGCCGGTGCCCCCGGCCCCATCGATGGTGACCAAGACGCCGGAGTTCGCCGCACGCGGTGCAGCGCCACCGCTCTCCCCCGCGCCCGGTCCGCCGGAGCAGTCGTCGTCGAACCACCGCAGCCGCCATAATCCGGCCATGGCACCCAGCAGTACGACGGTGTGCCAGAGCCCGAAAGGCAGCGCACTCAGCCATGACGCCACCTCGTCCCACTGCGGACCGAGCGCACGCTTGCCCCGGTCCCGATCGTTCATGATCGGCTCCCGCGAACCGAGCCCGCACGCATGGGTGAAAGCGAAGCGAGGTGGTCGATGTAGTTGTGGCCCTTGCGCTCCCATCGCGACGCCTTCGGCCCGACTCGCTGTCGCTGCCATGAGGTGATGGAGCAATTGGCGGCCGGCGCGGTGACATAGGCCAGCGAGTGCAGCGCCCGATACAGGTACTGTTCGATCCCGAGGATCGATTCCCGGTGACACACCAGCACGACGGTTTGCCCGTCGTGGTGGCTCCGGGTGATCCGCTCGAAGTTCGCACCGAGCCGAGCAACCCAGGACGACCACGGCTCGGCGCCGGGGGCGATCGGCCGGTCGGGAGTCAGCGCGATCGGCGGATCATGGCTGGCCAGCACCCTCATCCACGGCTGGCCCTCCGCGGCACCGTAATACGGTGCGGCAAGTTTGCGCAGCACCGGGAGCCCGTACGCCCGCGCGATCGGCTCCGCGGTCTGCACGGCTCGTCGCAGTGGAGTGCTGTAGACCGCGACGATCCTGCCTGCTTCTTCGGTGGCGAGGTGTTCGGCCACGGCCTGGGCCTGGGCATGGCCGAGTCGACTCAAACCTTGGCACGTGCGCTGGCCTGCCACCACGTCCTTGACGTTGGCCACCGACTCGCCATGGCGCACGAGCAGCACCCGCAACCCACGTCTGCCCTGCTGCTGTTGGGGCCGCTCGAATTGATCGCTCACTCTCGTCCCTTTCGGAGGAGGGCCGGGTCGGCGGCCGTCGTCCACTTCGTGATGCCCTCGCGCAGTTCCGCGACTCTCGTCCATCCGAGGCCGGGGATGGCGAGTAGCTGCTTGTCGGTTTTCTGAGCGAGGTCGACCATGTGGCGGATGCCGTTGCGCAGCAGAGTGTTTTTCGTATATGGAGGCATCCAGTCGAATTCGTGGGCTGGTGCTGCGATGTCGCGTTCGTGGAGCGCCTTTTTGATAGTCGCTGCGGCCTGGATGAGGTCCGGGTCGGTGGCCGGTGACATGGGACGGAATCCTTGGACGACGCTCTGACCCTCGCGGGGCGGGCCGCTGATCCAGGTGCGGCCGCGCAGCAGGCGCCGGTAGTCCGCGCACGCGACGACCACAGCGCGGCGGGCGTTGGTCAGCCAGGCGTCGACCTTCGCGCGCTCGGTCTGGTCGCCGGGTCGCAGACCCTCGGCGAAATACCGCGCGGCGAGTCGGTACTCCCACCACGCGCGCGCGACAGCGTCGATGACCCGCCCGTAGGGGTTGCCGTACCGGCGGGCCGCAGCGTCGATGCAATTGATGAGGTGCGCGCGCCCGCCCGTGGTGATGTCGGCGATCCCGATCTCCCCCAGCACCACCGAGCCTTCGTACTGGTAATCGTCGTCGGTGTAGACGATGTCGGGGTTGGTGTAGTCGTCGATGCGCGCGAGCATGAGAGCGGCGCACAGGACGCTCCTGGCCGGGTGGCGTTCCGGGATGACCCCGGCCATCGCATCCAGCAGCTCGCGCGTAGTCGGCAGCGGCGGAAGGTGATCCCGCTTGGCGGGGACGGTTTCGGTCTCGTGGGTCACGGTCTCTCTTTCGGTGAGTTGGTGGTGTCGGCGGTCAGGGTTTGCGTGCGAGGCCGACGTAGCAGGGCAGGTCGCTGGACTTACGTTTCCGGGTTTTGCGTGGCTTCTTGCCGGGGGTGGCGGTCCATTGGCCGACGGGCACGACACCGGGAGGCAATAGGTCGAGCCCCTGGAACAGCGCGGCGAATTCGGCGTGGCTGCGATTGACGAACGCCACCCCGTTGACGCGGAACGCTTCTTCGAGTTCATGCCGGGACCGGGCCGCGGTGCGGGTACTGGCCCGGTCGGTGAGGCTGGCGAGCAGCAGGAACGAACCCGGTGCGAGATGAGCGCGCAGAATGCTCAACATCGAGTGCGGGTCGCCGGGGGGCATGTACTCGAGCACCGAAACCAGCGACACCGCCACCGGATGCGCGAAGTCCAGCAGGGTGGTTGCCTGCTTGAGTATCTGGGCCGGGTCGGTGAAATCGCCGTGCAGATACGTCGCATCGGGCGGGCTATCGAGCAGGGCGCGCGCGTAGGTGGCGATTAGTGGGTCGTAGTCGGCGTAGACGACCGTGGCCTCTGGGTCGACTCGTGTCGCGACCTCGTGGAGATACGGTGTCGGCGGCAGTCCGACGCCCAGGTCCAAGAATTGCGATATCTGGTGTTCGCGGATGAGGTGTTTGGTGGTGTGGAATTGCCACGCTCGCGCGGCCGCCGCTGCTGCGGCCAGAACACCGGAATCGTCAATCGACTCTGCCACATCGCGGTCGACCCAGTAGTAGTCCTTGCCGCCGTGCCAGAGGTTGTGTACGCGCGCCATGCTCACCGAGCGCGAGTCGTAGCAGACCCCGGTCTGCTTGTCCCGCAACAGATGGTTCTCGTCCACATACACGGGCGATCCGCTCGCCAGCCAGCTATCGGATGCCTCGGCGTCCTCGTCGTCTTCGTTGACGTTCGATTCGCTCACGAGGCCGGCGTCGTGTGCGCGGGCCGTACGGCGTTGTCGACCCGGCGCCGGATCTCCGCGCGCAGTGGCGCAGACAACTCGCGGTATTCCTCGAGCTGGGGCTGGCTCGGCAAGGTCGTCACCTTCGCGCCGCATCGGACGCTGAGCAGATGCACCGTCCCGGTATCGCGCATGAACCACCGCGCCGACTCATCACCGAGAGAGGTTGACTGTATCCCGATCATGCCGAATTCCTCTGGTGTGCAGCATTTTTCCGGACCGTGCCGCAGATGGGGCGGACGCCGACTCCGGCCCATGCGCACGCGGCGGGGTGGTTGGCGTGGGAGTGGGCGGCCAAGACGCCGTCGACGACCGCCACCAGCTGCCCGCAGAACAGTCCCGGACAGCGCGCCTTGGCTACCGCGCCGTGGGAATCCAGGCGGAACCAACCGCAGTGAGCGGTCGTGATCCACGGCCCGGCGCCCTGATCAATAGTGGGTATAGGCGCCGACGGATTCCGCTGGCGCGCAGGCGGATTCGCGTTCGGGGCCTTCATGGGCTCGTCTCGCTTTCTGCCGCTTCGCCCGTCGTGCTGGAGGTTCGCACTCGGGGCAACCATCCTGGCTGCCCGTCCAGCCAGACCGCCGGCTCATCGATGACACCGACTTCGATCCGGTTCCAGACCTGCCACCACTGAACCTCGTATTGGGCGGCGATGGTGCCGATGGTCACGGTGTGCAGACACGCGGGGCGCGGAAATAGGCCGAACTCGAGCTGTTTCCAGTACTGCGCGCACGGCAGCGACCAACCCCCCCGACGGCCGACCATGATGTCGGGAGAAGGCATCCGCCCGCCCGTCTTCCACAACCGGAGCAATTTCGTATAGGGCTGACCGGTCACCTCCGCCACCTGGGGCAAGGTGAGAAACGAGCGGACACCCTTGTCTTTGACGCGCGGCCACGGACGCATTACGCCCACTCCCCGATACCGAAAGCCTGAGCAGCGCTCGTGTAGGCCGCGGGCTTCTCGCAGAGCGCCCAGGTTTGGGCCCAGCTCCGGCCACACCGTTCGATCACCGCCTCGAGCACAAGCATGTGTGCCTCGATGGGCATATCGATCACATCGAGGACGACGACGGGCCCATATCCCACACCCCACACGTCCTGATGGGGCTGATTGACCCAGCGGCCACCGAAGCGGCGCCGGAACACCTCGCCGAGATAGCTCGCGATGTCCTCAACAGTCCGGCGGTGATCGAGGTGAAGAAAAGCCTTCACGTTCGGGAGAAGCGCCAGCGTGGCACGCTCGGCGGCGGCCAAACCTTCCGGGCCCCAGGGGTTTTCGATGCCGTGAAGCATCGTGTCCCGCACATGGTCGGCGCGCTCGGTGACACACTCACACCACGCCAGCCAGCGCGGATCGTCCTGAGGCGCTGGCTGCTGGGCCAGCCACTCGTCCACCTGCTCCGGCGACCCGCACACCACCGCCCGCCCGCCGCGCGGGGCGTACAGCTCCCACACATCATCGGCCGTGGCCGTGTGCTTGCGTCGCAGGCCGTACCCGGCGCGCACAGCGCGGCGATGGCGCTCGAACGTGCTGGTCGCGGTTCGACTCAATGTGCATCCTCCTGGATGAATTCGTGGGTTTCTTGGGGGTTCATCGACTTCGGCTGTGGCTCAGCATGGTGCGCGACAGCGCGACGGCTTTGATGGCAGCGGTGCTCGCGATGGCTGCACTCGATAGCGGGCCCTCGGCGTATCCGGTGCACATCGTGATCAGCACTCCGATCGAGATCACCTGGATCAGCAGAGAGGCGGTGAACAGCACCCGCCACACCTGCGCGCAGGCGGTGGTGTGGTTCACCGCGGCCGGGTTGTCGGTCACGCGCTCCTCCGTGGCCGGATCGCCACATAGGGCGAGTCCTGGATCCGCGCGGCGATCAGCAGTCCGCTATCCCATCTCATCGACATGACGTGCAGGCGCGGGTCGGCGCGCAGTTCGCGCACGAGCTGGTCGACGCGGGCTTGCTCGCCGGGTTCCCAGCTGGTCTGCTGCATTAGGTCATCGACGACATAGAGACCGCCGGGGGCCAGCAGATCCACGACGGGGCCGAGGGGGTGAGCGCAATCGGCGAAGATCAGATCGAACAGTGGTCCGTCATAGGTATCGATATAGGTCTGAGCGTCGATGCAGTGCACGGTGGCTCTGGTGTCGTCGCGCAGGACGTGGCGGGCTCGCGCGGAACTCACCGAATCCCACTCGACGGTGTGCAGGCAGGCGTCCGGATTCATGCCGTCGAGCAGCCAGGCGGCTGCGACGCCGGCGCCGGTGCCGAGCTCGAGGATCACCCCGCCCGGTTTGGTGGCGGCCAGCATTCGCAGCATCGCCCCGATGCGATTGGTGCATGAACACTGGTAATCAGCAGCCGCGGCCGCCAGGTGGGCGGCCTGCACTCGTGGGGGTATGTCGTCCAGCGACAGCTCATCGATCATCATCGTCGGGTTCCTCCTGCACAGCCGTTGTGAATATCGTTGTGGTGATGCGCTTTTCGCGGTGGGCGATGCGGTGCACGTCGGCGAACGCTTCGTCGATGGCCTTCCGCTTGTCGCACCAGCTGCCGCATGTCATGTGGTGCGGCGCGGCACGCGCGGCCTCGGTGCGAGTCAATGGCCGCGGTGGTGTGTCGTGGGAGAGGCGTTGCTTGATGTCGTCGACGCGCAGCTCTGATGAGCGTTGCGGGTCATGCTGTGGCGCTAGGAGTAGCCACACCAGTACCACCATGGCCACCGATAGCAGTGGCGCGAGGAGGTAGCCGGTCTCCGGTGGAAGCGCCATGTCACAGCCCCAGCCGATCGGTGCGCGGCGGCCAGCAGGGTTGACCGTGGATGAGATAGTCGACGAGATCGCCCCAGTCGGTAGCGATTTCGCTCGTATGAGTCCATGCAGTGTGTCTGGTCTCGTCCGTCACGCCGTCGTCGGTGAGCAATAGCCGCTCACCTGCGACATGGGCCTCGGCGAACTCGTCGACGAATGCTCCCACCGACTCCGTGAAACTGGCCGGGGGCCGGACATGGGTCTGTACCCAACCGTCGATCAGCTCGATCAGCGCACGCCGGCGATCATCGATCGCCTCGCCACGGGCCGCGTCCACCGTACGCAGCCGGTGCAGCTGCGCGAGGGCTTGCGCCCACCGGGTCAGCAGGTGATCGCCGGGCCGGTGCCCCAGCTCGCCACGGAAAGCAGCGAATACCTCATGCCAGTCGGGCATCGACGGTCGCGGAGATGAGCCGACCTCGCCGGGCAGCGTCGCGCTGATGCCTGTCGGTTCGATTGCACCACCGTGCCGGGGCATCGCTCGGCCTAGTCCGCGGCGTTCCGATGGCCAGACCGTACTCGTCGGCGCGGGACGTCATCGGTGCGATCCGCAACGCCGCCGAGGTTGCTGTGCAATGCCCGAACCTCTCCCTGGAAATCAACGGTAGGCAGCACCCGGCACCGGGGACGGTTCAGTGACGCGGGCTCGGTGTCCCAGAGGGGAGAGAGAGGGTCGCGGAGCTCTCCGAGGATTGGGCCACACAGCTGTACCGCGTCGGCGGGGTGTCACGTCATCCATCGAAGGTGATGACGATAAACCCGACACCGGGTGCTGCTGTGATCAGCCTCACGGGTACGCCCCTGGCCTTTCAATGTCGTAGCCCTGCCTCTTCTCGGTCTTTTCCCGGTCTTTTCCGAGTCGGTCGCTGGTAGCAGCGTTATTCGGCGATACCGTGAGTTCACCCCCGCGCGAGCTGTGAGGTGAACGATGGACACCCCCCCACCCCGAACCGTGCTCGAATCGCTGGTCCGCAAAAGTGAGCGGAACGTAGCCGAATGGTGCGCACACTTCGACGCAACCGCACTCGAGCTGCGAGAAGACACCAAATTGTCCGAACGGCAGCTACGTCGCTGGATGGCTGGCGATGTGTCGGACGCGCGAACACCGTCACGACGCGTCGCGCGGCAAGTGTGGAAACTGGCTTTTGAGACTCTCGTAGCTCCACCGGAATCGGTGGAGTCGCTGGAGCCGGTTCCCTCCACGCTCGATGTGCTAGATCAGGAGATAGCGATGTCCACCGAAGATTCCGCGCGCTGGCTCAAGCGCGGCGCCGGCGGGGTCGACGACCTTGTGCTCGACCAGCTACACGCCGAGGTGGCCACCCGCGCCACCGACTACCTCACCAAGCCACCTATCGAGGTGATCCCCAAACTCACCGCGATGCAACGCGAGGTATTCGACCTGATCGACGCTCGCCAGCGACCACGCGCCCTCCAGGATCTCTACCTCATCGCAGGCCAAGTCAGTGCCCTCATCGCCCACGCCTGCGCCGATCTCGGACGGCCCTACGACGCGGAGACACACGCCCGAACAGCATGGCTCGCAGCAGATTTCGCCGAAGATCAGCACCTGGGCGCCTACGTGCGCTGGGTACAGGGCAACGTCGCCTACTGGGGCGGTGGCTACGCACGCGCAGCCCAATACGCCAAAGCTGGGCTGGCGGACATGACCAACGATTCCACGCGGCTGCGGCTGTCGAGCCAACTCGCGCGCGCCGAAGCCGCCCGCGGCGACGGACGCGCCGCGCTGGCAGCCCTCGACATCGCCTTGGACGCGCTCGAGCGAGTCCAGCCGAGCTCGGCCGAGCCGGGTGTGATGTTCTTCGACCCCGGCAAGGCGCGCTACTACGCCGCCGAAGTACATCTGGCATTGGGTGGATCCCAGCACAATCGACTCGCCCTCGAGCAGGCCGACACCGCCCTCGAGGTCTTCACCGCCGACGCGCCGAAGGAGTTCGTTGCGGCCGCCGAACTCGACGCCGCCCAAGCCCACCTCGGGCTCGGCGACATCGAGGCCGCGGCCTCGCGGGTCGACCAGGTACTCGCCCTGCCGGTCGAACTGCGCACTACACCCATCATCGAACGCGTCACCAAGGCGGCAGGACTGTTCGCTGCTGTAGCCGATCGCGCGCGAACGACCCGCGAACTCAGCGAGCGCATTAGCGTGTTCACCACCTACACCGCACAGCGAGAACGACATAACAAGGAGTGACGTGCCCGCAACCCAGGTCGCCGTCTGTGGTCCTCGGAACTGCACCGAGACCGACGCCACCAACGCGAGGGAAGTAGGCAGACTCCTCGCCGAAGCGGGAATCACAGTGCTGTGCGGCGGCGGTACCGGCGTTATGGCCGCCGTCGCCGAAGGCGCATCCGCAGCCGGCGGCCTGGTGATCGGCATACGTCCCGACTCCGACCGCGAACGCGTATGCCATGGACTGTCCGCGGTGTTGTACACGAACATGGGCGAAGCGCGCAACGCCATCATCATCTGGTCGGCCGACGCGGTGATCGTGATCGGCGGATCCTGGGGCACACTCTCAGAGCTGGCCCTGGCCAACCGGCGCGGCGGCGTCCCCGTAATCTCCTTGGGCGGCTGGCAGATTCAAGATGCGGCCGGAAACCCTGTGACAGCAGCGATCGAGGCGCCAGACCCGAAGTCCGCCGTACACGCAGTACTGGACACCATCGGATGACCAGCAGTGGCACTCCTTAAGGCCACGAACGGGTTCGGGCCGAAAGCTGCTCGCTGTGCCGGATAGCAGCATGATCTGATGTTCGCTGGCAAGCCTGATCACCGTGTTCGGCTGCGGTCGGTGACGACGGAGGTTCCGTTGGGGCCGTTGACGATTGCGGTGCCGCCCATTCGATTGACCATGACCATGGCGTCGTGCATCGCGGCGGACTGGAGGAATTCGGCGTCGCTCGTGGCGGTGGTGGGTGAGGCGTTCTCTGGTGGGGTTTCCTTGCTGCCCAGTAGTTCCCGGTTTATCTCCTTCTGGCGTTCCCGGAGTACGTCGAGCCGGTCGGCGTGCTCGAACGGTCGGCCGAGTCGTTGTTCGGAGCGTTCGCGTTCGGTGTTTTCGGTGGCGAGACGTTCTGTGGCGACTTCGAGTCGTTTGTCCAGGCCGTTGATGGCATTTTCCAGTCGGAGCATCAGGCCGGTGCCGCCTTTTTCGAGGGTTTTTCGGTCGAAGGTGACGTAGATGTCGTCGCCGATGTCGGAGAACACTACCGAGACCAGGGCGTCGCGTCCGGTGGGGACGTTGCGGGCGTCGAGGGTGAAGCCCGCGATCTCGGCGACGCCTTGGTCGGAGAATCCCTTCCATACCGCGCGCTTGTCGGCGACGAGTTTGGACAGCCGGGCGGCCAGGGCGTCGCCGGCGTCGCCGCGGTGGTCGAAGTAGCGGCCGCTGACCTTGGCGGCGAAGGCGTCGCCCTTGGTCGGTTTGCGGTGCTCGATCGCGCGGGTGTAGGCGTCGATCTCGGCTTCCAGCTTGGGGATCGCGTCGTTGGCGTCGCGGATGCGGATCTGCAGCATGGACTGGCTGCGCTGGTGGGCGCGGCGTAGGCGTTCGAGTTTGGTGACTTCGATGTCGATTTCGGCTTTCTCCAGCACCAGCGGGTTGCCGCTGGCGATGGCGAGGGCTTCGTTGGCGTTGAGGGCCGCGTCGCCGATGTCGTCGATTTCTCTGGTGTTCAGCGTGCCTTTCATGAACTGGTTGACCATGGCGGCCTTTCTGGACTGGGCCGCCCACATCCTGGCGTCGAAGGTGCCTTCGGTGACGACCCGCGCGACCGCGATCTCCTCGTTCTGGTTGCCCTGGCGGATGCCGCGGCCGTCGCGTTGTTCGATGTCGGCGGGCCGCCAGGGGCAGTCGACGTGGACCATGGCGGCCATGCGGTCCTGGATGTTCACCCCGACGCCCATTTTCGAGGTGGAGCCGAACAGGAATTGGACGCTGCCGTTGCGGGCCTTGGTGAACAGCGCCGCTTTGCCCTTGTCGTTCTTGGCGTCGTGGATGTAAGCGAACAGCTCCGGCGGGGCGCCGCGCGCGATGAGCTTGGCCTTGAGTTCGTCGTAGGCGTTCCAGTCGTCGGCGGGGGTGCCCAGGTCGCAGAACGCGACGACGAGCCCGCCGCGGCGGGGATGGGGTTGGCCGTCGCGGCCGAGGTAGACCCGCTCTTTGGCGGCCTGCCATTTCTCGAACATCCAGTCCGCCGCGGCCTCGAGCTTGAGACCGAACTGATCCTCGTCGATTTTCTCCTGCGATTCGTGGCCAGAGCGAGCGGCGTAGAGCGCGACATACCTCGCGGTGGACGGACTCGGGGATTTCGCGTGGAGGTATCCGGCGATAGCGGCCCCCTCCTCGGCGTCCAGCGGGAGGCTGCCCTGTACGTCTGCGGCGGTCGCGGTGAGTCCCAGCGACCTGACAAGACGCAGGTCCAGGGCGGCGGCGCGGCCGTCGGAGGAGATCTTGAGCATGTTGTCGCGGGTCGGGTCGACCGCGCGGGACTTCACCTTCTCGGCGCGGTCTCCGAGTTCTCGGACGTAGGCGAGCTGGGTGTCGGTGGCCGGGACCGAGACGACTTCCGGGGCGCGTTGGCCGTCGGCGCGGCGGGCGAGCTTGGGCACCGGGAGCTTCAGATCTTCGGGCAGTTTCACATCGGCGGCGACGTGGAAGATCCGTTGCAGTTCGGGCACGTTGCGGAAGCCCACGAGCCGGGTTTTGAGGTTCCAGGAGTTGCCGTCGACCGACATCTCCAGTTCGGTTTTGGTTTTGCCGAAGGTGGCTGCCCACTCGTCGAAGTTGCGGATGCCCGCGTCTTCGAGCAGGTCCGGGCGTAGGTAGCGTTGTACGACGTAGGCCTCGGTGATCGAGTTCGCCAGCGGGGTGGCCGTGGCGCCGGTGAGGGCGCGCCCGTTGTGCTTGTCGCGCAGGTACTCCACCACCATGTGCAGCTTCTGGGCCCGCTGGCTGCCCGCGATGGCGGCGGACTCGATCTGGGTGTCGGTGGCCAGGTTCTTGAAATCGTGCAGTTCGTCGCAGACCAGGTAGTCGATGCCGGTCTGCTCGAAGGTGATGCCGGGATCGGTCGGGCCGCCGAGCTTCTTTTTGAGCTTCTCCTCGGATTTGAGGATGGCGTCTTCGATGCGTTTGATGGTCGTGCGTTTGGCGCCGCTGGTCATCAGTTCCGACAGGTAGGCGCGTCGGGGTTCGATCTCGCGGTCGAAGTACCAGTGTGCGGTTTCGCGGCTGACTTCGAGCCGCTGGAAGCTGCCGCGGGTGAGGATGATCGCGTCCCAGTCCCCGGTGGCCGCGCGGGCGACGAATTGGCGTCGCTTCTCCCCGGCCAGGTCCTCGGTGCCGGCGGCGAGCAGGCGCGCTTGGGGGTAGGCCTGGAGGAATTCGCGGGCGAACTGGTCGAGCATGGAGTTGGGCACCATGATCGCCGGTTTGCGGACCAGCCCGAGTCGTTTGAGTTCCATGACGCCCATGGCCATCTCGAGGGTTTTGCCCGCGCCGACGGCGTGGAAGAGCCCGACGTTGGGTTCGGCGATCATTCGGGCGACCGCGGCGCGCTGGTGCGGGCGGGGGGTGAACACCCGCGACAGGCCGGGCAGGCTGAGCATCTTGCCGTCGGCGTCGTAGTTGCGCAGGACCAGGTTGTTGAAGCGGCGGTTGTACTCCTCGCTGAGCCGGGAGGCGCGGACCGGGTTCTCCCACACCCATTCGGAGAAGCGTTCGTTGAGCTGTTCGGCCTTGTCGTTGGCCGCTTCGGTCTCGGTGGGGTTGGGGATGCGGGCCTCACCGTTCTCGTCGGGGTCGTAGACCCGGATCGGGGCCTGGCGCAGCAGGGCTTGGGCGAGTTTGGGTGCGGGGACGCGGGCGGTGCCGAATTCCTGGGTCGACAGGATGCCGCGGCGGCCGCCGGTGACCTTCCACTCCCCGGTTCTGGGGTGCTCGACGGTGATGGTGTCGTCGTTGAGGATCTCGTTGAGGAAGGCCTGCACGTCGGCGGCCTCGATCCATACCGCGCCGAGGCGGGCGTCGATCTCGGCGGGTCCGAGATCGGGCGGCAGGACCTCGATCAGCGCGGTGACGTTGTCGCTGTAGGTCTCCGGGTTCTCGGCCGCGGCCGCGCGGGCTTGGTCGAGTTTGAGCCGTACGTTGCCCGACAGGTACTCCGGTGCCGGGACGAACTGGCCGCCGTCGGCGGGGTCGGGGTAGATCAGGCCGCGGCATTGGAGCCGGGCTTGGTCGTCGTCGACGCCGAGCAGGCTCGCGATGACCGGCAGGTCGATATGGCCGTGGGTGTCCAGGCAGATCGCCACCGCGTCCTCGGCGGTGTCGGCGCCCAGGCGCGGGCTGCGCGGCGCGACGACGCGCTGGCGCATGATCGCCATCTTCACCGCGGTGTCGGTGGTGGCGTCGTAGTCCTCGAGCGCCAGCACGACCGGGGCGTGGGGGTCGTCGCGGAACAGCCGCATCACCGCGGGCCGGCGTACCGACATCACCGGTTCGCCGGACTCGTCGACGCGTCCGGTCGGATGCCACGAGCAGCGGTTGATCGGCCCGTAGCGGGCGGTGTAGCGGTCATAGCACTGGTTGAGCTGGGCGCGCAGGGCCTCGATCTGGTCGGAGTCCTCGGCGGTGGCGGCCTCGTTCTCAAGCAGCGACACCGCCGTGTCTCGCAGCCCCAGCAGGGCACGTAGTTCCTCGGCCTGGGTGTTCGGGACGGTCAATGTGCTGTAGGTGCCGTCGGCGTGCAGCGCCTCGAACCCGCTGGGCGTGGTGCGCAGGTGCCCGGGGAACTGGTTCGGATCCCCCGGTGCGGCCGCCGCCGCGCGCCGCTCGCCGCTGACCAGCTCACGTGGCTCGTGAGCTAGCCCCTCGGCCAGGGCGCGATCGGCGATACGGTCTAGCGCGACCCGCAGTTGCTGTTGGAGGTCGCCGCGGTCGAGTACCTCGACCGCCAGGCCGCCGTAGATGCTGGTGCCCGCCCGCAGCGCGCCGAGCACCATCTCCGGGTTGTTGACGAAGTACTCGTTGACCAGGACCGGGGAGGTCTCCCCCAGTCCGCGGGTGAGGGGAAGCTCGGTATTGACCGCCAGCTCGAACGGTCCCCGTAGCTGGCGGGCCTCGCCGTCGCGGCGGCGCAGGATGAGGATGTCGGTGAGCACGTCGGTGCCCGCGACCTTGCGATGTGTGCCGTTGGGCAGCCGGATCGCGCCGAGAAAGTCAGCGCGGGCGGCGATTTCGCGCCGGGCGGCGGGATTTTTGTTGTCCATCGTGTACGAGCTGGTCACCACCGCCACGACACCGCCGGGTTTGACCAGTGCCAGCGATTTGAGCGCCTGCCCCGCAGCCGGGTTCGAGGATCCGCCCGGCGTTCAGACCCAGACTCTGCAGATGGGCCCACATCGCCTCCACGATCATCGGGTCGGTGTAGTGGGCGTTGATGACGGTGCGGTTGGCCTGCTTCCAGCCGTCCTCACCGATCAGGGTGCGCAGCGTCTCGGCGTCGGCGCGGAACTCCTCACGGTCGGCGTCGAAGATCTGCGACACCGCACCCCAGGATGTCCACTTCGCCAGCGTTTCCCGCTCGGCGGGAGTCGGGGCGCGGTTATCGCGTTCGAGCAGCTGCACGGTCTGGATCGCCGCGAGGTTGGCCGCAACACGCCGCCGGGGCGACTGCGGAATCTCCACCTGCGGTGCGGGAAGCCGCTCGTCGAGGCGGAATCCCGCACTCGCGGGCGCGACCGTGCTGGCCGGTTCCGGCTCGGCGGTGACCGTCGCGAGGTCGGGCTCGTCGGCGGGCGCCGCCGTGGGCTGGTCCGGCGTTGCTGGTGCGGCCACGGGCGCTTCCCGCTCGGCGGGAGTCGGGGCGGGGTCTTGTGCGGCTGTCGAGGCCGGTGTCGTCGACACCGGTGATATCGAATCCTGTTCTGCCTGTGTGGGTTCCAGGGACGGCGGCGTCGATTGATCGGTTCGCGGTGTCGCCTCGGCGGGCCCGGGATCCGTGGCCGTGGTGTCGGGTGTGGTGGTTGTCCCGGTCTCGGTGAAGGCCAGGCCGAGCTGGGTCAGCGACGCACGCAGGTAGCCCACGCGCCGGGTGCGTGTGTCGAAGGCGGTGGCCCGGCGCTGGTACCAGAACTTCTGCTGGCGCGACCACTGGAACTTCGCGTCGTGCAAGGCCTGGCGGAGCGCGAGGTTGTTCTTGTCGGTGTTCCGGACCAGCGTGGCTTCGGCGGTGTGCTCGATGAGGATGGGCGAAGCGGCCGCCGGAACCTCCACGGCGACAGCGGATTCCCGCTGATCACCGGGGGATGAGGATGTGAGGGGATCGGCCTCGGTACCGAGTTCTTCGGGTGAGGCGCCGCGCTCGGGGACGGGGTGCTCGGCCAGATGAGTGCGAAGGCGGGGCAGGACCTCGCGTGTGGGGAGCGCTTCGGTGATCGGCTCGGACTCCTCGCCGGAGCCGGGGCGAACTATCCACTCCAACCCCGCAGATCCGCGCGTGCGTTCGAGGGAGAATGTGCGGTCCCCGACGCGGATATGGGCCCGGCGGCCGACGACTCCCTCGAAGCGTTCCTGGGGCCCGGTCAGGCCGAGCTCATCGACGATGTGCGCCAGCTGGTCGACGCGAGAATGCATACCGGCGTAGGTGCTGGCCTCGAAAGGGTTGATGAGCCGGGCTCGGTCGAGAAGATCGTGGGCCTGAGCGAAGTGTCCCGTGCGCATGTGCTCGGCGGCCGCGTTGACCATCGGTTCGGTGAGGTCGGTGCGCTGTTGCTGGCGGGCCTCGACCGTGGCGGGGGTTTCGTCGTAGAGGTCGGGGTGGGCCCGCAGGTAGCACTCCACCCACAGCCAGGTCGGGGCGAACCGCTCGCCCTCCGACAGCGATTTGAGCGGCCCTTCGGTCAGGTAGCGGGGTGCGGTGCCGGGGTTGAAGATCTCCTGCGGGCGGCTGTAGCCGCCGTAGGCGTAGGCCTCGTCCTCGAGCGTGCAGCGCATCGTCGCCAGTTCGACCGGGGTGAACAGCGCGTCGGCCTGCGCCAGACGCTCGGCGACGGTGGCGCTGGTCGCCATTCCGACGTGGCGGGTGGCGATCCACGAGCCGGTGCCGTCCGCGGCCTCGCCGCGGTGGACTTCCCAGGTCTGCAAACCGTCGATCAGGTAGTGCCGCCCGCCGGCGGCGACGAGGGTGCCGGTGGCCGGGGCGGGCTCTACTGCTGACGGTGTGCCCTCGCGGCGTCCTGGCGCTCCAGGATCTGCGCCAGCTGCTCGCGTTTCTGCGCCTCGGTCAGCTCCTCGTGGTCGGCCAGCATCCAGTTCACCTCCTCGACCAGATGCGGGTACCGGCGATCCCACTCGATCGCCTCCGGGCTGCCCGGCTCCATGTCCATCCGTTGATCCACCGCGCGTTCCTCCTGCTGCATCACCAGCAGGTCGCGCTCGGTCGCGCTCGGCGCCGGATCGTCCTCGATCTCCGGCGGCATCACGTACAGCAGCTCCGCCAGCGCCGCCTCCAGCGCTTGGGCGCGCACCGTGTTCAGAGTCCCCACCCGTTCGAGGAAGTCCTGCCCCGGTGTCGTCGCCTCGGCGGCGAGCCTGGTCACGATCTGCTCCACGCGCTGGCTGATCTGCTCGGCCAGCTGCTGGAAGTGGCTCTCCGGGTCCTCCAGGGCCGCGGTCGTGTGGGGCAGCTGGGTCGAGTAGTACGTCCTGACCTGGTCGATGATCATCACGCTCGTTGTCCTTCCGGTTGTCCACGGTCGAGGGCGTCGGGTCCGGATCGCCCCATAGAGCCTCCAGGCTGAGTTGGCCTTCGCTGTGCATTCTTCGCATTCGCCGCGCCATGGTCGCCTCCTTCGTGTCGGCGGCGGGGCGGCGATCTCACCGGCCCCGAGGGTTCGGTTGTCTCTGATGTATCGAAAACATCTGTTCGGTGACCTTCACCCGAGACGGTTGCCGCAGGTACCTCGGCACGCTCTAATGTATCTAATGCTGCGAGAAGTTCGAAAGGCTGCATCGCGCACGATGCCCGGCCGGGGTTCTCGATCCATTAGAGGTAGACGAACCTTTAGATACAGTGGAGCCCTGCGGGTGCGGCCGGAAACCCGGTCGCGCGGCCCGCGACGCCGTCAAGAAGGAAGGAAAGAACCTGTGGCCGACACACAGTCCGACACGGCGGGGGGGCGTCTATGGAGCAGGGTGAACTTCTCATGCAGTGACGAGGTCTGGTCCGCGGCCAAGAAGACCTGGCAGGCCCAGATTCGCCGCTACCCCACGTGGACGAGCTGGCTCGAAGCCGCCTTCGTCGAGAAGACCGCGCGCAAACGCGCGGAGCTGGGGATGACCGAGTTCGACCCCGCCCCCGACCGCCTCCCGCCGGGCCGGCGTTTCACGCCGGAGCAGGCGGGCACCCGGCCCCGGCGCGCGTTCAGCTGCGACGTGCGGATATGGGACGACGCACGCGGAGCCTGGTGGGCCGAGGCCGAGCGCTACTCGGCGTGGTCGGACTGGGCCGAGGAAGCCGTGCAGGAAAAGATCGACCGCGACCGGGTCGCCGGCGCGGCCGAGGCCACCGACACGCTCACCTCGAAGACACCATGAGGAGAAAGGAATAGCGGATGACCAGACAGGATTCGGCTGCGCCGGTCCCCGCCCCGTGGAGCACGCAGACCGTGCCCTACGCACTGCGCGACGGCGACGGGACCGGGCCGCAAGGCACGGCGGTGCCCCGCGGCCGGGCACGAGACCGGCGGGGATGGCGCCACCCGGGAACCGATCTGGCCGCGGCGGTGGCCACGGGCGCGCGTGACTGGCGGCGTGACACCGTGCGCCCGGCGCCGGGCTCGGGCTGGCGGCGGGCGCTGTATTTGGTGTCGGGCAAGGCGCTGAATCCGGGGCAGAGCCCGGCCGAGGTCGCCGCCCGCGCACTCGACCGTCGTCTGCGTACCGCGATCGAGTCCGATTTCCGGATCGGTTTCGTGCAGCTCAAGGGCGGTTCCGGCAAGACGACGACCACGATGGGGGTCGGGAACGCCTTCGCGGCGTGCCGCAGCGAGGGCGTGCTCGCCTTCGATGTCAACCCCGACCGGGGCAATCTGGCACGCCGGACCTCGGCACGCAGCGAGGCCTCGGCGCTGACCCTGCTGGCCGGTCCGCGTCCACGCCGGGTGCACGACGTGCGCGCCCATACCCAGCTGACCCCGGCTGGCCTGGAAATTCTCGCCTCGGCGGCCGACCCGGCGACCGCCGACAGCTTCGCCGCCCACGACTATCGCCAGCTGCTCGAGCTGGCCGGTGACTACTTTTCGCTGATGCTCGCCGACTGCGGAACCGGCATCACCCACCCGGCGACACAGGCCGTCCTCGCCGAAGCCGACGCCCTGGTGATCCCGCTCGACGCCAAGAAGGACTCCGCCGACGAGGCGGTGGCCACGGTGGAGTACCTGTATCACGCCTACGCCAAGGACCCCGTGACCGGAGCGCCGCTGCTCGACGAGCGGGGCGAACGCCGCTGGCTCTACCGCAGCCTGCTCTCGCGGGCGGTCGTGGTGATCTCCCACCAGCACCCGGGGCGCCGGATGTTCGACACGACCGCGGCGACCCACTGGTTCAACCAATGGGTCCACGCCGTGCGCGAGATCCCCTACGACCGCCACCTCGACGAGGGCGGGGCCATCGACCCGCAGCTGCTGCACCCGCGCACGCGACAGGCCTACCGAGAACTGGCCGCCGCCCTGGCCGGGCTGTTCCCGCTGAAGTACTCCCCCACCTCCGGCCTGCGGCCCGCCGGATAGCCCACCCGAGACGCCGAACTCGGAGAACCCGATGACACAGTCGATGTTTTAGATACACTCGAACCATTAACTTCACTGGTGGCTATCGGTGTCGCACCGGAAATCCGGTACCGCCCTCGGCGACCACCCCATCGACAGGAAGGAGTCGGCCATGGTCGACACACCCGCGAGCGGGCGCAAGCCCGAGGACCCGTTGACCGCCGCGGTGACAGACCTCGTCGCCGCTTGGCGCGCGGACAACCCGACAGCGACGTCCCTGCCCCGTTCGCTGCGCCGGGAGATCTCCGGAGTGATCCGCACCAACACCCGCGCACAGGCCCTCGACGCCGCGATCACCCGGGCACGGGTGGAGCTCGAGATCCTGCATCATCAGAAAGCCGTGGTGTCGCTGGGGATCAAGCCCGACAGCACCGACCAGGACGACCCGGCCTACACCGCGTGGTCGCGCAAGAACACCGCACTGTCGGAGGCCGCACGGGCGCTCGAACGCCGCATCCACGAACTGCCGCACCTGAGCGCCACCGATCGGGGACAGGCGGTGCGCGCGCTCGAGCGCGCGCACCTGGTGCCGTCCTCGGTGGCCGGCGTGCGATGGGAGGCATCCGGCAGGCTCGAGGCCCTGCGGGCCCGGGTGACCGAGAAACTCTCCGCGATTCGCCTGGGCGTGACCTCGCTGACCGGTCCGGTCCGCCGCTTCGGGGAGTTCTGGCTCGCCCAGCGCCAAGCCAGCCGGCCCGAGGACCGTACCGAGCAGGCCCGCCGGGACTGGCTGACTCCGGGCCAGGCCGCCGCGCTGGCCGAATTGAGTACGGCGGCACAGAGTTACGAGACCGCCGCGCAGCAGGCGCGCGCCGCCACCGACGCGCAGACCGATCTGGCCGCGAAGCTGAGCGAGTTCCAGACCGCGTTCACCCGCACCCAGCAGATGGGCGTGTCCTCCGAGCGCATCAACGCAGAACTGCGCACCGCGCACACCGAACTGGAGGCCGCAGGCCAGCACCCGCAGAGCCGGTGGGCCAAGCTCCAGGCCGCCGCCCGCGCTAGCGCACCGCTCACCCCGCCGCCCGCCGCCGCGGCGAGCACCGGGGCCTTCGCCTTCGGCGCGACACCCGCCTCCCCGGCCACGCCCTTGTCCGCCACCGCCCGCCGAACCCGGTGAGGCGCACCTTCCATCAGCATGAGGAGAATCCGATGTCCGAGCCCGTCCACTCCCCTGACCACAAGCCCCCCGACCCGATCGAGGTCACGGCCCGCTACCTGGAAGCAGTGCTCGACCAAGCCCTCAGCGCCGCGAACGAGACGACCTACCTCGACGTCGACGCGAACGGGGCACTCGTGCAGATCGGCCCCGACGACACCACCGCCGAGGCGGCGGTACGCGCCGAGGAGAAGCTCACCCAGTATCTGCACGACCACCGCACCAAGCTCGGCGAAGACCAGCACTGGCGCGCCTACTACAACGGGTTCGATCGCGCCGAGCAGACCGACCGCGTCGACGCGTCGGCGACAGCTACATCGGCGGAGGAGAGCGCGCCGCGAGCAGCGGTCACCGGTGGACCGGGTCGGACCGCGACCACGCCGTTCGCCTTCGGCGCGGCCCCGGCCGCCGCGGCGAAGGGCCCGGGCACCGGCGTGAGGCGAGTCCGATGACCGCGCTGGCGGGGGCCCGGATCCCGCTCGACGACCTGGTCTTCTTCGCCCGGTGCGGTATCCGGGCCGCTCGTGCCGAGCTGCGGTACTGCCGTGCGCTGCGACTCGCTCTCCTGGTCAGGGCCCACGGCGGTGGCTGGCGTCGGGTGCTGCGCACGCTGGTGGGCACCTACGACGTCACCACGGTGTGCCTGGGCGGGCACTGGTTCCTGATCGGGCCGGCCGACCCCCGCACGCTGGACCGGGCACCCGAGCGGGCGCGCTGGGCGTGGTACATCTGCGGCCCCAGCCTCGACCGGACCGTGAATCCATCGCTGAGCTGGGAAGAATCGGCTCCCGGCTTCTTGCCCCGCACAGCGCTGGCCTACTGCGGGGAATGGGCCGACGCGGTCGGCGCGGAGAGCCCGCGCAGAGCCGCATGATTGCGGCTGGTCGGCGGACCTGCGACACTGGCTTTAGATACATTCGCATCATCCGCCGACGAGTCACCGACGACGAAAGAGGAGGTCATCGCAGATGTCGATCCTGCTGGTGTACCCGGTCGTTGCCGTGCTGATCGTGGTCGTGGTGATCGTGGTGAAGGCGGCCCATCCCAAGCCCGCTGCCACGCGGGACCGTGCGCGCGCTGCGCGGGCGGCCCGGGGCGTGGCCGGCGGTGCGCT
>NZ_BAGH01000596.1 GCF_000308715.1 Nocardia tenerifensis NBRC 101015
GAGCAGACCGAAGGTCACCGGCCGCCGTCGCAGGTTGGGGTGAAACGCCGTGCGGCCCAACGCCTGGAGGGCCGCTGTATCTCCGCGCAGCTGGGCTGGGCAGTCAGGTGGGGCGTGCCGAACGCTGTGCGCGGCAACGTGATCCGCGAGCATCGGGGGCGAGCGGGCCGCACACACCTCCACGGCTGCGACTGCCGCCACCGCTGCGACTGCCGCGACTGGCGCGACTGGGGCGCCCGCTGCGACCGCCGCAGCTACGACGGGCGCAGGATCGGCAGCGCGGTGGACGACGGCGTGCCCGCCGCAGCCGCGTCGACCGGCGACGAACGCGCACAGGCTCGCCACCCGCAGGAGGGGCTCGGGCCAGGACGACAGCGGCGACCGGCGCCGCCGGGCGTCTGTCGCGGCGAACAGTGAGCTGACCGGCGGCCGGAATCACGCCTAGATCGCGGACGATCGGGGCTGTTCGGCTGGCCGGAACAATCGGTATCGGCCAGGCCGGGAAGCCGCCATCCTGAATCGACGGACTCAGGCGAGGGCGGGCCGTGGATGAGACAGGGCCGAAGGCGACTACAACGCGAAACGCCTCGCTCGACGGCCTGGTCGTGCGCAACGAGGGCGCTCTGCGCGATCTCAGGCGCGATGAAGTCCGCACCGCCACCCCCAGAAGTAAACAGGCACAAGGAGATTCACATGCCAGATCTCGCCACCCCTACCCAGGTCGCCTACCCCTGGCAGGCCACAGCCCGCACGGTCTTCGCCGTGCTGGTCGCACTCGCCTCGCTCATCCCTGTTGTCGCGGTCGCAGGCGGTATCGATACCGTGCCGGCCGTCGCGCAGCTGATCGCGGTGTGCGGCGCGGTGACTCGCATTCTGGCACTGCCCGCCGTCGAGGATTTCTTGTCGCGGTTCCTGCCGTTCTTGGCCGCGGGCCACTGACGAGATCTTTCGTGGTCCGGCGCGCGTAATCGCTTACACCCACACAGGCGTCGATCCACGCGCCGACGACGCGGTCTGGGCGCGCCGGACCGCCGCCGCCCTGAACGGCGCTATCGACCATCACGTCATCCCCAGTACCCTGACCGCCTTCGATGTGACCGACAGCGACAACGTCGACCAGATATTCGACGAGCCTTGCGGACTCGTGCTCGACCGCAGATGGCGTTCGCTGGTCTACCTCGCCGGAGAACACGGATCATGGCTGCACCTGTGCGGGCTCGGCGGCGACGAATTGCTGAGTGCCGCGCCGGCCCATCTGCACGATATGGTGTTTCGCACTCCCCGCACCGCGCTGCGGAATCTGCGCGGTCACGCCGCGCTCGACAGGTGGCGCTACGCGGCAGCGCTGCGGCAACTGCTGGACCGCCGTTCCTACCGCGACTGGCTCGCTCGTTTCGCCGCCGGCCCGACCGACCCGCCCGTCTCCGCGAGATTCCCTGTCCTGGAGTGTATCGGGCACGGCGCTGCACGTGCCGGCTGTTCAGCGCGTCGGAAATCCTTGGGAGCGCATACGATTGTGCCGGTGCGAGACGACACCGAGATGGCGATGCTTGTCGCGGACGAGGTCGCCAAGATCCACAGCGTTAAGCTGGTCGAAAGTTTGCAGGGCTACCTCGTTCGCCCGCGCGTCTGCATGCTCGATTGGGACTACGGGGACCGGCATCCCGAATTCCGCGAGCCGCGTTATCCGGGGTACATCGTGGCCGAGTTTCCCGAGTCCGGGACGGGCATCGCATACTCCGAGCACGGTTTTGGCCCAACATATCCGTGGGGCCTGATCTGGCTCGAGCGTCCCGGGTTCGGGATGGACTCGGGTTGGTTCGCGACACTCGAAGCCGCGTTTCGCGATTCGATGGCGTGGAGCGAGCCGCCGCCGCCCGGCTATGAAGTGGACTGAGCCTTGCGCGTTCACGATGGCCGGCCGGTAGTCGCCCCGGCCGGCGTGGAGGTTACGCAAGGAAGGCGCCCGGCCGTTTCGCTCATGATGCATCGGCGGGAGACCGGTCGTGTGCCGGTCCGTGGCGCCAGATATGGCGGGACGTCGACAGTGGGTCGTGGCCCAATTCAGGTGGTGTTCGCCAGATTTGATGGACTCGTCGGGTGGTGTCGAACCGCGGCCACCCCGGGTCGCCGGTCGTGGCGAAGGCGCTGAAGGCATTTCGCATCGCGGCCGACAGTTCGGCGAAGTCCGGCGGAACTTCCGGCCCGATGAGGTCGGTGGCGAGCGGGCCCCGGGGCGTGTCGAAAGTGAAGGGGACGTCGAGGCCGTGGCAGGCGCGCAGCGCACCGTCGCGCGCCGGGCTCTGCCATGCGAATTCGTACAGGCAGGTAGGCGTTCCCGCGTCGGCGGCGGCCTCGGCGCACCACAGCGCGGGCAGCCGGAACAGGGCGTCGGAGAGGATGAGGGCGTGCAGGTCGTCGTCGGTGAGGCCTGGATTTCCGGATCGGTAATCGCGGACCGCGCCGGCGTCCAATCCGCAGGCGCGGGCGGTATCGACCGGGTCGGAACCTGACAGATCCACATTCGCGGTGAACATCCGGGCTTCGTCCGTGGTGAACCCGCAGACCAGTTCGCGGCTCGTGCCGACTGCGGCTCGGCCGAACCACGGTGGGGCGTCGAACAATTCGTGGTCGATGATCATCGAGTAGGGCGCGTTCGGAAGAGTCCATCGCCCCGGTTCGGCAGCCATGACGGCCACCGGCGCCATCTGCACCGCGTGAATCTTCTCGGGTGGCAGCGCTGCCAACGCGTCGGCGGTGGGCCGGACGCCGAGTTGCGAGGTGATCATCGCGGATACGGCACGGGCCTCCTCGACGGGAACGAAGATCTTTCCCGGGCTCTGCGCGATTGCGCGCCGAAACAGGTCCGGCTCGCGATCACCGGCCATCAGACCCACGATCGATGACGCGCCGGCCGACTGCCCGATCAGGGATATCGCGTCCGGGTCTCCGCCGAAGGCGGCTATGTTGTCGCGCACCCAGCGCAGTGCGGCGATCTGATCGAGTACGCCTCGATTGCACGGCGCATCGTCGACCCAGCCGAAACCCTCGTATCCCACCCGATAGTTGACTGTTACCAGGACGATTCCCGCGGCGGCGAAGGCCGCGCCGTCGAAATCAGGGGTGGCGGCGGTGCCGCCCATACACGCGCCGCCGTGCAGCCACACCATGACCGGCATGCCGGAGGTACCGACATCAGGGGTCCACACATTCACGGTGAGGCATTCCGGGTCGTCGCCGGGGTGCCACAGAACCGGCTGCGGGACCGAGGAGCCGAACCTGCGCGCGTCGCGCACGCCGTCCCACCGCTGTGGCGGAGCCGGACTCCGGAATCGCCGGGCACCGACCAGCGGTGCGGCGTAAGGGATGGCGAAGAAGGTGCAATATCCCTGGCGCGCTACACCTCGTACGGCACCGCATGCGGCGCGGACGACAACATCCATCGTGACCCCTCGGTTCTTGTCACTTCCCGAACTGATATAAGTCACTGTACTAAAAAGGAGGCCGGATGCCGAAGATCGTCGATCGAACGCAGCGACGCGACGAAGTGGCGGCCGCGTTGTGGCGGTTGGCCTTTCGGGAAGGCTGGGATGCGGTGAGCCTGCGCCGGGTCGCCGCGGAGGCGGGGTTGTCGCTCGGTTCGTTGCAGCACTACTTCGACGGGATGGACGATCTTCTCGACTACTCCGTCGGGGGAGTGCTCGATATCCTCGACGAGCGGCTCGTCGACCAACTCGCCACACTCGCCGACCCGCGGCACGCGGAATCGTCTGTGCGCGAAGTACTTCGGCGTATGGTGCCTGGGGCCATCGCCGATCCCGCGGCCGAGCGGCGGCCCGACGACAGCTGGCGCATACAGGTGATGGCATGGCTGGCGGTGGTGAACAGAGCCGCGCGGAGTCCGGAGATGTCGGCTCGCCTGTCCGCCGGTTCCGATCGGCTCGCCGCCGCGATCGCCGCTGCTCTCCGCTCGAGCACGACCAGCTACTCCGGCGATGACGCGCTGCGCGATGCGCGCGGACTGCTGTCCCTCGTCGAGGGACTACTACTGCAACTGGCACGCGGCGACATCGACCCCGACGAAGCGTCCACGGTGATCACCCGTTTCGTTGCGCTTGCATTCGATCGAGGGGGCTGAGAAAGTAGGTGCTCGCACTCGGCGGACCGTCGGCGGCGCGGTTCTCCGGCAATGCCGGTCCTCGGCTGAGGCGACTGTCCACGCCCCGGTGCCGGTGCGGCCAGTGAGCGCGGTCGGTCGGACAGCGAGTGTGCGCGCAGCATTAGGGCGGCGGTGGTCGTGACACCGAGAAAGCATGTCGCTCCGGAGGTTCCGGCGAAGTAGACCGGCGTTGTCGAGGCCGAGAGCAGCGTCGAGATGGGCGGGCAGGAGTGCGCCGACGGCGAACGGCGCGACCGCTATGGTTGCGCCCCAGCATCATTCGGCGAGTCCGGCGATGACCGCGAGGCCGAGTTCGCCGGCGTAGTATCGTGGGCGGCGGGCCGAGGGTGGCGATGTTCCATATCGCGCCGCTCGCGCCGCCGTTCTGCATGAACACCGGCCGCCACCAGCCGGATCTGCTGGGGTCGGCATCGAACGCGTCCATCATTGTGGGCCAAAGCAATTGGGCGAGCACCGCCACGATCGCGACGACCGTCAATGCGATTGCCGCCCAAGGTATTCGACGACACCGGATTTGCGCGCGCGTTATCCGCTCACCACATCTGGGGCGGCAGCGTATGAGCGGGATGAGCAGTTCGCGCGCAGCGTCCGGTTGATCTGCTGGGGATCCGCGCGCTGATCGACGGGTCAGGTCTTGGACCGAGCGCCTGAGGCCCTTGGGTGCACCGCGTCTCACCCCCTCGTGCCGATGACCTCCGAGACCGGGATCGGGGATGGAACGGTCGAATGATGGTGTTGGAGTGGATGTGTGGCCAAGTCATCTCAGCGTCGGAGCGGTGCGGTTCGCCCGGCCTACGGCACGGTTCGATGAAGTCGTGGCGTTCTACCGGGACGGCGTCGGGTTGACCATCCTGGCTCAGTGGTGTGACCACGACGGTTACGACGGAGTCGTATTCGGGCTCCCGGGAGCCGAGGTGCAAATGGAGATCACTCAGCATGGATCGCCGCCGGTGATACCGACACCACATCCGGAGAATCAGCTCGTGCTGTATCTGCGCGGGCAGCAAGCGCTGCAGGTCGTGGTGGATCGACTGGTCGAGCGCGGACTCCGGCCGGTTGCGCCTGCCAATCCGTACTGGGCACGGGCCGGCGCGGTGCTGTTCGAAGATCCGGACCGATGGCTGGTAGTCCTGATGCCGCGGGTATTCGGCGAACAGTCCGCGGCCGGATGAGACGGTCGATTCCATCGCGGCTCGGACACCCGGACTCGGTGACCACCGGGCCTCGCCGCAGGCCTTTCGTACCGCGGCTGGACTGCCGGACGATCCCAGCGGGGTATGGAGCTGCTTCGGCCGCGTGACGCACGTATGCTCGAACAGGTCGGTATCTGGTTTGTCCAGCCAGTGAAACACGCTCTGCCACAAGATCTCCGCCTTAGTCCATTGTTCCCTGGATCGCCGCGGTCGATCGGGGTGACTTCGCACGCGGAGGGGTGATCATGAACGAGGCCGAGCGGCTTTCGAATCGCCTCCTGCACACAGTGGCGTCCAGGCTGCGTGCCGAGGTGGCGGCGGCCGACGCCACTTCAGCGCGCGCGATCATCCGCGCCGACGCCGCCGGTCTTCCCTTGACCAGAGATTTCATCGAACTGATCGAGTTACGGCGGCGCGTACTCACCCTCGCCGACCAGCTCGACTCCGGATACCTCGGTGACAAGGATCGGTCGACCGATGGGTGGGTCGAGAAATACGATTCGGCCGATGAGCGCGTGCGCGGCGCTGCCGCCGCGAAATGGCTAGGGTCGAATCCGAACCTCGCCTCAACGGCCGACCCGGACCGATGGCGGAAGCGGTTCTACCACTACAAGGAGGGATTCGTCATGGGTGTCACGCTGGCGAAGGGCGGCAACGTATCGCTGTCGAAGCAGGCGCCGAACCTGACCGCGGTAGCCGTCGGCTTGGGCTGGGACGTGCGGTCGACCACCGGTGCCGATTTCGACCTCGATGCCAGCGCGCTGGCCACCGGCCCGAACCAGAAGGTGTTGTCCGACAGCCATTTCGTGTTCTACAACAACCTGCGCTCACCGGAGGGCAGCATCGAACACACCGGCGACAACCTGACCGGTGAGGGCGAGGGCGACGACGAGGTCATCAACGTCGACCTGGCCGCGACCCCGCCGACGATCACCAATATCTTCTTCCCCGTCTCCATCCACGACGCCGAGGCACGTCAGCAGTCCTTCGGGCAGGTCCGCAACGCGTTCATTCGCGTGGTCGACCGTGCGACCGGTGCCGAGCTCGCGCGCTACGACCTCACCGAGGACGCTTCCAGCGAGACAGCGATGCTGTTCGGCGAGCTCTATCGGCACGGCGCGGAGTGGAAGTTTCGCGCCATCGGGCAGGGCTACGCGTCGGGGCTGGCCGGCATCGCCCGTGATTACGGCGTCAATATCTGACGGACCGCGCCGATATCAGAGAAACCGGCCGAGCTGTCCGACCGCCTCGCCGGGGTGTTTGGCCTGGAAACCGTCGCCGAGTGCCTGCAGCTTCCAATCCGTGCCCGCGCGATACACCTTCGCCATGGTGATGGCGGTGAACGGCATGCCGCCGGTGAGCGAGTAGCGGGCCAGCTCGGCGTCGGTGGTGGCGTCCACCAAACGGCAGAACGCGTTGGCGATCTGTTCGAAAGTATGGCCCTGGTATGAGGTGACGACGAACAACAACGTCGTGACATGGGCGGGGATGCGGGTCAGGTCGACCAGGATCACCTCGTCGTCGCCCTCGCCCTCGCCGGTCAGATTGTCGCCCTGATGGCGGATCGAGCCGTCCTTGGAGCTCAACTGTCCGTAGTAGGCGATGTCGACGAGGTTCGTGTCCGCGAACATCGCCACCCAGGCATCGAGGTCGATCTCCAGGGTGCGGCTGCCGAAGAAGCCGCCGCGTCGCTTGACCGGATCCCAGCCCAATCCCATTCGGATGAAAGTCAATGCGACACCGCCCTCCTTGCGCAATGTGACGCGCTGGCCCTTGTCGAGGCTGACCGGTCGTCCCTTCGCCAGGGAAACCTCGCCGGTCGGCGGCGTGGGCTGCGAATAGGCTTGCGGCGCAGGCGGATAAGTCGGCGGGGTGTAGTTCGTCCGAGGTTCGGGCACCGGCGGCGGATAGGACGGATACTGGGGAGGAGGCGGCGGTGCCGCATAGTTCTGGGTCGGCGTCGCCGGTGCGGGCTGTTGCACGGACTGCCGGGGTTGCGTCGACGCCGGAAGCGGTTGTTGCGGAGCAGGATTCGGTTGCGGTGCGTCATCGACGCGCACGCCGTGATCGGTGACCAAGTCGGCGAACCCGCCCGCATAACCTTGCCCGACCGCGCGTACTTTCCAGCCGCCCTGGCGCCGATAGAGTTCGAGGGCGATCACGACCGACTCGCTCGACAATCCCTCGATTCGATACTCATAGAGCCGGTTGCCCGAGTGGTCGGCGACGACCGCGGTCGGCGCGGGCAGTCGGCCGAACCTGCCGTTCGGATCGGCGAGCGTGATCACCGCCCGGACCTGCGCGATGTCGGCAGGCACGTGATTCAGTGAAATCGCCAGCGTCGCAGGCTGATTGGGTGCGCCCGGCTGTAGCCGAACGCCGGGGCCGTTCGGCTGATTGTAGAAGACGAAATCGGCGTCCGTCCGCACTTTTCCTCGTTCGGTCACCAGGAGCGCCGACACGTCCGACGACGCCGCGACCTCGACCGAGACCACCACGTCGGTGACCGGCAGTGGACCATTCTGACCTTTGACAAGTGCAGCTGACACGACTCGTCCTTCGCTCGGCGTCGCTGTTCAAGGCCACTCTAGAAGCACAATACGATGCCACTCCAGCGGCAATCGCCGAATGGTCGATAGCCGATGACCAATCTTTCGTTGCCGCCGAGCGGCTTTCGGTCGGATTCCATACCTCCGGTTGGGAGGGCGTGTGTGACGGCGAGTGACGCCGCTGGAATGCAGAGAGCTGCACGGTCGTCCAGTTGCATTGCCCGGCCGATGGGCGTCGCGCGGGTTCGACTCTCCGGGTTGTATTGGGATGCAAGACTTTTCCGTTCGATGCCGTCGACGGGGGAGGCGGAGCGTGCAACGATCGGTGGGGAGTAGCTCGACAGCAAATGCGGTAGCAACGTCGGAGCGTTCGTAGGGGGCAGCATGGTGACCAACCCGTTGGCAGACCTGATCGGTGCGTGCCCGGCGGCCGGGGGCGACCGGTCGAGCCGAGCGTTTCGGCCGTTTCACGACGCGTTCGTTCGCCGGGCGGCCACCGCGGCGGATCTCGTCGCCGTGGAGTCCGGCGACCGGCATCTCACCTACCGGGAGCTGGAGGTCCGCTCCGCGCGCTTGGCGTCGCACCTGCGCGCGCTCGGCGTCGGCGCCGAGACGCTGCTCGGCGTGGCGGTCGACCGCTCGCCCGAGCTGATCGTGGCCATCCTGGCGATCTGGCGCGCCGGCGCGGCGTGGGTGCCGTTGGATCCGTCGTACCCGCGTCCGCGCCTCGAGTACATGCTGACGGCGTCGAAGATCGAGCTGGTCGTCGCCGACGAGATCGGCGCCGCCGCGATCGGGAACACGGTCCGCCGGGTCGCGCCCGAGGCCGAGGGAGATATCGACCGGATCGAAAAACCTTCGAGGACAATCGCTCCCGACGATCTCGCCTACGCCATCTTCACCTCGGGCTCCACGGGGCGGCCCAAAGGCGTGGCCCTCGCGCATCGCGGGCTGGCGAACTTGGCGTCGGCCCAGGCCGCAGCCTTCGGTGTCGGGCCAGGTAAGCGGGTTTTGCAGTTCGCGCCCACCAGTTTCGACGCCGCGGTGTCGGAGGTCGTCATGGCGTTGCAGGCGGGGGCCACTCTCGTCATGGCGCCGCGCCCCGCGCTCGCGCCGGGGCCCGGACTGGCCGAGTTGCTGCGCTCCGCCCGGATCACCCACGTCACGCTGCCCCCCTCGGTGCTGGCGACGCTGCCCGACGCAGACTTGCCCGACCTCGAAGTATTGGTGTGCGCGGGTGAGGCCCTCCCGCGGCCCCTGGCCGACAGGTGGGCGGCCGGCCGCCGGTTGTACAACGCGTACGGCCCGACGGAAGCCACCGTCTGCGCGACGATCGCCGAGTTCAGCGCGGGCAAGGGAGTCCCGACCATCGGACGTGCGATGGCCGGCGTCCGCGCCGTCGTGCTGGACGAGCACCTGCGTCCGCTGCCTGCGGGGGTGGCGGGCGAGCTGGCCATCGGCGGCGCCGGGGTCGCCCGGGGCTACCTCGACGCGCCGGGCCTCACCTCCCAGCGATTCGTGGCCGATCCGCACGCGCCGGAGCCGGGCAGACGGCTCTACCTGACCGGCGACCGAGTCCGGTTGCGCGGCAACGAGATCGAGTTCCTCGGCCGGATCGACGAGCAGGTGAAGCTACGCGGAATCCGGGTCGAGCCCGAGGAGGTGTCGGCCGCCCTGCGGGAACATCCCGCGGTGGCCGGCGCCGTGACGATCGTGCGCGGCGATCGGCTGGTGGCTTACGCGGCCGGGGCCGACGTCACTCCCGGCGCGTTGCGAACGTTCCTCGCCGAGCGACTTCCCACGCACCTTGTTCCCTCGGCGGTCGTGGTGCTGACGGCATTGCCGCTGTCGCCCAGCGGGAAGATCGATCGCCGGGCGCTGCCCGATCCCCAACGTGCGAGAGTCGAGCGGCCCGTCTCAGCGGACTCCACGCCCACCGAGCAGGCGATCGGCGCATTCGTCCGGGAACTACTCGGCGTGGACGAGGTCGGACTCGACGACGACTTCTTCGACCTGGGCGGTCATTCGCTGCTGGCCGGCCGGCTGTCCGCGCGGGTGCGGACGTCGCTCGGCCGGGAGCTGCCGACCTCGCGGATCGCCACGGGTCCGTCCGTGCGGGCGATGGCCGCGTACCTCGACAGCGCCGAGCAGCCCGAAATACCGTTGCCTCCGCTCGTGGCTGTCGGCCGGGACAGGCCGCTCCCGCTCACGTTTCCGCAGGAACGAATCTGGTTCCTCGAACAACTGGCGCCGGGCAACCTGGCCTACAACGCGCAGGCCACCGTGCGGCTGCGAGGTCCCCTCGACCCGTCGACGCTGCGGGTCACGCTGACCGAGATCGTCCGCAGGCACGAGGTCTATCGCTCGCGCTTCTGGTCGGTCGACGGTGTGCCCGTGCAGCAGCCGATTCCGCCGATGCCGGTCCCGCTGCCGGTGATCGACGTGAGCCGACTCGGCGGCGACGAGCGTGAGGCGCGGACGGAGGAGATCGTCCGGGAGACGGTCCGCGTCCCGTTCGATCTGGACAATCCGCCGCTGGCGCGGTGGCTGCTGGTCCGGCACGCCGAGGACGACCACGTCCTCGTGCACGTCGAGCACCACCTCGTGCACGACGGGTGGTCGTGGGCGATCCTCCTGACCGAACTGCAGGCGATTTACAGCGCGTTCGTCCACGGTCGGCCGTCGCCGCTTCCCGAACTCGCTGTGCAGCTGGGCGATTTCGCTACGTGGCAGCGGGAGTGGCTGCGCGACAAGGTTCTCGATCGGTACCTGGCCTTTTGGACCACAGAGCTCGCGGGCTGCTCGCCGGTGCTCGAGCTCCCGACCGACCGGCCGCGGCCGGCGATGCAGAGCTTCACCGGCGACGCCGTGCGGGTCGACCTCGCGCCCGCGCTGGCCGAGCGCCTCCGCCGGTTCAGTCGCGACCACGGGGTGACGCTCTACTCGACGATGCTCAGCGGCTTCGCAAGCCTGCTGCACCGCTACACCCAGGCCACCGACCTGCTCGTCGGATGTGGCGCGGCCAACCGCCGGCTGGCCGAGATCGAGGCGCTCATGGGCATGGTGGTCAATACCGTCGTGCTGCGGCTCCGGGCCGCGGCCCACATGGGGTTCGCCGAGCTGGTGCGGCGGACCCAGGCGAGCACGACCCGGGCGTTCGACTGGCAGGACATGCCCTTCGACCAGCTCGTCAACGCCCTGAGCCTGCCGCGGGACAACTCGCGCAACCCGCTGGTCCAGGTGATGTTCAGCTTTCACGACGCACACGTGCCGCCCGTCGATTTCGAGGGCATTCACGGCACGATCGTCGAGCGCCACAACGGTTCCGCCAAGGCCGATCTGAGCGTGGTCGTGATCCCGCGCGCGGAGCAGCAGATCGGACGGGGGATCGACGACCCCGCCGCACCCATCACGCTCATCTGGGAGTACGCCGACGCGCTCTTCTCCCGCGCGACCGCCGAGCGCATGCTGCGGCAGTACCTTCGCCTGCTCGAGGCGGCGGTTGCTGAGCCCGAGGTTCCTATTGGGGCGCTGGATATTTTGGCTGTGGAGGAACGGCGGTATTTGCTGAAGGAGGTCAACGACACCGCCTGCGCGTTTCCGAGGGGGACGGTGCCGGAGTTGTTCGAGGCTCAGGCGGAGGCGACTCCGGAGGCGGCGGCGGTGACTCTCGGTGCTGTCACGCTCAGTTATGCCGAGCTCAACACTCGGGCCAATCGTTTGGCGCATGCTCTCATCGCGCGGGGTGTCGGTCCGGAAACCGCGGTGGCCCTTGCCTTGCCGCGCGGTATCGAGCTGGTCGTCGCGATTCTGGCGATCCTCAAAGCCGGTGCTGTCTACGTCCCTCTCGATCCTCGTCATCCTCCGGCTCGCGCGGACATGATGATGGCGCAGACCGGGGTGTCGGTGCTGGTGAGTGATGCGGCGACCGCCCCGGCCGGTGAGTATCGGTGTCGGGTGCTGCTGGTCGATGATGAGGCGGTCCGTGCGGAGGCGGCCGGGCGGTGTTCGGACAATCCGAAAGTCTGGCGTCATCCTGACCAGCTTGCTTATGTGATGTACACGTCGGGATCGACGGGCGCGCCCAAGGGAATCGGGACCACTCACGCCAACGTGGTGGCGTTCGTGTCGGACCCGTGTTGGACCGGCGGTGCCCATGCCAGGGTGTTGCTGCAGTCTTCGCCCGCCTTCGACGGAGCCACTTATGAGTTGTGGGTGCCGCTGCTCAACGGCGGTGAGATAGTGATAGCACCACCGGGAAACCATGTGGAGCCAATAAGTTTCACCCGGGTGGTGCGCGAGCGGAGAGTTACGGGCGTCGTCCTCACCACGGCATTGTTCAACCTGCTGGCCGAGCACGATCCGAAGTGTTTCGCGACGTTGGCCGCGGTGTGGAACGCCGGGGAGATAGCCTCGCCGGAGGCCGTAACGGCCGTGGCGCGAGCATGCCCAGAAGTCGAGGTCGTGAATGGTTACGGCCCGACGGAGTCGACCACCTTGGCCACCTACCATTCAGTCGACTCGCACTGTCTGCCGGATTCGGTTCAGTCGGTGCCGATCGGCCGGCCGATGGCGAATACCAGGGTTTATGTGCTGGATGCGTTTCTTGCCCCGGTGCCTGTGGGTGTGGTCGGTGAGCTTTTCCTCGGTGGTGCCGGGTTGGCCCGAGGCTATCTGGGGCAGCCTGGTCGGTGTGCGGAGCGGTTCGTCGCCGACCCGTATGGCCCGTCGGGCGAACGTCTTTATCGCACAGGGGATTTGGTTCGCTACAACGCCGACGGGGTGCTGGAGTTCGTAGGTCGGGCCGATGATCAGGTGAAGATTCGTGGTTTCCGTATCGAGCCAGGCGAGATCGAGGCCGTGCTGGTCGCTCATGCGGATGTGACTCGCGCTGCCGTGATGGTCCGTCAGGATGGTTCGGAGAAGCAGATCGTCGCCTATGTGGTTTTGCGGGCGGAGGCGATTACGGGTGCTGAAGAATTGCGTGCCCATCTGCGGCGATGTGTGCCGGACTATATGGTGCCCGCGGCGGTGGTGCCGTTGGACGCATTGCCGTTGACCGTCAATGGGAAGGTCGACCGGGCTGCGTTGCCCGCCCCCGAGTTGGTGGCGGGAATCGGTCGTGCGCCGCGGAGTCCGCAGGAGCAGATCCTCACCGAGTTGTTCGCCGAGACGCTTGGTCGTGCGGTGGTCGGTGTGGAGGACGACTTCTTCGCGCTCGGCGGTCATTCGCTGCTGGCCACGCGACTGGCCGCCCGGGTACGCGCTACCTTCGGGGTCGAGTTGGAGCTGCGCACCCTGTTCGAGCGGCCCACCGCCGCCGCGCTCGCGGCGTGCCTGGATCGAGCGGGGTGCCCGCGTCCCGCCGTGCTCAGGGCGGTCCGGCCGGAGCCGATGCCGCTGTCGTTCGCTCAGCGTCGCCTGTGGTTCCTCGAACAGCTCGGGCAGGGCGCCGCCAGCACCTACAACATTCCCCTCGCGCTGCGGTTGCGCGGACCCGTCGACCGCCCTGCGCTCGAGGCCGCGCTCGGTGATGTGGTCGCCCGGCACGAGTCGTTGCGCACCGTGTTCCCGCGCCACGACGGCGTGCCGGTTCAACGGGTCCTCGACCCCGAAACCGCCCGTCCCGGACTGAAATTCACGCACCTCGACGAGGACGACCTCGCCGCGGCGCTGACCGCGGCCGCGCGGGTCAGATTCAACCTGGCCGTCGAGATGCCGGTCCATGCCGACCTTTTCGTGCTCGGACCTGCTGACGTGGTTTTGTTGCTGGTGATACACCACATCGCCGGTGACGGGTGGTCGATCGGCCCCCTCGCCCGCGACCTGGTCAGCGCCTACCGGGCGCGCAGCCGTGGTCAGGGGCCGGCCTGGACACCGCTGCCGGTGCAGTACGCCGATTACACTGTCTGGCAACACGATCTGCTCGGCGAGGCCACCGACCCCGGCAGTCTGGTCGCCACTCAACTCACCTACTGGACCAGCACCCTCGCCGGACTGCCCGAACGCCTCGAGTTGCCCGTCGACCGGCCGCGCCACACGACCTGCACGAACCAGGGAGACCGACTCGACGTCAGCATGACGCCGGCCCTGCACGCCGGGCTCATCACGCTGGCGCGCCGAAACGGTGCCAGTTTGTTCATGGTTTTGCAGGCTGGGCTGGCCGCATTGCTGGCCCGGCTCGGTGCAGGCACCGATATCCCCATCGGCAGCCCCATCGCCGGTCGCACCGACGAATCCCTGGACGACCTCGTCGGGTTCTTCGTGAATACCCTTGTCCTGCGCACGGATACCTCGGGCGAGCCGTCCTTCACGGAACTTCTGGCCCGCGTCCGCGAACGGGCTCTCGGCGCTTACGCCCACCAGGACGTCCCGTTCGAGTATCTCGTCGAGGTCCTCAACCCGGTCCGCTCCCTGTCGCACCACCCGCTGTTTCAAGTCATGCTCGCGGTGCAGAACGCCGGCGACGGCGAATTCGACCTCCCCGGCGTCGATGTCACCAGAATCCCCGTCAATTCCGGCACCGCCGCGTTCGACCTCACCCTGAGTCTGCGGGAACAACGCACTCCCGAGGGCCGCCCCGACGGCATCGTCGGCAGCATCCAATACGCCACCGATCTGTTCGACGCGACCACCATCAGCGTCCTCGCCGCCCGCCTGCACCGTCTGCTCGAGTCGGCGGTCGCCCGGCCGGATGTTCCGATCACGATGCTCGACATCTTGTCCGCCGAGGAACGTCGGTATCTACTCCGGGACATCAACGACACCGCCCGCGCGGTCCCCGAAGTCACTGTGCCCGAGTTGTTTCAGGCCCACGCCATTGCCAATCCCGCTCTAGCGGCGGTGACCTTCGGTGCTGTCACACTCAGTTACGCCGAGCTCAATACTCGGGCCAATCGCCTGGCGCATGCTCTCCTCGCGCGGGGTGTGGGCCCGGAAACGACGGTGGCCCTTGCCTTGCCGCGCGGTATCGAGTTAGTCGTCGCGATTCTGGCGATCCTCAAAGCCGGTGCTGCCTACGTCCCTCTCGATCCTCGTCATCCTCCGGCTCGAACGTCCATGATGATGACTCAGACCGGGGTCTCGGTGCTGGTGAGTGATACGGCGACGGTTCCCGTCGGCGAACAACGGTGTCAGGTGCTGCTGGTGGACGATGAGGCAGTACGGGCGGAGGTGGCCGGCCGGTGTGGCGGCGACCCCGAGATCCGTCGCCACGCCGGCGAGCTTGCCTATGTGATGTACACGTCGGGATCAACGGGCGCGCCGAAAGGTATCGGCGTCACTCACGCCAACGTGGTGGCGTTCGCGTCGGATCCGCGCTGGACCGGTGGTGCCCATGCCAGGGTGCTAATGCATTCCCCCGCGGCATTCGACGGGTCCACCTACGAGCTGTGGGTGCCGCTGCTCAATGGCGGCGAGATAGTTATCGCGCCACCAGGAGATTTGGCGCCTGCGGTCCGCGATCAGGGAGTGACGAGCGTCTTCCTCACGACAGCGTTGTTCAATGTGCTGGCCGAGCACGACCCGCAGTGTTTCGCGACGTCGACGCAGGTGTGGACCGGCGGGGAGCTGGCGTCGCCGGGGGCCGTGGCGGCCGTGGCGCGGGCATGCCCGCAAGTGACGGTCGTGCACGTCTACGGTCCGACGGAGTCGACCACCTTCGCCACCTGCCACTTCGTCGACCCGGACGGTCTGCCGGGTTCGGCTCGGTCGGTGCCGATGGCCACCGACCCGGATCGCGTGCCGGGTTCGGCGCTGCCGATCGGCCGGCCGATGGCCAACACGAGGGCTTACGTGCTGGACGCGTTTCTTGCCCCGGTGCCTGTGGGTGTGGTCGGTGAGCTCTTCCTCGGCGGCGCCGGGTTGGCCCGAGGCTATCTGGGGCAGCCAGGTCGGTGTGCCGAGCGGTTCGTCGCTGACCCGTACGGCCCACCGGGTGCGCGTCTTTATCGCACGGGAGATCTGGTGCGCTGCAACGGTAATGGGGATCTGGAGTTCGTGGGCCGGATCGATGATCAGGTGAAGATTCGTGGCTTCCGTATCGAGCCGGGTGAGATCGAGGCTGTTCTGGTCGCTCACGCTGATGTGGCTCGTGCCGCTGTGGTGGTCAGCGAGGTCGGCTCGGAGAAGCTGATCGTCGCCTATGCGGTTCCGCGTGCCGGAGCGACCACCGCCGCGGGGGAGTTGCGGGAGCACTTGCGTCGGTGTGTGCCGGACTACATGGTGCCCGCGGCGATAGTGCTGCTGGATGCGTTGCCGTTGACGGTCAACGGCAAGCTCGACCGGGCCGCACTGCCTGTCCCAGAGCCGGTGGCTGGAGGTGGTTCGTCGCTGCCCGAGTTGATGGCCGGAGGCGGTCGTGCGCCGCGGAGCCCACAGGAGCAGGTGCTGACCGAGTTGTTCGCCGAGACGCTGGGTCGTGCGACGGTCGGTGTCGAGGACGACTTCTTCGCTCTCGGTGGGCATTCGCTACTGGCCACTCGCCTGGTGGCGCGGGTGCGGGCCACGTTCGGGGTCGAGGTGGAGCTGCGCACGCTGTTCGAACGACCCACCGTCGCCGCGCTCGCGGCGTGCCTGGATCAGGCGGGCCGTCCGCGTCCGCCGGTGCTGGCGGTGGCGCGGCCGGAGCCGATGCCGCTGTCGTTCGCCCAGCGTCGGCTGTGGTTCCTCGATCAGCTCGGTGAGGGCTTCAGCACCTATAACATTCCGCTCGCGCTGCGTCTGCGTGGTCCGATCGATCGGCCCGCGCTCGAGGTGGCGCTGGGTGATGTGGTCGCCCGGCACGAGGCGCTGCGCACCGTGTTTCCTCGCCATGACGGCGTACCCATGCAACGGGTCCTCGACTCCGACACCGCCCGCCCCGGACTGAAGATCACGCATCTCGACGAGGACGACCTCGCCGCGGCGCTGACCGCGGCCGCGCGGAACGGATTCGACCTGGCCGTCGAGATTCCTTTTCGCGCAGACCTTTTCGTGCTCGGGCCTGCCGATGTGGTCCTGTTGCTGGTGGTGCATCACATCGCCGGTGACGGCTGGTCGATCGGCCCGCTGGCTCGCGACCTGGTCAGCGCCTACCAGGCGCGCAGCCGTGGTCGGGCGCCGGCTTGGGTGCCGTTGCCGGTGCAGTACGCCGATTACACCCTGTGGCAACACCGGCTGCTCGGTGCGGCCACCGACCCCGCCAGTCTTGTCGCCGGTCAGCTCGCATACTGGACCGACATTCTCGCGGGGCTGCCCGAGTGTCTCGAATTGCCTGCCGACCGGCCTCGACCGGTGACCGGCACGAACCAGGGTGACCGTCTCGACGTTCGCCTTTCGCCGGAATTGCACGAGGGGCTCATCTTGCTGGCGCGCCGAAACGGTGCCAGTTTGTTCATGGTTTTGCAGGCCGGGCTGGCCACATTGTTGTCGAGGCTCGGTGCAGGCACCGACATTCCCATCGGCAGTCCCATCGCCGGACGCACCGACGAATCCCTCGACGATCTGGTCGGATTCTTCGTCAATACCCTTGTCCTGCGCACAGATACGTCGGGCGAGCCTTCCTTCACCGAGCTCGTCGGCCGTGTCCGCGAACGTGCTCTGGGCGCTTACGCCCATCAGGACGTCCCGTTCGAGTATCTGGTCGAGGTCCTCAACCCGGTCCGCTCCCTGTCGCACCACCCGCTGTTTCAAGTCATGCTCGCGGTGCAGAACGCCGGCGACGGCGAATTCGACCTTCCAGGCGTCGATGTCACGCGCATCCCGGTCGATCCGGGCACCGCGGCGTTCGACCTCACCGTGAGTTTGCGGGAGCAGCGCACTCCCCACGGCCGCCCGGACGGCATTGTCGGCAGCGTCGAATACGCCACCGATCTGTTCGACGCCACCACCGTCGCTGATCTCGTCACCCGTCTGCATCGCCTGCTCGAGGCGGCGGTTGCGGAGCCCGACGCGCCGATCACGGTGCTCGACATCCTTTCGGCTGAAGAACGTCGGTATTCGGCCGGGGAGGTCAACGACACCGCCTGCGCGTTCGTGACGGTGCCGGAGTTGTTCGAGGCTCAGGTGGAGGCGACTCCCGATGCGTCGGCGGTGACCTTCGGTGCTGACACTCTTACCTATGCCGCACTCAACACTCGGGCCAACCGTCTGGCGCATGCTCTCATCGCGCGGGGTGCCGGCCCGGAAACCCCTGTGGCCCTTGCCTTGCCGCGCGGTATGGAGTTCGTCGTCGCGATTCTGGCGATCCTCAAGGCCGGTGCCGCCTACGTCCCGCTCGACCCCCGTCATCCTCCCGCCCGCACAGCCATGATGGTGACCGCGGCCGGAAGTCGCCTCGCGATCGGCGACACGTCGACCGCCGGTGTGCTCGGCAGCCTCGGCGTCGACCGGCTCCTGCTCGACGAGGACATGGTCCGCGAAGAGCTGGCAACCGCCGCGGTTACCGACCCCACGAACCGCGACCGGACCCACGACCTCTGTGCCGACCATCCCGCGTACGTCGTCTTCACCTCGGGCTCGACCGGCACGCCCAAAGGCGTTGTCGTCTGCCATCGCAACATCGTCAACCTGATCGAGCACCACCGCGCACACGTGTTCGCGACCGCGACGCGCCTGGTCGCGGGTCGACCGCTCCGCATCGCGCACACGACGCCGTTCGCCTTCGACGCGTCATGGGATCCCTTGTCGTGGCTCTTCGCCGGCCACGAGGTGCACGTCGTCGACGACAACATCCGCCGCGACCCCGACGCTCTCGTCGGCTACGTCGTCGGTCGCGAAATCGACTGCGTCGACACGACGCCGTCCTTCGCGGAGCTGCTGGTCGGCCGGGGCCTGCTCGACCCGGGCCACTGGCGACCAAGCGTGGTGATGGTGGGTGGCGAGGCCGCGTCGCGCCGACTGTGGGACAGCCTGCGCTCGGCGGGCGTGCACGGGCTGAACCTCTACGGGCCCACCGAGTGCACGGTCGACGCGCTCATCGCGGCGGTGGACGAATCGCCGTCACCGGTGCTCGGCCGGCCCGTAACCCGCACGCGGGCATACGTTTTGGACGACGGGTTGCGCCCGGCCGTCCCCGGCGTGGCGGGAGAGCTGTATCTCGCGGGCGAGGGCGTGGCCCGCGGGTACATCGGCCGGGCCGGTCTGACGGCCGCGCGGTTCGTCGCCGATCCGTACGGACCGGCTGGGGCTCGCATGTACCGCACCTCGGACCGCGTCCGGCGGCGGGCCGACGGCGAGGTGGAGTTCCTGGGCCGGGCCGACGACCAGGTCAAAATCCGGGGCTTCCGCGTGGAGCCGGGCGAGATCGAGGCCGCGTTGACGGCGCGTCCGGACATCGAACAGGCCGCGGTCGTCCTGCGCGCCGAGCCGCCCGGCGCGCCGCGTCTGGTCGCCTACGTCGTCGCCTCCGGGCCGGTCCACGGCGACGAACTACGCCGCTACCTGGGCGAGCGGCTGCCGGACTACATGGTGCCCTCGTCCTGCGTCGTCCTCGACTCCCTCCCGCTGACCTCCCACGGCAAGCTCGACGCGGCCGCGCTCCCCGTCGGCGAGCGGAGGGATGCCGGGTTCGTGGCGCCGCGCGGCCCCGAGGAGAAGGTCGTGGCCGCGGCGTGGGCGGAGGTTCTCGGCGTCGCACGGGTCGGCCGCGACGACAACTTCTTCGAGTTGGGCGGGGACTCCCTGCTGGCCGCGCGCGTCGCCTTCCGGCTCCGCGAAATACTGCCGGTGCACGTCCCCTTGCGCGAGATCTTCCGGCACCAGACGGTCGCCGCGCTGGTCGCCGCGCTCCACGCGGTTCCGGCCCTCGTCGACGCGCCGTCGAACGGGCACAGTCCAATACCGTCCCCGCGCAGCTGGGGCAGCTGGCCGACCCCGCTCGCCCCCTACGCCAGGAGCTACGGGAGCAACATCCTGCTCACCGGAGCGACGGGGTTCTTCGGTGCCTTCCTCCTGCGTGCCCTGCTGTCACAGCATCCCGGGCGCGTGCACTGCCTGGTACGTGCCGGCAGCCGCTCGGCGGCGTGGGACAAGTTGTGGACGAGCCTCGATCGCTATGGCCTCACCGACACGGTCCTGCCGCACAGCCGAATAGACGTCGTCCCAGGCGATTTGACGCTTCCACGACTCGGCCTCAGTACGAGCGAATATCGAAGGCTGTCGAACGAGATCGATCTGATCGTCCACAACGGAGCGCGTGTCGACGCGTTCCAGGACTACGCGGCACTCGAGCCCGCGAATGTCCGAGGCACCCGGGAACTTCTCCTTCTCGCCGCCTCGACCTGGCGCAAGCCGTTCAAATACATCTCGACGAGTTCCTTGAGCGCGTACGACCCCACCCGACGAGAACAGGGCTCGGGATATCTGCACACGAAGTGGGACGCGGAGCAAGTCGTTCGAGACGCTATCCGCCACGGGTTGCCTGCCAGTATTTATCGCGTTCCGCGCTTGGCCGGCGACTGCGAGACGGGCGTGAGCAACGATGCCGACATCCTCGTCCGGACCATTCGGTGCATTCTCGAACTGGAGACCGCGCCCAGCCTCCACCTGACCGAGGATTGGGCGCCGGTGTGCCAGGTCGCGGCGCTCGTCGCAGGCCATGAGCCGGCGCCGGGAGATCCGCTGTCCTTCGTGGTGACCGCGGAGCGCCGTACGTCGTTGGCGACCATCGTGAAGCAGGCCCGCTGGTGCGGGCACGTCGTCGAGCCCACACCGAGCACCCAGTGGTTCCGCGACCTCGGCGCGGCCGAGGTGGAGGAGTACGAGATTCTCGCCGCGCTGCTGGCGGCCGCGGTGAACGGCGACCCGGGACCGTGCGCGACGAACGGCCACCACGACATCGCGCACAAATCACTCACCGTGCCCGGCGTCTCGGAGGCGACGTTACGCCGATATCTTCACGCACTCGCCCGACAACCCTCGACCGCGTGACCACCTCCGGAAATGTCAGAGCTAGATCGAACGCCCTCGGGCGAGAAGAAAGGACAGAACAATGATTCCAGCGCTCCTGGCAAAGCCGGCCACACTTTTCATCACGGGAATGGTGGCAGGTCCCTTGGTCAAGCCGTTGGTGCGTGGCATCACCAAGGGCACGTTCCGGGTGGCGATCGAGGCCAAGAAACTCGCCGAAGAGGCCGCCGCCGAGGTGGCGGGCCTCGCGACCGAGGCGAGTGCCGAGGCGGCCGCCGCGCAGGCTCCGGCCAACGCTACCGTGACGGCCAACGCTCCGGCGGCGGCCAAGTCACGGCCGACGGGAAAGCCGTGACCTGCGGCCCGCACGCCTGCCGCCGTCACTCGGGTGGGCGCCTCGATGACGATCCTCGTTGACGACGCGGTCGACCGCCGGGTCCGGTCCGTCTCGGTGATTCCCGGCCGCCAGCGCTGGGAGGTCGGGCCCGTGCTCGGTCGCAAGCGGACGGCCGAACAGTTGGGGGCGTGGCTGCGCTCCCAACCGGGCGTCTTGTCGGCCCGCGCGAGCTCGATCAGCGGCCGACTGCTGATCACCCACGACCCGGCCCTCGGCTCGAGGGAGGTCGCGGGCCTGGTTCGGCACGCCGTCGGCGAGGTCGCCGAGGACGTTCAGCCCGCCGTTGTTCCGGCTTCGCGTGGCGCAGGGGTAGGTTCCTTGGCGCGCAAGTGGTGGTGGCGCGGGTTGGCACCGAAACAGGTTGGCGGCCTTTCGATTACGTACGGCATCGGGGCGGCGGCTCTCGTGGTGCGCGGGCTGTTGCAGTTCCCGACGGTGCGTCTCGCCGCTGTCGTCGCGGCGACCGGCGTCATCGTCTATCGGGGATGGCGACGATCGCGGGCGCGTCAGCTCGGCACCGGCGCCCGGTCGCCGGTCAAGGGCGGCCTCCGCACGATCCTCGGTCGTCACCGGCGCGCCTTCTGGATCGCGGTCGCCATGTCCGCGCTCGGGCAGCTGCTCTACCTCACGCCGCTGCTGGTGATCGGGTGGATGCTGGCCGTCCTGACGCGAGGACCCACCTCGCTGCTGGCCGGCCTGGGCCTGGCCGGCGCGTCGAGCCAGCTGTGGTTCCTGAGCGGCCTGACGCTCGTCGCGTACCTCGGTTACGCGCTCGTGTCCTACGCCACCACGATCCGGTGGCGCGACCTGGCCAATACGATCGAGCACGAGTGGCGGGGCAAGGTTTACGCCGTCGTGCAGCGCGGCTCGCTGGGTTCGCTGGAGCGCGAGCGCACGACCCGCCTCGCCGACCTGCTCACCACCGATATCGCACAGCTCGGCCGCGTGCTGTCCGGGTCCGCGGGCACCATCGTCGAGATCGGTGTCACCGCCGTCGTGCTCATCGGATCGTTCCTCTTCTGGGCGCCGCACCTCGCCTGGATCGCACTGCTGCCCGCACCCGCGATCGCCGCGGCGTCGTTCTATTACCAGGAGCGTGTCGCCCCCGGCCATGCCGAGGGCGGTGAAACACGCAGGCAGCTCACCAGCCAGCTCACCAACAATCTGGAAGCCAGCGCCACCGTCAAAAGCTTTGGGGCCGAAGACTTCGAGATCGAGCGCATCGAACGACTCAGCCAGGCTTACCGCGCGGCCAATCACCGGATCGACGTGGAGACGACGCGGTACAGCCACGCGGTCCAGGTGTTCTCCATGTCGGCCCTGATCGGCGTGCTGCTGTTCGGCGGCTCGAGCGTCCTGGCGGGCACGCTCTCGCTGGAGACGTACAACGGCCTGATCTCCCTCCCGACGTTCCTGCTACTGCGGCTGCCCGAGGTCGGCTCCGCCGTCGAGGACTACGAAAGGACGCTCGCGGCGCTGGGGCGGGTGCTCGAACTGCTCGAGCTCCCGGTCGAGCCGAGCGGGACCGGCCGCCCCATCGACGTGGCGACGCTTCAACGCGAGATCGTTCTGGACGGGGTGACATTCGCCTACCCCGGACGCGCCCCCGCGCTACGGAACGTGTCGATGCGGCTGCGAGGAAGAAAAACCACCGGCTTGGTCGGCGCCACCGGTGCGGGGAAGACCACGGTGGCCAAGCTCCTGCTGCGGCTGCACGAGGTCCAGTCGGGTCGGGTGCTGCTCGACGGTGCGGACATTCGCGAGCTCAGGCTCGAGGATCTACGGCGGTGCATCGGCTTCGTCGCCCAGGACGCGTTCCTGTTCGACGGGTCGGTCGAGGACAACATCCGATACGGCACCTTCGACGCCGGACGCGACGACGTGATGCGGGCGGCCCGGCTGGCCGAGGCCGCCGCATTCATCGAAGCCATGCCCGACCAGTACGACAGCATGGTCGGAGAACGCGGCGTGGCGCTGTCGGGTGGTCAGCGGCAACGGCTTTCGCTGGCTCGGGCCATCGTCAAGGACGCGCCGATCCTCGTCCTCGACGAGGCCACGTCGGCGGTCGACAACGAGACCGAGGCGTCGATCCAGCGGGCGCTCACCGAGTTCGCCCGCGACCGCACGCTCGTGCTCATCGCCCATCGCCTCTCGACCATCCGCCATGCGGATTGGATCTATGTCATGGGCGCGGGCGGCGAGATCGTCGAGGAGGGGACGCACGTGGAGCTGCTCGCGCGGGCCGGTGTGTACGCCTCGCTGTGGCGCCTGCAGGTCGGGGACGGCGAACGAGACTGAATTGTGGCTACCGAGGGAGACTTTCATGGCTGCGCACAAGTACGGAACATTTGCGTTGGGCCTGTGCGCCGGGGCCGGCTTGGCCGCCCGCTGGCGGCCACTGCTCGGGAAGTCGGTGCGGCAGGGGATCACGGGAACCGCGCTCCTGTCGCGGTCGATGCTCCGGTACGTCGAGGACGTCGCCGACCTGATTCAGGAGGCCCGAGCCGAGGCCGGGGCGAGCGCGGGAACGGCCTTGTCTCATGGCGGAAAACGAATGAGCTGATGGCACAGGTGGTCTTGGACGCCGCGCGTCATCCGGGCCTAGTGTCCGAGGGAGACCGCGATCGACCACTGATTAGTTGGAGTGAGCGTGACCATATCGCCTGCCATGCAACGAGTTCTGCCGCTGCTCACCGATCCGCCGGAGAATCCGGCGACCCCCAATGGTTATCTCGACCAACTCGACTCCCACCCAGCGGATCACGTCAACACCGGTATGGTGCAATCGCTGTGGAGTTCACGCGTAGGCGCCTCGCTGTTCGACCACGCCGCCACGGCCGCGCGGCGCGTCGTCGGCATACTGCAATCACCCGCCGAACGGCTGCACCTCGAGCCCGGCCAGACCGTGCTCGACCTCGCCTGCGGCCCAGGCGAAGTCACCGCGTCCCTCGCCCGCACCGTGGGTCGGGACGGACTCGCTATCGGCATCGATATCTCCGAGTCGATGCTCGCCCGCGCCGTCGACCGCCACCGGGCCGGCAACATCGCGTTCCTACGCGCCGACGCCCAGCGACTCCCCTTGCGAGACAACAGCATAGACGCGGCGACCTGCATAGCGGGTCTCCAACTCATCCCCGATCCTGCCGCCGCCCTGGCCGAGATGATCCGCGTCCTCCGGCCAGGCGGTCACCTCGCCGTGCTCGTCCCCACCGTGCGTAGCGGCGCGCTCGAAAAGATCGGACGCAACCTGCCGGGTATCGGCGGCGCGCGCTCGTTCGCCGACACCGAAATCCCCGGCATCGCCGAGGAATTCGGCCTCAGCGGCGTAGCGACCCGCCGCCTCGGGACGATCCAATGGACCTACGGTTACAAGAGTCGCTGACATCGCTCACATCGGACGCACCGCCAATTATCGCTGGTGCCGCGCGACCTGACAGTGCGCCGCACTCTGTCCGCGCGGTCTACTGGCTGTCGGCGCTGTGGTCGGCACGCTGGCTCTGCCGAAGGCGTGCGAGGGCCGTCCGCGAATCGTGATTGATTGAGTGGAATCGGCGTAATTTCATTCCGACCGGACGGTTCACCCAATTACCCCAGTTTCTTGGCTTCCATCGTCCATGCGTGTTGACGTAGGATGATCTCGGTAATTCTGGTGGGTGGTTCAGGGGGATACGCAGATAGTTCATCAAAAGCTTATTTCTTGCTGCTCATAATTTGCGGATCCTGAACCATCGGGGGTATTCAGCCGTGTCACAAAATAGCGAATTGATTCAGCACGAGGACCGGGTTCGGCAACGGTGCCGGGCGTCGCGGCCGAAGGTCGGCGGCTTCAAAGGGGAGCTCTCGCCGGAGACCAAAGAAGCGGTGAAGGACATCCACAACAGCCGCGACAACTGGCACGGGCCACTGGGCCTGTTCATCGATTGGCTGGTGATCGTCGGCGTCGCCGTGATCGTGGTGCTGAGCCGCTATCAACCCCTGGTATATCTCGCGGGTGCGCTCATCGTCGGTGGTAGACAGCGTGCGCTGCGCAGTCTCATGCACGAGGCGAGTCACTCGAAACTCACCAGGCATGGCCCGCTCAACATCTGGTTGGGCCGGATATTCATCGCTTGGCCGCTGTTCTCCGGCTTGTCCGCGTACACCTGCGCGCATTGCGAACATCATCGGCACCTGTGGGACGATCGCCGCGATCCGAAATTGCTCGGCTACTTGCGCCTCGGCTTGGTGAACCCGCGAGACATGAAGAATTTCGTCGGCAAACATCTGCTGAAACCGTTGCTGATGGTCCACGCGCCGTTCCAGGTCGCGGCCGACCTCATCGGCCGGGACGAAGACCGTCGGGAAACACGACTGCGCATCGCTTTCTTGGTGGCCGTCTCCGCCCTGTTCGTCGTGACCGGTTTCGGCCTCGACTTCCTTCTGCTGTGGGTGCTGCCGTACGCGACGGTCTATCAAATTCTGCGTTATTGGAGCGATATCGCCGATCATGCCGGATTGCGCTCCGACGATCCCTGGCAGTCGACGCGGAGCTGGGACGCGTCGTGGTTGGTCCGGCAGTTCCTCGCCCCGCACAACTCCAATTGGCATCTGGCGCATCATCTCTACCCGGCCGTGCCGCACTATCGGATCCGCCGGTTAGATCGGACGCTCCAGGCTGTGCCGTCCTATCAGCAGGCCCATCACTGCGACGGTTTCGTGCGGGCTCGCCGGGATTGCCGACCCTCGGTGGTGCAGGACGTGCTCGCGCCGGAACGGTTGGCGCAGATCCGATCTCGTCGTCCGGCACAGTGCCGCCCGCGCGCCGCTCTGCTCTCGGGATGCGCGCGGACCTGCCCGGCGTCCGCACTCCGCCCGGCCGAAACGAGCGACAACGGATGAGCCTGGAGGCGGCGCGGGCCGCGGAACAGCGGTCCGGCGTCTGGTCCGGTGCGCTGCTGGCGCTGGGGTCCAGCGTCGCGGTCGGCTCCGCGATCGCGGCGACGACCGCCCTGACGGAGTTTCCGATCATGACGGGACAGGCGATCAGATACGGCATCGCCGCCGTACTGATCGTCGCGTGTTGCCGAGGGCGACTGCCGCGGGTCAACGCGCCGCAACTGGTCCGGATCGGAGTGCTCGGAGCGACCGGCCTGGCCGGCTTCAACATCTGTCTCGTGACCGCACTGCAACGCGTGGACGCGGGTGTGGTGGGTGCCGTGGTCGGCGCCGTTCCGGTGGTGCTGGCACTCGCCGGACCGCTCATGGCCCGACGGTCGCCGTCGGCGAAGGCCGTGCTGGCCGCCGGGATCGTCACGACGGGCGCTGTGGTCGTGCAATGGACCGGCAGCGCAGGCGATCCTCTCGGACTGCTGCTCGCGGCGGGCGCGCTCGCCGGCGAATGCGCGTTCTCGCTAGTGGCGATCCCGCTGGTGCGCGAGATCGGAGCGCGCGCCACCGCGGCATACGCGGCCGCCGCGGGAGCGATCCAATGCGGCATCGTCGCGGTACTCATCGACCTGCCTGCCCTGCGCTGGCCCACCGCAGCGGAATCGGCCGCGATCGCTTATCTGGCCGTCGTGGCCTCGGCCGGTGCGTTTCTCCTGTGGTACGCCGCTTTGGATCGCATCCCAGTCGAGACCGCCGGCGCGTTCGCCGGCGTGGTCCCGGTCTGTGCGCTCCTCACCGGCATCGTGCTCGGCGTCTCGGAAAGTTCGCCCCTGCGTTTCGTCGGCGCCGCCATCGTCGGCGTCGGTGTGGTGATCGCGACCTGGACGCCGAAGCGGCGCTGACCACGGCAATTACCGACGGAATGCACTGGAGTCCCCCAAGATTCGCCGCGCAACGGTTATCTGGCGGTGATGGCCTCGGCCGGTGCGGGCCTCCTGAGAGCGGCGCACACCGGCCACGCGGGGAGCGGCTGTTCTAGTCGGAGACGATGACCGTCTGGTGCTCTTCGAGTGTTCCTGCGGCGGGCCGGTCGATTACTGCACGCGAGGCCCACCAATGTCGTGGGAGTTGGCCTGCCAGGCAGGCACCGGCCGCGTTCAACAGCACGTCATCGACCGATGAGTGACGGCCGATGGCCAGGGCGAACTGCGCGATTTCCACCGCGAACGAGGCCGCCACTCCCATCAGCAGGATGCGATACGAGCGGGCGAACCAGACCCGGCGCACCGGCAACAGGAAGCCCAGCGCGGCGAAGACCAGCAGATTCCCGCCGCACTGCTCGATCACCCGATCGTCGGCCAGTTGCGCGGCGAGATCACGCAGCGGCACGAGATTCACCGAACGCCCGGTTCCGGTCGGGGTGAGGATCATCCACAACCACGGCGCGGTACCGACCACCATGCCGACATCGCACAGCGCGACACGCCACCCACGCCGCCGGGCCAGCCACCAGGCCGCGACACCGGCGACCGGCAACACGGCGATCGCGGCCAGCACGACCCCGCCCCACGCCTCCCACGTCCCATCCACCGCGCCAGTCTCTCCCAAACCGCTTCCGTCGCAGGCAATCTCCACAAACTATCCACACAACCCACACGCCAGGCCCACGGCTCGGCGCCGACCCCGTGACGCGGCCTGGTCACCCGAGTGATCGCGGCCGTACCCGCACAAGACCTGTCTGGTAAGCCATCACGACCAACTGTGTTCGGTCCCTGGCGTGCAGCTTGGTCATGGCGCGCTGAATATGGGTGCGCACGGTCAGCGGACTCACCACGAGGCGGTCGGCGATCTCGGTGTTCGACAAGCCCGCCGCGGCCAGGACCAGCACCTCACGTTCGCGCGCGGTGAGGGCCGACAGCGGCGCGGCGGGACCCGCGGGCACTCCCGGTTCGGTGGTGGCAAGGAATTGGGTGATGAGCGCCCGGGTCGCCGCGGGGGACAGCAGTGACTCACCGGCGGCGACCGTGCGGATGCCGGCCAGCAGCGCGTCGGCCGAGACGTCTTTGCCGAGAAAGCCGCTCGCGCCCGCGTGCAGCGCCTCGGCCACGTACTCGTCGGTCTCGAAGGTGGTGAGGATGAGCACGCGGGTGGCGACCAAGCCCGGATCGGCGCAGATGGCGGCCGTGGCGGCGAGACCGTTGACGCCGGGCATGCGGATGTCCATGAGGACGACGGTGGGCCGGTGCTCGCGGGTCAGCGCGACCGCCGCCGCGCCGTCGGCCGCCTCGCCGACCACCGTCATGTCCGGGTTGGCCTCGATGAGCATCCGAAAGGTCTGGCGCAGCAGCGTCTGGTCGTCGGCGAGGAGAACGCGGATGGTCATCGCCGGCGTCCCGTCCACGTTCAGGGCCGGATCGGCAGTTCGGCGGCGACGGTGAACCCGCCGTCGGGGCGCGGCCCGGCCCGGAACCGGCCGCCCGCGGACTGAACTCGCTCACGCATGCCGACGATGCCGAACCCGTCCGCTGCGGGCATGAGTTCGGTCGGTCCGGCGGCGTTGATCACGGTGATGGTCAGCCGGTCCGCGTCGTAAGTCAGCCGCACCGAGGCGGTCTCGGTGCGGGCGTGCTTGGCGACATTGGTGAGGGCCTCCTGGACGATGCGGAACGCGGTCAGGTCGTCGCCGGGGGACAGAGGTTGCTCCGCGCCGTCGACGGTGACGTCGACGGCGAGTCCGGCGGAGCCGAATGCTGTGGTGAGCTCGGACAGTTGACCGAGTCCGGGCGGAGGGTCGAGCGGGGAGCCGGGGTCACCCGGGTTGCGCAACAGACCGACGGTGGCCTTCAATTCGCGCAGCGCGGCGGACGTGGTTCTCGGCAGCTCGGCGAGGATCCGCTGGACCTGGTCGGGATGGGTGTGTGCCAGATAGGCGGCCGTGCCCGCCTGGACATTGGCCAGGGTCAGGTGGTGGGCGACGACGTCGTGCAACTCGCGGGCGATGCGCACTCGCTCCTCGGCGACGCGGCGGCGCGCCTCCGCCTCGCGGTTGCGCTCGGCGTACTCGGCCCGTGTCTGGACGGCGGCCAGGTAGTCGTGCCGGAGGCGGGTGGTGTCGGCCACAGCGATCGGCAGCAGAAGGAAGAGGACAGGGTTGAGGACGGTGAGCGGCCAGGGATAGCCGTAGCGGTCACCGGCCAGCGCCGCCACCACGATCGCCGCCGTCACCGCAAGGTAGTACAGATAAGTGGTCCGGCCCGGCCGCTGCACGGCCAACTCGTACAACGCGATCATCCCCGGGGCGAGGAGCATCGGTGTGATCAGGAAACCGAACCCGCCCGCCGCGACGGCGGACGCCGCGGTGATCACGACCACCGTGCGGGGATACTCGCGGCGCCACAGCAGGGCCAGCGCGCCGATCGCCGCGGGCGGAATCGCGGACCGCCAGCCCAGACCGCTGACGGACGACAGATTGCTGTTGAGCATCGCCGGGCCGGATATCGCGACCAGGAGCAGGGCGATCAGCGCCGCGTCGACGACGCGGCGGTCCTTGGTGTAGTGGTGCCAGGTGATCGTCATCGTCTGCTCCGGCCCTCGGTGATCTGGGTGTCCATGGTGGCCGATTGCCGTGCCCGGAGCCACCTTTCGGTCAGCTGTTGCCCGCGTCGGACACCACGGGCTCGAGGGCGGCGTCGCGGCGCAGAGCTTCGCCTTCCACGTCGACGTGTGGCAGTAGCCGGTACAACCATCGGGGCAGCGCCCAGGCCCGCTCGCCGAGCAGGCCGAGGACCGCGGGCACCAAGGCCATCCGGACGACGAACGCGTCGACCAGGACGGCGACGGCCAAGCCGAACCCGATCATCTTGATCAGCGCGAGTTCCGCGCCGATGAATCCGGCGAACACGGCGATCATGATCAGCGCGGCCGCCACGACGACTCGGACGCTGTGCCGGAAGCCGGTGACCACCGCCTGACCCGCGGGCTCACCGTGAGTCCGCGCCTCTCGAATCCGGGTGACGAGGAATACCTCGTAGTCCATCGCCAGACCAAAGATCATGCCCACCAACACGATCGGCATCATGCTGAGGATCGGCCCGGACTGCTGCAGGCCGATCGCCTCGGCGCCCCAACCCCATTGGAAGACGGCGACGACCGCGCCGAGCGCGGCCAGCACGGACAGCAGGAAGCCGAGGACGGCCTTGAGCGGCACTAGCAGGGAACGGAAGACAACCAGCAGCAATAGGAACGCCAGACCGAGCACGAGCGTGAAGTAGGGAATCAGCGCGGTCTGAACCTTTTGTGCGACATCGATATTCACCGCAGTGGTGCCGCTGACCAAAAATGGTGCGCCGACGCCGGTTTCGATGGCCGACCGCTCGGCCCGGATGCGCTGGACGAGATCCTTGGTCCGCGCGTCGGTGGGCGCGGAGGCCGGTACGGCCGTGAACAGTGCGGTGTCGTGCGCCGAATTGAACTGCGGCGGCGAAACTTTCACCATCCCTTCGGTATCGGCGATCTTCGTGGCGATGTCGAGTACCGCCTCGGACGGATTGCCCGCACCTCGGGCGTCCACCACGATGGTCAGCGGCCCGTTGAAGCCGGGCCCGAAGGCGCTGGCCAGCGCGTCGTACGCCCGCCGCTCCGTGGTCTCGGTGGGCCTCGCCTCATCGCCGGGCATGCCCAGTCGCAGGTGCACGACCGGGAGGGCCGATATCGCAAGGGCGGCAACCGAAGTCAGCACCACGAGCCCGGGGCGGCGCAGCACGAACCGCGCCCATCGAGCCCCGGCGTTGTCCGTCGCGCCGGTGGTACGCCGCGTGAGGACGATGTCCGGGCAGAAGCTCAGGAGCGCGGGCACCAGGGTCAGCGCGACGAGCACCGCGGTCGCGACGGCCCCCGCGGCGGTCAACCCCATCTCGGCCGCGGTCGGGATCCCGACGGTCACCAGCCCGGCCAGGGCGACGATCACCGTCAGCCCGGCGAACACCACGGCCGAACCCGCGGTGCCCACGGCCAGGCCGGCGGCTTCCTGAGCCGGGTGTCCGGCGGCGCGTTCCTCGCGGTAACGGGAGAGCACGAACAGGGCGTAGTCGATGCCGACCGCGAGCCCGAGCATCGAGGCCAAAGTGCCACTGGCCGTGGACAATCCGAGTACGTTGCCGACTGCGAGGATGGTGAACATGCTGACACCGACGCCGAGGACGGCCGTCACCAGCGGCAGCCCCGCCGCCACCAGCGAACCGAACGTGACCAGCAGCACCAGTGCGGCGAACGCGACGCCGAGCACCTCACTGACCCCGCCGACCTTCGGCTTGCTCGCCAGCACCGGCCCGCCGACCTCCACCGTCAGCCCCGCGGCCCGCGCCCGATCGACGGCATGACGTAAAGAGTCCTTCGTGGCCTCGGTGACATCGCCGATCTTCGAGGTGTACCTGGCGGTGGCGTAAGCCGCCGACCCGTCCTGGCTCACCGCCTTTGTCTCGAACGGGCTTGTGACAGTGGCGATCTGGCCGCTCTCCCGAACGTCGCCGACGAGTCGTTCGATGGCCGCCTGGTTGTGGGGCTCGGTGACCCGTTGCCCCGCGGGCGCGACGAACACCACCCGGGCGACGGCGGTGTCGATGTCCGCCATGCTGTCGGGGAACCGCTCCCGCATCAGGTCCAGCGCGGCCTGCGCCTCGATGCCCGGCATGGACGCGGTGTCGTCGGGCAGTCCGGGCGCGGTGGTCGAGGCGAGACCCGCGCCGCCCAGCACGACCGCCCACACCAGAACGACATACCAGCGTCGACGAAAAGCCCAGCGGCCCAGCCGATAGAGAAACGTAGCCACGAGACGGCCTCCCCGCATCGGAATCGATTACCTCGTCCAGTCTTGTCGCGGTACGCGGTTCCGTCGTCGTGCGTTCGCCGACATCTCCGTACTGAAATCGCAGTACTCCCGCGACGTAATCGCTCAGCCGACGAACTCCCGGTTCAGGTACAGCCGAGGGGACGGGTCAGGGGCACACTCTCCGCACCGCGTCGACGAACATCACGTGCAGTTCGCCCGGTGTCGACGCGCGCCCCAACCGCTCGGCCGCGAGCCGCTGCCGCTCCGGCAACAGACACCGCATCCGTTCCTCGGCCTCGTCACCGGCGAGATGCGCATAGCGTCGAGGGTCGTCGCCGATCCGGATGGCCTGATCGATCACCCACGCGCGCAACGCGATCGCGCGTTCGCGGACCTCCAGCGCCGCCAGCGCGTGCGCGCCCGCGTAGACCACCCCGAGCAGGTCGAAAATGTTGCCCCCGTCCGCCAGGATTGGCCACGCGCGTTCGATGGCGAGCGAGGCGGTCCTGGCCAAGGCGGGGTCCGGTTCGGCGCGCAGCAGATTGCGCGCGAGCACCACGTCGGCGGTCGCCTGCACCCAGCGGAACCCGCACTTCGCGGCGTACTCGCGTGCCGCGGCGAGCATCGCCTCGCCGTCGGCCTGCTTGTGCTCGAGCAGCAGCGTGCCGCCTTCGCAGAGCATCGCGCTGGCGGTCACCCAGGGCGCGATGGGCCGATCGGCGCTTTCCGCCTTGAACCAATCGACGCTGGCACGCGCGAGCCGAGTATCTCGGAGCACCAGGGCGGCTCCCGCTCGCCTCAACTGCGCGACGAGCATCACCCGGACCGCTTCGTCACCGACCGGATCGTCACCCACCTCGACGATGGCCATATCGGCGAAGCGAACGGACTCCACCGCGTCCCCGACGTCGAAACATATGGCGGACAACGCGATCAGTCCCCGGGCCCGTTCCTCGACGGCGGTCCGCGGGCACGCCGCCAGCGCTGTCTCGAGCAACAGCTTCCCGCCCGGCAACGCGTCGATACTCAGCGAGACCCACTCGACCGAGGAGGCGGTCCGCAAGGCCGCCACGGGATCGTGCTCGATGTCGTATTCGATGCCCGCGCGGATATTCGCGAGTTCGGTGTCCAGCGGTCCGCCGACCCGCAAGAACGGTCCCCCCGCGACAAACCCGGTGATCAGGTCGCGCACCCACGCGGCGTGCGCGGCCTCGGTGTCGGCCGGGTCCGGGTCGAGGTCGTGACAGTACCGGCGGACGGTCTCCAGCAGGCGATAGCGGGTCGGCCGGGTGGTCACGTCGGCGCTGATGACCGAGCAGTCGACCAGCGCGGCGAGCACCGCGAGGACGGCCCGATCGCGGTGCTCGGGCGGCTGCACCGCCATCGCGGCCTGCCAGGTGAACCCGCCCTCGAACGGCCACAGCCGCACCAGGAATGCTCGATCGTCCGGCGCGAGCCGGTCGACGCTCCAGCCGATGGCGGCGTTCAGGCTGGCGTGCGGCGAGATCGAGCCGAGCGGTGTGGCGCCGAGGACGTCGAGGCGATCGCGCAGATGCGTGCCGATGTCACGCAGCCCGAATGCGCGTGCGCGCGAGGCCGCGAGTTCGATGCCCAGTGGGAGACCGTCGAGCAGTCGGCAGATCTCTCGGGTGGCGTCGAGCTCGTCCTGCGTGAGTTCCCAGTGCGCGTCGTTGGAGCGCACGCGATCGAGGAACAGTTCGACCGCCGCGCCGTCACCGCCGTCCTCGTCGCGGATCGGCAAGGGCTCGACGGGCATGATGTGTTCGCCGTCGACGCCGAGCACGCGCCGGGTGGTGGTCAGGACGCGCAGCCCGGGACAGCCGTTCAGCAGCGGCAGGACCAACCACGCCGTGGCGTCGACGACGTGCTCGCAGTTGTCGAAAACCAATAGGCCCGTGCGGGTTTCGAGCACCCGGCACAGTTGCGAGACGGGTGCGTCGTCGAGATGCACCACCCCGACGACCTCCGCCGCGGCGGCGACCACCGCGTCGGAGGTGCGCACGTCGGCCAGTCGCACGAACCACACCTCGTCGGCACGGTTGGCGGCGTGCTCCACCGCGAGCCGGGTCTTGCCGACGCCTGCCGGGCCGAGCAGCGTCACCATCCGGCTCTGCGACAGCGCCTCGTCGAGCCGCCGCAGTTCCCGTGTTCGTCCGACCAACACCGACAGCGGCTTGCTGACTGTCGTTGTGACGGAAACAGACTGTGCCGCTGCCGGTTTCGGCGGCCCGGCGGCCATCAGGCGCGGTTCGTGCGCCAGCATCTCCTGCTCCAGCGCGCGCAGCACCGGCCCCGGCTCGATGCCGAGTTCGCTGATCAACAGCTCCCGCACGCGGCGCAGCTCGGCCAGCGCCTGACTCTGTCGCCCACTGCGATACAGGCCCAGCGCCAGCAGCTCCCACCGCCGCTCGCGATACGGCGCCTCGGCGACGCCCTCGCTCAACGCCGCGACCGCCCCGGCGGTATCACCGCAGGCCAGCCGCGCCGCCTGCCACTCCTCGACCGCGACCTCACGAAGCTCGACCAGCTTGGACCGCGCGCCCGCCAGCGCCAGGGTATCGCCGAGGTCGAACCACGGATCGCCGCGCCACAACGTCAGCGCCGACTCGAAAGTCTGTGCCGCCGTAGCCGCGTCGTCCTCGGCCAGCTGCCGCAACCCGGTCTCCACCGCGGCCACGAACTGCCCGCGGTCGGTCCACTCCGGCGGGATCGCCAGCGCATAACCCGCGTTCGTGCGTTCCAGGTATCGACGCCCGGTCGGTCCGAGCGCGACCCGAAGCCGGGAGATGACGACACTCAACGCTCCGGCCTGGTGTCGCGGCTGATCGTCGCCCCACACCAGCTCGGCCAGCCGACCGTCGGCGACCGGCGTGCCCTCCCCGGAGGACAACGCGGCCACCATCCGACGACCCGTCGGACCACCCAGGTCCACGGCGGCACCGTCGACCTCGACAACCACCGGGCCGAGGATCCGGCAGGTCAGCACACCGTCAGGATATCGGTCCGTCCCTCATCTCAGCGTTTTGCCTGCACCGCCCGGCGTGGTTTCCGAATCGAGAGGTCAGTTGTGCACCCACAGTCCCCAGCCGGCCAATTCGCGACTGCACTTGTAATCCGCGTATTTGTCGCGGTTCACGAGACTGTGGCCCACCTGGCCGCACTCGGTCTGCGTGGAGTACACGCCGTACTTGATCCACGGAGCCAATTGCTGTGCGACCACGGCCGACGTGGCCGGAGCCGGTGCGGCCTGGGCCGCGATCGGAAAGAGCAGCGCGCTCGCGCATGTCGCGCCGATCACCAGACTTGTTCGGATTGCCTTGAACATGCGTCGTCCTCCAGTTCGATGGCAGTGAAATACCCCTACTAGAATTTAGCGTGAAAAGGTTTGGTGGAAAGCAAGTTTCGCTGCCCCTACTCATGGGGGCACGGTGACGTGAGGACGTTGGGCAGCGTATGAAGCACGTGGTCGTGCAGGCCGAAAACGGTGGCAATTTCCTCGATCCGAGGCCTTACCTGAAACTGTTGCCCACCTTCGCGCAGAACCTGCCGCCCGGCGCTCGAGCGTTCGCGACCGACGCCGCGCACTATGACTTCGTCGGTCAGCGATGCGTCAAAGACCTTGCGCCCGAAACGGTTCTGCACGGCGAGACCGCCGGCGAACGCTGGCTGGAACTGCGATTCCGGCACAACTGCTGGAAACACGAGGAGAATCTGGTGATTCGCTACGCCGGAGTCAGCGACGTGCTTCCCGCCTCGTCCTGCCACCCACCGACGTGGCAGGAGCGCAACGCGGTCACC
>NZ_BAGH01000595.1 GCF_000308715.1 Nocardia tenerifensis NBRC 101015
GGCGGGCGTGGTCGCGCGGCCGCCGCGGGCGGCGCGTGCTCGCCGAGTACTTCCGGCGCGAGCTGCCCGCCAAGCGGGCCGGCGACGGCGCCGACCTGTTCAGCGTGCTGTGCCACGCCGAAACCGATGAGGGACATGCCTTCTCGGACGACGAGGTGATCGAGCACATGATCTTCGTGATGATGGCCGCGCACGACACGAGCACGATCGCCGCGTCCATGCTCGCCTACGAGCTCGCGCGGCAGCCGCGGTGGCAGGAGCGGCTGCGCGCGGAGTCGCGCGCCCTCGGCAAGGCGACCCTCGACTACGGCGACCTTGATCGACTACCGGGGTTGGATCTGGCCTTCAAGGAGGTGCTGCGCCTGCACTCGCCGGTGGCGCAGCAGGTGCGCGAAACCACCAGGGACACCGACATCCTCGGCTACTACGTGCCGAAGGGCACGCTCATCATGATCGGCGCGTATCCGATGATGCGCACCGAGGACTACTGGCGCGACCCCGACGTGTTCGATCCCGAACGGTTCGCCGCCGATCGCCGCGAGGACAAATCGCATCGCCTCGCCTGGGCCCCGTTCGGCGGCGGCGCGCACAAGTGCATCGGCCTGTATTTCGGCGGCATGACCGTCAAAGCCGTTCTGCACCAGATGTTGTTGCGATACAGCTGGTCGGTGCGGCCGGGGTACGAGGTCCCGCTCGTCGCGGGGACCGGCCCCATGCCCGTCGACGGCCTGCCCATCCAGCTGGAAAGGCTGCCGTCGTGAAGATCATCGTCGACCGCGCCCGTTGCGAGGGCCACGGCATGTGTGAGGCCTTGGCGCCCAACCTGTTCCGCGTGGGCGACGACGGCGTGGTCGAGCCCGCAGACCTCGTCGGCGAGGGCGACCGTGACCTGGTTCGGCTGGCCGTGGACAGCTGCCCGGTGGAGGCCCTGCGTTCGATGTGAGATCAGGAGTTTGGAACCTCGGCGCCGAGGCATTCCCTGTCCGAATACGACAGGCACGGCAAGGAGGTTCAGGTGTCGTCTGGAGTGTTGATCATTGTCATCATACTGGTCGTCCTCGCGGCGGTGGTCGTCGCGTTATTGGTCTGGCCCATGGTGCGCAGGCAGCGGCTGCGCAACCGGTTCGGCCCCGAGTACGACCGGACGGTGCGGGAACACGACGACCGCCGGGCGGCCGAACGTGAACTGGCCGAACGGGAACGGCGCCATGCCGAGCTGGAACTGCGCGCGCTGACCCCGGAGCAGAAGCAGCTCTACACCGCGCAGTGGGTCGAGGTGCAGGAGCGCTTCATCGATGATCCGGCCGAGGCGCTGCAGTCCGCCGATCGGCTGCTGACGACGGTGATGGCCCAACGCGGTTACCCCACCGAGAATTTCGATCAGCAGGTCGCCGACCTGTCCGTGGAGCACGCGGAGACCCTCGGTCACTACCGCGCCGCGCACGAGATCGCGACGCGGGCGACCAGCTCCGAGGTGTCCACCGAGGACCGCCGCGCCGCCGTCGTGCACTACCGGGAACTGTTCCAGGACTTGCTGAACGGCGCGGGCGGCGACAAGGCCGACGACAAGACGCCGGAGACCGACCACAAGGCCGAGCACGACACGAACGCCCAGCACGACAAGAAGGCACTGTCATGAGCACCGAGTACGAGCGCACCACGCATTCCGGGAAATCCACGGAGGGCATCCCGCTGAGCGAGCAGGAGGCCCGCTCCTCCTATTCCGAAAACGACATGCGCGCAGGCGAATCCGAGGCCGACCGCGCCGACGAGAGCGGGACCCACCACACCGGCGCGACGCACGAGGGCGAGCGGGCCGACGCGGCGGACGTGGACGTCGAGCCCGAACACGTGAGCACGACGGAGTACGGCGCGCAGTCGGAGCACGACTCGCGGCACGAGGACGCGACGGCGACCGAGTACGGCACGGAGCACGTCCACGCGACGACGGACCACGATGCGAAATCCCGCTACGGCACACCGGATTACGAGGCGCAGCCGACCGATACGAACACCGCGGACTATGACTACGACGCGCAGCCGACGTCGACCGCCGACACCCAGGGCGACCGGGCGACCGTCGCCGCCGACGCGGAAAGCGACCGGGGGACCGCCGCCGACACGGACCTGCCGGCGGATACGACCACCGGCCAGACGACCGCCACGGACACGACTTCGGACCAGGCGAGCACCTCCGGCAATGATGCTGAGCGGCAACAGGTTTCGCTGGACGAAGTCGGCGCGCCGGTGTTCGCCGACACCGACCTCGACCGCCTCCGCACCCAGTGGCGCGAGGTGCAGGGCGCCTTCGTCGACAACCCGCGAGAGGCGGTCACCCAGGCCGACAAGATCGTCGCGGACCTCATCTACCAGCTGACCACCACCTACGCCGAACGCAAGCGGGTGCTCGAGGAGCGCTGCGCCGGGGTGGGGGACGCCGATACCGAGGATCTGCGTCAGGCGCTGCGCGGCTATCGCGGGTTCTTCCATCGGCTGCTGGCTGTCGAGCAGTAACGAGGTTGCCCATGAGTCTGTTTCGATTGCCGACCGACCGGATCGACCAGGTGGCCGACTGGATGTCCAAGCAGCTGAACGCGCGCGTCCCGGCGGCCGACCCGGCCGAGCGGGACCCCGAGTTCATCATCGACACGGTGGGTCCGGGCTGGTGGTTCGCGCGGATGTACTTCCGGGCGGAGGTCCGCGGTCTCGAGCGGATACCCGAGAAGGGCCCGGTTCTGTTGGTCGGCAATCACTCCGGGGGCAACGTCTCGCCGGAGGTCATGGTGGCCACGCTGGCCTTCGTGCGCCGGTTCGGGCCGCACCGGCCGTTCTTTCAGCTGGCGCACGACATGGTGATGGCCTACCCGGTCATCGGAACCCTGTTGCGCCGCTTCGGCACGGTCGGCGCGGACCGCGACAGCGCGCGGAAGGTGCTCCGCGAGGGGGCCGCGGTGCTGGTGTACCCCGGCGGCGACTGGGAGGTGCACCGGCCGACCTGGAAGGAGGACGAGATCGACTTCGCGGGCCGGACCGGTTTCCTCCGATTGGCCTGGGACGAAAACGTTCCCATCGTCCCGATGGTCAATATGGGCGCCCAGCAGACCGCGCTCATGCTCTCGCGCGGCGATCGGCTGGCCCGGCTGCTGCGGCTGGATCAGATGTTGCGGCTGAAGGTCTTTCCCATCTCGCTGGCCTTGCCATGGGGCCTCAATATCGGCGACCTCGCCGGGCACATTCCCTTGCCGAGCAAGGTCACCGTCGAGTTCCTGGACCCGATCGATCTGCGCGCCGTGTGCGGGCCGGAGCTGGATGTGGAGGCGGCCTACGAGCATGTCACCGGCGTCATGCAGGAGGCGCTGAGCAGTCTGGCCGACGAGCGCACCCTGCCGATCGTGGGCTGATCCGGTTGAGCCGCAACCGTTTCAGCGCGCGTTCGACATCAGCTCGTGCCGGGCAGCGCCTGGGCGACGAACATATAGCTCTTCTCCTCGACCCGTCGCGCGATGCGCCACCGCCCGTCGACGCGCTCGAAGGTGTCCAGATACCAGAGCCCGCACAGCATCAGGTTCGACGGCCCGTCGCCGCCGGGCAGCATCATCGGGTTGTGGCACATGGTGCGGCCCGTCGCGGCGTCGCCGTCGATGGTGAGCGCGGAGTTGCTGATCAGGTGTTGGAACGCGGGGAAATTCGGCAACATGGCGGCGAGGAACTTCTTCGTCGCCGCCACGTCGCCGGCCGAGCCGCCCATCGCGGTGTAGTCGATGTGCGCGTCGGCGGTGAAGATGTCGTCCAGCAGGTCCCACTGACCGGTGTCGACCGCGTGGGAGTACCGGACCATCAGGTCCTGGATCTCCAGGCGGTCCGAAATCTCTTGTAGGGACAGCATGTTTCGCCTCCGAATCGCGCCGTTGTCTCGACGCTATGCCACCAGGCGCGCGCCGGGCGATCAATAGGCCGACGCTCAGTGTCGCAGCGGTGGCTGAGGCAGAGGGGTGTTATGCCTTGTGCGGGAGGATATTCAGTACGAGTACGAGTCCGGCCGCGATGCTGGCGCACGCGAGAACCGTGGTGACCGCAGACTGCGTAATAGTGGCGATGCCGATCGAAAAGGCAAGGCACGTAGCGAATGCCAGTACCGCGGTCCCCGGCTCCACGCCGGCGATCCGGGCTGGTCGGTGATCCGTCGATGTCATACCTCTCTTGGTACCCATTTCGCGCCGTTACGAAACCGTGACTGTTGATCGCCGGGTCAGCGGCGCATTGTGCGGCCGATGCCGAGGTGTTGCCGATCGCCTCGGTGGGCGGCGAAAACGGACGAGACGGACATCACACGCACACCCGCGCATTGACAGACTTAGGTATCGCTAACTTAAGCTCTCGTCCCGTGACTTCCGTCGACACGACCCGCACGGCCCAGCTGCCGCGTCGAATCCCGATGCTGGTGCTCGGGTTTGCCGCATTGCTGCTGTGCGTCGTGTTGAGCCTTGCTCTCGGCGCCCGTTCGGTTCCGCTCGGCACGGTGATGCACGCCCTGCTCGGCGACGGCGCGGGCCGCGACGCCATGGTGGTCACGGGTATGCGTCTGCCGCGCACGCTGGTCGGCCTCGCGGTGGGCGCCGCGCTCGGCCTCGCCGGCGTCCTCGTGCAGGGCATCACGCGCAATCCGCTGGCCGCCCCGACCACGCTCGGCATCAACGCCGGCGCCGGGCTCGCCGTGGTGATCGCGATCTACGCGCTGCGGTTGACCAGGCCCGCCGAGTACCTGTGGTTCGCGTTCGCCGGCGCGGCGGCCGCGGCGCTGTTCACGCTGACGCTCGGGCGCCGGGCGGGAAATCTCGACCCGGTCCGGCTCGTCCTCGGCGGCACCGTCCTGCAACTCGTGCTCGTCTCGTGGACCTCGGCCGTGCTGCTGTTCAGCGAACGCACCCTCGACGAGGCGCGCTTCTGGCTGGCCGGCTCGATCGCCGAACGCGACCTCGGCGTGCTGGTGCCGATGCTGCCGACGCTGGTTCTCGGCGCGGTGATCGGCCTGGTGATCGCGCCCGCGCTCAATACCCTCGCGCTCGGCGACGAGGCCGCCGCGGCCCTCGGCCTGCCGGTGGGGCGGATCAGGCTGGCGGGCATGGTCGCCGTGGTGCTGCTCGCCGGGTCCGCGGTGGCGGTGGCCGGGCCGATCGCGTTCATCGGATTGGCCGCGCCGCACCTGGTCCGGCTGGTGCTCGGCGGCGATCACCGGGTGCTGGTGCCGGGGTGCCTGATCGCGGGGCCGTTGCTGTTGCTCGGCGCCGACATCCTCGGCCGGGTGGTCGCCCGGCCGTCCGAGCTCGAGGTCGGCATCGTCACGGCGTTCCTCGGCGCGCCGCTGCTCGCCGTGCTGGCCCGGCGGGCCGCGCGATGATCGACGCCGCGCCGCCGCGGGTCGGCCGAATCAGCCTGCGTTCCAAGCGTTCCGAGGGGCCGAGTGCTCCTGCCTCGACGAATGTTCTTGCGCGACAGCGCAGGCGAGCGATCCTGATCGGCGTGCTGTGCGGGCTGACCATCGTCGCGCTGTCGACCGTCGCGCTGAGCGTCGGTGAGGTCGAGATGTCGGCGGGGACGGCGCTGCGCGCCGCGGTGGGCCTCGGCGACCAGGGCGAGGTGTACATCGTCCAGGAGTTCCGCGCCCCTCGACTGGCGGCCGCGCTGCTCGCGGGCGCGGGGCTGGCCACCGCGGGGGCGGTCTTGCAGCGGCTGTTTCGCAATCCGCTGGCCTCGCCCGACGTCATGGGCGTGACCGGCGGCGCCTCCTTCGGCTCGGTGCTCGTTCTCGCGCTCGGCGCGAGCCAGAGCTTCATTCCGCTCGGCGCGCTCGGCGGCGGACTGCTCGCCGCGGTGCTGCTCGGCGTGCTCGGCTGGCGTTCCGGGTTGCCGGTCACCCGGCTGGTGCTCGTCGGTCTGGCCGTGCAGGCGGGGCTGGCCGCGGCGGTGAACCTCATGGTGGTGCGGTTCCCGGCCGAGCTCGCGGGCTCGGCCGTGCAGTGGACCACCGGCTCGCTCTACGGGCGCACCTGGCCGGAGATCCAGGGCGGGGCCGTGGCGTGCGTGCTCGTGCTGGCGCTGTTGTCGCTGCAATACCGGACGCTGTCGGTGCTCGACCTCGGGGACGAATCGGCGGGCACCCTCGGGGTGCGCGTGTCCCACGCCCGCCTGGCGCTGCTCGTCACCACCATCGCGCTCGCCGCGCTGGCCGCGGCCCTCACCGGGCCGATTTCCTTTGTGGCGCTGGCGGTTCCGCATCTCGTGCGGCGGCTCGCCGGCCCGCCCACCGCCGTCACCCTCGCCGTCACCGGGCTGGCCGGCGCGACGCTGCTGCTCGGCTGCGACCTGATCGTGCAGCACGCGCTGCCGATCGAGGGCCTGCCCGTCGGCGTCGTCACCGCCACCGTCGGCGCGCCGTGGTTGCTCATCCTGATGCTCCGCGAGAGCTCGCCCGTCTCCAGGAGGACCGCATGAGTGCCGTGCCCGAAGCCGCCCGCCGCAACGAATTGGCCGCGCGCGCAGTAGATCTGCGCTACGGGGACCGCGTCGTGATCGACGGGCTCGATCTGGTGCTGCCCGGCGACTCGGTCACCGCCATCGTCGGCCCGAACGCCTGCGGCAAGTCCACCCTGCTGCGCGGCCTCACCCGGCTGCTGCGCCCGTCCGGCGGCGCCGTCACCCTCGACGGCGCCGACATTCACCGAATGTCCGCGCGGGCCTTGGCCTTACGGCTGGGTCTGCTGCCGCAGCAGCCGATCACGCCGGAGTCCATCACCGTCGAGGCGCTGGTGCGCCTCGGACGCTACCCGCACCAGCGACTGATGCGGCCGTGGTCGGCCACCGATCAGGCCGCCGTCGAGGACGCGTTGCGGCGCACCGGCACCGCCGAGCTGCGCGACCAGCAGGTCGACCGGCTCTCCGGCGGCCAACGCCAGCGCGCTTGGATAGCACTGGCTTTGGCGCAGGACACCGAGCTGCTGCTGCTCGACGAGCCGACCACCTTCCTCGACCTGCGCCACCAGCTCGACGTGCTCGACCTGGTCGCCGACCTGCACGCGGAGGCCCGCCGCACCGTCGTGATGGTGCTGCACGATCTCGGCCAGGCAGCCCGGTACGCCGATCACCTGGTGGTGCTGCACGAGGGCCGCCTCGCCGCCGCCGGGCCGCCCGCGGAGATCTTGGACGCCGCACTCGTCCGCACCGTCTTCGGCGTCGACTGCCTGGTCATGCCCGACCCGGAAACCGGTACGCCGCTGGTGATCCCGCGCAGGCGGGCGGCCCGGCAAGTCACCGCCGCGCACGTCTGAGCGGCACTCCCTGCGTCGCCTCGCTCGAGCTGATGCGCAACCACTCCAAGAGATGAGGGACTGAACATGTCCACACGACTACGCCGCGTTCGCCTCGGTATCGCGACACTCGTCGCGGCGGTCGGCCTGTCCGGCCTCGCCGCCTGCGGCAACGACACCGCGAGCCCGGAATCCGCTGCCTCCCCGGCGGATTCGGCGAACTTCCCGCGCACCCTCGACACACTGATGGGTCAGGTGACGATTCCGCACGCGCCCAAGCGCGTGGTCGTTCTCGACACCGCAGAGCTGGACTCGGTCACCCTGCTCGGCGTCAAGCCGGTCGGCGCGGTCATCCCGCACACGAAGACCAGGGGCGGATTCCCGGAGTACCTGGCGAACAAGGTCGGCGGCGTGACCGACGTCGGCCCGCTGCTCGAACCGAACCTCGAGCGGATCGCCTCGCTGAAGCCCGATCTCATCCTGTCCTCGAAGATCCGGCACGACAAGATCTACGGCAAGCTCAGCGGCATCGCGCCGACCGTGTTCACCGAGACCACCGGCGGCCCTTGGAAAGAGAACCTCGCGGTGCACGGCAAGGCGCTCGGGCTCGAGCAGCAGGCCGCGGACGCGCTGAAGAGCTACGAGGGCCGCGCCCGCGCGCTCGGCGACGCCATCAAGGCCAAGAACAACGGCGCGCTGCCCACCGTGTCGGTCGTCCGCTTCCTGGCCGGCCCGACGCGGCTGTACCAGAGCAACTCGTTCAGCGGCGTGGTGCTCGCGGACATCGGCCTGCCCCGGCCGGCCTCGCAGGTCTCCACCGATCCCAAGAAGATCATGAAGGAGGTCAGTCCCGAGCAGATCGATCAGGCCGACGCCGACCTGATCTTCGTCGCCACCATCGACGATCCGGGCAAGACCGAGAAGGGCGCGGTCACCACCAGCCCCGTCTGGCGTGACCTGCGCGCGGTGCGCGAAGGCAAGGCCATCGAGGTGCCGGACGAGACCTGGATGTCCGGGATCGGGATCCAGGCCGCCGACCAGATGCTCGCCGACGTGGCGAAGGCGACCGGCGTTTCCAGGTAATGCTCAGCTACCGGGGGAGAAGTGGAGTACGGAAGTACTCGCGACCCGTTCGGCCGTGCGTCGAAGGATGACGGGGTGCGGAAAACCGCACGGCAGTCACCAAGAGCATGGAGTGCGCTCATGGCCGAACGATTCACCCTTCCCCCGCCGGGATTTCTGCGAACGGAGATCATCGATCTCGGACCCGTCATCGATCCGAAGTTCACCGACGCGCACGACTGGAGCGAGTTCCTCCCGCCGATGCACGCGACGCCGGTGCACTCCCCGGAGCGGGACCTCAGGGCGGCCGACGAGGCCGCGGCCCTCGCACCCGAGGTGGCGCTGAGCCACGCGGGCGTCAACGACCTGCTCGACGGCAAACGCTACGAGATCATCAGCGTCGGAACGAGATTCGTGGATCGCGACACCGAGTACCCGGTCGTCGTCATCTACGACTACACCGACGACATCGTGGTCGAGGCCATCGTCGACGTGGCGCAGCGGTCCCTCGTCGAGCTGCGCACGACGCTGAACCAGCCCGCCGTCACCGCGGCCGAGGAGGCTCGCGCCATCGAGCTGGTCCGCCGGGACGGCAGGCTGACCGAGCACGGCATCGACGTCGGCACGGGCGCGGGGTTGATCGTCGAGGACGTGAACTTCCACAGCTCGCGGTACGGGCATCGCCTGGTCGACCTGCGGTTCGGGCCCGCCGATCGGCGGCTGCCGACCGCGTTCGCGATCGTGGATCTGAGCGCGCAGGACGTCGCCGAACTCGGCCTGATTCCCGGGGGACTGTCATGAGCAGCTCGGGCACGATCAGCTGGCCGCCGGAGGCTCCGGTGTGGAAGTTCTACTGGGAGGTCCTCGACGGCAAGAGCGAGGCCATCGCCTTCCGCGACGTGTTCTACAAGGGCGTCAAGGTGCTGCACCGGGCCAGCCTGCCGATGATTCGCGTGCAGTACGACGGGGGTGCGGGCGGTCCGTACAAGGACGCGCTGAGCAGCCGCAATATGCAGCGGCCCGTCGCGGTCTACGAGGGGAGTCCCGCGCCGGACTACCGCTTCCTCGTCGTGGAGAGCTACCACGTCATCGGCCGCTACCGCCTGCTCAACCGGTGGATCTTCCGCAGCGACGGCATCATCCTGCCGCAGCTCTACAGCGCGGGCCTGCAACACCCGGCCAATCACCGCCATCACACCTACTGGCGCTTCGACTGGGACATCGATGGCCAAGCGAACAACCTCGCGCTGCAACACGCACTGACGGGCCAGGATTGGGGCTACGGCCCCGGCTGGATCCCGCGTACGAGCGAGCTGTCCTCGATCCACATCGGCGACAACCGCTGGGCGGTCCTCAAAAAGGGTTCCGGCCGTGGGTTTCTCATCGACAAGGGGCCGTTCGACGGTGCCAGCGACTGGTTCTCCCGACTCGACGTCGCGATCACCGCCTACCACGGTCCGGAGGACCTCGGCGGCGCGCTCGGCACCCCGAACGACGACGAGCTCTGGCGACATGTCAACGGGGAGAACACCGATGGCGCGGACATCGTCATGTGGTACGTCGCCCACCTCGCCCACGAGGCGCACGACGGCGGCGACGAATGGCACGTCTGCGGGCCGATTCTCCGTCAATTCGGTTACTGATCCCGACGCACGCCCCGGGCCGCCGGGGCGTGCGCTCAGACGGGAAGGTCCGCGCGAAGGCGGAGCACGGCGGCGACGATCGCCGAGGCCTGGATGGTGACCAGCTGGTGGACCGGGATGGGATGGCCGGGCGCGTTGGTTTCGATGTCGCCGCACCACTTTTCGAAGATCGCGGCGAAGTGGGCGCGCTCGGCGGCCAGGCCGGGGGAGGGGGCGCGGCCGGCCTGCTCGTCGAGCAGGCGCAGCAGCATGCCGCCCGCGCGGAGGCGGGCGACGCCGACCCAGACGTAGTCCTCGACGAAAAGCTCGCCGACGGTGGCGATGCGGGATTCGGTGGCGCCGCGTTTGGCGGTGGCGTTGCCGCGCAGCGCGCGCACGGTGTCGGTCAGCGCCCGCGCGAAAGGGCTCCGGCCGGTCGAACGGTCGGATACCCGGTCGAGCACGCCGCGCACGAGATCGGCGACCTCCTCGTAAGCGGTTGCGGTGGAGCACAATACGTTCGCGAGAGAGCGCCCGCTCGGGGTGTCGTCGGTGACCCGCGGGTCGGCCCACAGCGGCACTTCGCAGACCAGCAGGGCGGTTCCGTGCGCCGCCGCGTAGTCGCGGACGCCGCCGCCGTGCATCATCTCCAGCGGTTCGACCCCATCGGCGACGAGCGTCTCGGCGATCCGCTGGAACCGCGGAAGCTCGAAAACGCCTGGCGCCCACGTCTTCGCACCGGGCACGTCCGGCTCGCCGTCGAAGATCGGCACGCCTCCCGCCGTGAGCTGGTCGGTGAGTCCGGTCCAGTAGTCGGGGTCGCCGCCGGTGGTATAGAAGAACCCGCCGCCGAAATCGGCGTTGTGCAGCGACACGATCAGCGCGGGCCGGGTCCGATCGATCAGCTCCATCAGCGCGAGCGTCTCCGGTAGCGGCGCGCCGATCTCCTTGCCGCGCCACGTGGTAGGAAAGCACCACTCGGGCTGCTCTGCGGCCGGCGGACGGTAGAAGGCACGGGCGATGCCGCTCCTGGTGCGCTCCCCGGCGAACCAGCCCTCGTTGAGCCGTGTGCCGTCAGGGTCCAGACACAAGACGAAATGCCAAGTGGCGTCGAGGGTCTGCGCGTCGTCGGCGGTCAGCCTGCCGAGCAGGTGGCGGATCGTCGCCATGCCGATCGGCTCGTTCGGGTGCGGGTTCCCGACGACGACCACCTGTCTCGGCCCCGACCCGACCCGCACCTCCCGTATCGGATCGCCCCCACGTGAGCGGCCTATGTCGGCGACGGTCACCCGGTCGGGCATCGCCGCGACCAACCCGTCGGCGAACTCGCTCAACTCGTCTACCGTGGGGAACACATCACTTCGGTCGACCGGACCGACGATCTCGCGTACATCGTGCACCGCTGTACTCGCATCCTCCCGCCTTTTCAATAGTGGACTCGACGGGCCGCGCACGGGCGGCTTTGCCCGCAGCCGAATGGTTTTCGCCGAAGCCGACTCATCCGATGACCGAACCGGCGGACTACCGCGCGGGCACGCCGAAGGAGGGCGGCGCGTCGGCCTCGGCGGTGCCGAACTCCGGTCCCGGCTCGGCGCCCATGGTGAACTCGAGCCGGCCGCCCGACAGCGCGAAGGACTCGGGCAGCCACGCTTTCGTGGTGTTCTCGCCGTCCACCCGCAGGGCCTGGATGTACGGGGCGGCGTCGCCGGTCTCGGGCGCGCAGATCGTGAACCGCTCGCCCGACGAGCGCCGCACCTCGGCCATCGTGAAGGCCGGGCTGTGCACGAAAAGCTCGGCGCGGCCGGGGATCACGGGGTAGATGCCGAGCGAGGCCCACACGTACCAGGCCGACATCGTGCCGAGATCATCGTTGCCGACCAGGCCGCCCGGCGTCGGGTCGAACAGCTCCGTCCGCGCACGCCGAACGACATCCTGTGTGCGAGAGGGCAATCCGGCCCACGCGTACAACCACGGGGTCTGCAGTGTCGGCTCGTTGCCGAGGTAGGCGAACGGGGCGTGCGGGCCCGCGTTCAGCTGGGTGAAGAACTCGTCCAGCCGCCTGGCCGCCGGGGCGCGGCCGCCCATCAGGCCGAACAGCGCGCCGACATCGCCGAAGGTCATCCAATGATATTGCGCCCCATTGCCTTCCACGTACCCGTTGGTGTCCTTCGGATCGAAGAACGGATTGAACCAGCCCTCGGCCGAGCGGGGCTGCAACCAGCCGGTGCGCGGGTTGAACAGGTGCTGCCAGCCGTGCGCGCTGCGCAGGAACTTCTCGGCGACCGCGCCGTTGCCGAGCCGCTGCGCCAGCTGGGAGATGCCGAAGTCGGCGATGTTGTACTCGAGGGTGTCCGACACCTGACCCGGCACCCAGCCGAGCCGCTGGTACTGGTCGTTGTTCGGCCGCTCGGTGTAACCGGCCTGTTCGCCGATCCGCTGCGCGCCCACGACCATCGAGTCCAGCGCACCCGCCGCGTCGAAGTCGCGCGCCCCGAACGCGTACGCGCTGGCGACGATCGAATGGTACGGATCGCCGTTCATCACCCCGGTGATGGTGTTCTGATGCGACCACCGGTCCCACACGTCACCGAGGACGTGGGCGTTGTCGTACATGGACTGGGCGATATCCGAGGCCACGTCGGGGGCCAGCCACGCGAGCAACTGGGCCTCGCTGCGGTAGATGTCCCAGCCGGAGAACGTGGCGTAGTAGTGGTGCCCGGGGCGTACCTGATGCGTCGCGCCGTCGAATCCGGTGTATCGGCCGTCGATGTCGTCGAACACGTAGGGCTGGAGAAACACGTGGTAGAGCGCGGTGTAGAAGGTGCGCAGGCGATCCTGGTCGCCGCCGGTGACCTGGATCTGATCGAGCCTGCGCCGCCACGACTCCCGCGCGTCGGCCCGGACCGCGTCGAAGTTCTTCGCGCCGATCTCGGCGTCGAGGTTGGCTCGGGCGCCCTCGACGCTGACGTAGGACAGGCCCGCGCGCATCTGCACCGGCTGGTCGGAGTCGAACTGCAGGAAGGCGCCGGTGCCGCGGCCGTTGTTCGCGATATCGCCGGAGTTCGTGCGCCGCGACGGCGCCGCGCCGCGCGCGTTGGTCGTGCCCGGGTGCACGGCGTCGTCGTGCCAGGTGCCCGAGGCGGTGATCGGGCGGTCGAAGGTGGCGTGGAAGTGGACGCGGTACCGGGTGCGCGCGCCGCAGAAGCCGCCGGTCAGTGCCCATCCCGAGACGGTGTTCCCGTCGATGGTCACCTCGGCATCGTCGACCCCGTTGACCGAGCCGGTGACGTCGAGCAGCAGCGTGCCCGGCTTGCCCGGCGGGAAGGTGAAGCGGGCGACCCCGGCCCTGGTCGACGCGGTCAGCTCGGTCTGCACGCCGCCGTCGGTGGTCACGCGGTAGTAGCCGGGGCTCGCCTGCTCCTTCGCGTGATCGAAGGTCTGGAAGTAGCCCGCGCCGTCGACGGCCGGTGAGCGACCGAGGGTCCCGGCGATCGGCATCACCGGAAAGTCTTGCGCGCCAGTACAACCGGGGCCGGAGATGTGCGACATGGAGAACCCGTAGAGCCGGTTGTCCTCGTATTTGTAACCACCGCCGGCCGTGCGCACGGTGTCCGGGCTCCACTGCATCATCCCGAACGGCGTGACCGCGCCGGGAAAGGTCATCCCCGCCCCGCCGCCGTGCCCGAAATCGGGCCCGCCGTCCCGCGTACCGACAAACGGATTCACGTATTTATTCGAATCGGCCACTGTCTCAGCGTGCGCCACAACGGGAATCAACGGAAGCAACAATGGAACAACAATGCAGGCAAGACGGCGACGCGACATATGTCTCCTCGACCAGCGTGGCGATTGACGTTGCCCCTGTGCGTGCTCATCCTGGCAGCCCGCCGCCTGCCTTTACCCGTCGACACGCCGCTGATCAGCGCTTTTGTGGTTTCGAGCGTTCATCTGCACGTGCCGGTGGACCTTGTCCGCGAACCGCGAGTTTCGATACCGCGAGGCCGGTTATGCAGCAGCAGTACAAGATCGGGCTTGTTGAAGGTGCGAGCCCGGTTGCGAAAAGGTGACGGCGGGAGGCTCGGTCGTGGGTGCCGGAGAGTTGTTGGCGTTGGCTTCGGCGGTGTGTTTCGGCACCACACACTTTCTCAGCGCCTTGCTCGCCCGCCGGGTCGATGCCACCGCGGTGGCGCTGTACGCGCAGATCGGCGGCTGTGTGCTCATCCTGGCCGCCGCGCCGCTGGTGTCCGCGCCCCACGTCACTGCGTCCGCGCTCGCGTGGGGCGCGCTGTCCGGGATCGGGACCGGGCTCGGCGTCACGTTTCTGTATCGCGGGGTCAGCGGTGGGCGGTTGAGCGTCGTCGTTCCGCTGAGCGACGTCGGCGCCCTGATGCTGCCGGTGCTGGTCGGCGTGGTGCTGCTCGGTGAGCGGCCGTCGATGCTGAGCTGGGCGGGCATCGTCGTCGCGCTGCCCGCGCTGTGGTTGGTCTCGCGCTCACCCGGCGAGGAGGACGGCGACGGGCGCTTCGGCACGGGCAGTGTCGCGGGATTGATCGCCGGGGCTGGGTTCGCCCTTCAGTTCGTCGCGTTGGCGCGGGTCGACGCGGGCGCGGGGTTGTGGCCGCTGGTCGCGAGCCGGTTCGCGTCGGTGGTCGCGATCGTGCCGCTCGCGGTCAATGCGAAGGTGTCGCCGCGGATGTCACCTCGGCTGCTGCTCGGGGCGCTCGGTACCGGTGCGCTCGGCACGGTGGCGGTGGCGCTCTACACCTGGGCCACCTGGCAGCAGTTGCTGGCCATCGCCGTCGTGCTGGCCGCGCTCTATCCCGTCATTCCGGTGGTGCTGGGGCTGACCGTGCTGCGCGAACGGATCTCGCGCACACAGGCTTTCGGGCTCGTGCTGGCCGCCGGTGCTATCGCGGGCATCGCACTCGCTTGACGGAAGTTCCTGCGGCGGTGTCGTTCATCGAGGCGAATTGTCGACACCTAATGTGATCCCGTTGTCACGCAAGGTGTCCCGCAGGTCCGCGATTCTGAGGATTTCGTGGATCCAGGCGGGCGAGGTGATTCGGCGCAGTACCGCGGTGCGCGCGGCGGCGGCGGTGACCACGGCCGTCGCCACGGACTGCCCGCGACCGGCCGCCCAGCGGGCGGGGCCGTGGGCGGGCCGGGCGAGCACCACCCATTTATCGCTGCCGGGCATGTGTTTCGGTGTGAGTGCGCGCAGCGCGGGTGCCCGGGTGAGGAGGGCGAGACCGGCGGTGGCGGCGCGCGAGTCGAGCCGCAGGTAGCTGCGGACCGGGACGCCGAATTCGCGGGTGAGCCGGTGCTGGTCGGCGAAGTCGGCGCGCAGCGCGGCGGCCGGGGTGTACCCGGACTCGCTCGGCACCTCGAATCGCTTGGGCCTGCTGAAGTTTCGGACGACGGTGCCGTCGGGATCGGAGAAGTGCTGGCCCAGTAGGCTGTACGTCCACGCGGTCGCGGCCGCGCCGTGCTGCTCGCCGGACCCCAGGCCGATCATGATGTCGATCGGACCGCGATGGCTGTCCAAGGCGTCCGCGGCCAGCAGGGTGGTCAGTCCCGGGGCCAGGCCCACGCCGAGCACGACCGGACCGTCGACCCGTTCGAGGCGCTGCACGTAGGCGCTGGTCGCGGAGATGTCGAGAAACGGAATCCGCCGCCCCGCGCAGGCCTCGGCCAGCCGGACATCCTCCGCGCCCGCGCAATTCACCACCGCCGCAACGTTATCCAGCGCGGCCTCGAAACCGTCGAGGTCGGTCAGGTCGAGCACCACGTCCGCGCGCCCCGCATCCCGCCCCGCCGCCAGCGCCGACAGACCGTCCGTCCGCAGCAGTCGCACGACGTGCCCGCCGACGGCGCCGTACCCACCCAACACCAGCACATTCATCGACGTCCTCCGGATGAAGTCGCACCCAGGGAGATCCATGGCCCCGGCGCACTATGCCAGGGTAGTGAAGAGTTCAACCGGCGGCGTACGTCCTGGTCTGTCGACTGAGCGGTTGGCGCAGTGACTTGGCCGCGTTGGGCAGGACCGCCGCGTGGAGTCCGATGTCAGGTTCCGGCAGCCCGGCCTCGACGGCTTGGTCCTGGTGTAGGCAGATGAGCTGCGATCACCGAATTGCGGCCAGTACCGCGGCGAGTCCTTCCCGGAGATCCCGGACGAAATACTCGGGCACCTCCAGCGACGGGAAATGACCACCGGCCTCGGGCGCCCGCCAGCGGACGATCTGCCGGTATCGCTGCTGTGCCCAAGGGCGCGGGCACTTCTCGATGTCGCGGGGGTACACGGTGATCGCCGACGGGACGTCGACGCGGAGCTCCGGGTCGAGCGAGGCGTGGCTCTCGTAGTAGATGCGGGCCGCCGACGCGCCGGTCCGCGTCAGCCAATACAGGGTGACGTCGTCGAGAATCCGGTCCCGGGAGATCGTTTCGAACGGGCTGTCCTCGGTGTCCGTCCACTCGGCGAACTTGTCGAGGATCCAGGCGAGCAGCCCGACCGGGGAGTCGACGAGCGAGTAGCCGATCGTCTGCGGCCGGGTCGCCTGCTGCTTCGCGTACGCCGCGCGGTGGTGCCAGAAATCGCGGGTCTGCTCGGCCCACTCGCGCTCGATCGCGGTCAGTCCGTCTGTTGTCGAACCGGGCAGGGCTTGGGCGAGGGTCGTATGGATGCCGAGTACGTGCTCGGGGAACCGGCCGCCGAGAATCGTGGTGATCACACCGCCCCAGTCGCCGCCGTGGGCCGCGAACTTGGGGTAGCCGAGCCTGCCCATCAGTTCCACCCATGCGGCAGCGATCTTTTCGGTTCCCCATCCGGTGGTGGACGGCTTGTCGCTGTAACCGAAGCCCGGCAACGACGGGACCACGACGTGGAACGCCGGCGCGTCCGCGTCTGTCGGATCCGCCAAATCGTCTATTACGTCGATGAATTCGGCGATGCTGCCCGGCCAGCCGTGCGTCAAGATCAGCGGGGTGGCGTTCGCGCGGGGGGATCGGCGGTGCAGGAAGTGGATGCTCAGGTCATCGATTGTGGTGCGGTACTGGCCGATTCGGTTCAGGCGCGTCTCGAACGAGCGCCAGTCGTACTCCGTGCGCCAGTAGTTCACGACATCGACGAGGTCGGCGAGCGGCACGCCTTGTTCCCATCGGCCCGGTCCGGGCGCGGCGCGATGGACCGTCTCGGCCTCCGGTAGCCGGGCCGCGGCTAGTCGGGCGCGCAGATCATCGAGGTCTGCGTCGGGGGTGTGGGCTTCGAATGCTTGCACGTCTGGCATGAGACCTCCTGGCTTTCGTGGAGCCAATTTGTGAACCGGCTAAGACGGTTCTAACACGTCGTCTCGCCCGTGTGCAACCAGCTATGGTGGTTCCATGCCTGCTGGGTTCCCTGACTTCCGCCTCGGTCCGGTGCTGGCCACCAGCTTCACAGGCACGCTGTCCGAGCGGCAGGGTGACGCCGTCGAGCGCATCCCCACACCGCAGCGACTCGTCGACTGGCTGACGGTGAGCGGCTTGGCCGTGACTTCGTGCACCCCGGCTCAGCTCGAACTCGCCCGAGAACTGAGGGAAGCGATCCACGCCGCCGCGACAGCCGCCGCGCGCCGAGACCCGCTCCCCGCCTCCGCTATCCCAATCATCAACGCCCACAGCATGAACGGCCGAGCCGCGGCCATCCTCGCCCCCGACGGCACCCGTCAATGGCGACTCAGCTCGCCATCCTCCGTCGAAGACGCCCTAGGCGTGATAGCCGCCGACGCCATCAGCATCATCGCCGGCGAACGAGACGGAAAACTCGCCCTCTGCGCGTCCCCCACCTGCCAAGCCGCCTTCTTCGACACCAGCCAAAGCCGCACCCGCAAATGGTGCGACATGAACACCTGCGGCAATCGTCAGAAGAAGGCCCGCTTCAACGCCAACCACCCCAAAACCCGCAGATCAGCCGAGTAATCCTCGCCTCCGGCTGACCCCGATAGCTGGGGCGTTGGTGCACCTCGATTACGCCAATTTGCGTTCGCTGGAGCATGCCGACGTTGACGCTATGCGCAGATATGCGTGCACGATCGTGCCGCGAAGTCGGCGCTGATCGGCTCGGCCTCGACCGGGCCCGGCTAACGCGACCCGACCGGGCACGGCCCAGACCGGTTGCGGCTCAGTCCAGCTGCGATGCCGTGCGGCCTCGTGCGGCGGCTCGGCCCGGTCCGGCCGCCTCGGCCCGGCTCAGCTGCGATGCGGCTCGGGCCAGTTGGACTGGCATGCACGGGTCGATGTGATGTGGCGCAGTGCGATGCGGCCCGCCCGCCCGTCCGGCCGGTCCGAGCTCGGTATGGTCCGCTCGGCCGGAACGCTCGGCCTGCCAGGCTTGGCGCAGATGCGATACGGCTCGGGCCAAGTCTGGCGCCGCTCCGTCGACAACAGGATGCGGCTCGACCCGGCTGACGTGGTCCGGCCGTCTAGCCTGGCTCGGATCGGATGCGGAGGTGGCAAAGCCGTCAGGCTCTGCCTGGTCCGGCTCGGTCAAAGTGCGATGTGGTGCGGCTCGGTCCCGTGTGGCGCGGCTCTGTGCAGGTCGGCACGGCGCGGCCTCCGCCTGGTCCGGCGTGCGCTGACCGGTTCGGTGCACTCTGCTCGGAGTAGGTGCGATGCGGTGCGGCTGGCTTAGTTGGCGCGCTGCGTGTGCGCGGACTGGGCAGTCTGTTAGCTCGACGCGCGGGCAGAGTTGCGCGGCTGGGAGCGCTTCGCGGATGCGGTATCGGTTTGCGGGTGGCGGCGGGCCGTCGACGGTGACGCGCCACTTCAACTGGCGCGGGGGTGGATGGGGCGGACGCCGGCGAGGGCGCGGAGGGCGTCGGCGCGGGAGATGGGTTGGTCGTCGGCGAGGGCGGCCAGTTCGACGGCGAGCCAGTCGCGGATGAGTTCGCTCATGGTGATGCCGCGGGCCTGGGCTTCGGCCTTGATCGATTGGTCCATGTCGAGGGGGAGGCGCAGGGAGCGGACCACCATGATGTCCTCGCCGGGCGCGAGGGGCGGCGGCACGTCGGCCTCGTGTACCGGCGCTTCGTCGAAGACGAGGCTGTCCATCAATTCGTCCATCCCCTGGGGGGTGGCGGGAAAGTCGTTGTCGCCCATCACTGGTTCTCCTGTTCCCACTTTTCGAACTCGGCCACCTGCTCCGGGCTCATCGCCCGCGCGGCGACGATCTGCCACTGCCAAGCCTCGGCCTGGCGCAGCCCCACGATCAGCGGCCGGCCGGCGGCCGTGCGGCCCCAGATGGTCAACATCTCGATGCCCGCGGCGCCGCGTCCACGCCGTGGCCATCGTCGCTGCTTGGTCAGCACCTGCATCACCTCGTTCGGAGAGATCCCGATGAGCATGTCCAACGCCCAATCAGGCCACTCGAAACCCACACCAGGCATAATACGCGCGTATTACGCCCGCTGGCTATAGGCACTACCGCGCGTCGAACAGGTGACCCGATGATCGCCGAGAGCGGACGAGCCGCGAGCCCGGCAGCGCGGCGCTGGTAGAAGTGGATGCGTGATCTACGCAGACGTTCCGTTGACCGAGGACATTCGCGCCGCCGTCGCCGCCGAATGGGGCTACAAGGGCGACGGCGAGCGATTGTTCGGTGGGGAGGAGTCGGCCGCGTACCGCCTCGGCGACGTGGTCGTGCGGATCGGAGCGTTGAACCGGGATCCGGCGACGGTGGAGTGGTGCAACGGCATCGCCGTCGCGGCCGCCCGCACCGTGCCCGAAGCTGTTGCGCCCCTTCACCGAGCGAACGGAGAGACAGTCGCGATGGTGGCGGGCAGGCCGATCACGGTGTGGCCGTTGGTCGAAGGTCAGTGGGCGAGTATCGAAGACCCGATCCAGATGGCCGAGGCCGCCCGGCTGCTCGCGCGCCTGCACCGCGCCCTCGCCGACCACCGGCCGCCGCCGCGTCCCGAGCCGTCGTTCTTGGCGATCGGCCTGGACGGCGCGCCGTCGGCCGAGCTGCCCGACCCCGAACTGGATCGCTGGCTCGCCGAGTTCACCGGATCCGCGCGCGTGCATCCACTGCACGGCGACTATTACGAGGGAAACCTTTTGGCCCGCGGCGGCCACGTGATCGCCGCGCTCGACTGGGACGAGGCCTTGGTCGCGCCGCCCGAGGTCGAATTGGCCTCCGCCGCTTTGGAATTCGCCGACGTCTCCGGCGCCGATCTGACCGGCGCGCGTTGGTTCGTCGACGAGTATCACGCCGAGGGCGGCACGGCGGACCGGCTGGACGATATCGCGCTGGTCCAGCTGATGCGGCACCGATTGCGCAGGGAGGCAGTGTATTTCGGTATCGCGGTAGCCCGCGGCGTCCAGCACGACGAGGACGATCTCGCGTATCACCGGCAACGAATGGATACGTTCCGCCTGTTGCGTCCGTGAATTGTGCGAGTCGCCAAAAACTCCAACATTCAACGGATACCATCGGGCGGTGAAACCGACCGCTAATTATGTAGGAGAGCAAAAAACCGCCGAACTCTCCCCACTTGTATTGGGGACTTCATATGCGTTTCTACGTCTTACAGTGAGATCCATCCGAGCCCGGACCATTGTGAGGCATCCCATGTACAAGAATTCCATCATCTTCGGCGCTGCGATATTCGCGCTTGCTATTCCGTTGGCGAGTTCGCCGGCTTCCGGGGCGCCGGGCCGGGACATGCCGACCCCGCCCGACAAGATTGTCATCGACGTGGTGACCGTCAATGGCACCGGTTGTCCGGCGGGCACCGCGGCCGTCGCGGTCTCCCCGGACAACACCGCGTTCACCGTCACCTACAGCGCCTACACCGCGCAGGTGGGCGTGGGCGCGAACCCCACCGACTTCCGCAAGAACTGCCAGATCAACCTGGATGTCCATGTCCCACAGGGCTTCACCTACGGCATCGCGCAGGCGGACTACCGCGGCTTCGCGCATCTCGAGAAGGGGGCGACGGCACTGGAACGGGCCCGGTACTACTTCCAGGGCAACTCGCCGACCGAATTCATCGACCACAACTTCAAGGGCAGCGTCAGCGACGACTGGCAGGTGACCGACTCGACCGAGGTCGGCGCGATCGTCTACAAGCCCTGTGGCGAATTCCGGAACTTCAACATCAATACCCAATTGCGGGTGGACGCCGGGACCTCGGATCCGAAAAAGACCACCAGCTTCATCACCATGGATTCCGTGGACGGTGCGATCAAAACCACCTATCACTTCGCGTGGAAGACTTGCCCCTGAGTCGGTTGCCTAGCGCGTAATAGTCGCGCGACTCCTCCCGGTGGAATACGACCTCTATCCGCGATCCTGCTTGCGGATAGAGGTCGTCCCATGTATTCGAGGATCTGCCGTCGCCGATACCGACGTTGGTGTTTTGTCCCTATCCGGGGCCGAACGATCGGCGTTCAAGCCCGGGTAAGCGGCCGATGCGAGCTTGGCGGGACATCGGGCCGCGTCTGCCACGGGTGCGGTCCCTCCAGCGGCCGATACTCGACGCCGAGCGCGTCGAGGCGGGGGAGATGGTGATCGCGCAGCCGCGGCAGAAACTCGGCGTAGTCGCGCTCGGCTGGGCTCCAAGCGATTTCGGCGACGGCACACAGTCGAGGAAACGCGGCGTAGTCGACCCGGCGCACCGAATCCATGTGCTCACTCCACAGTTGAGCTTGGACACCGACGACTCGCGGATCATCCAGGCCGGGCTGGTAGCCGTAGACGTGTTCCAGGGTGTGCAGATAGCCGACCGGGATCGGCTCGTCGGGGTGATCGGACTGACGATGATCCAGGTATAGGCGGTCCTCCGGGCACAGCACGACCTCGTGACCGGCCTCGGCCGCCCGCACGGCCGCCGCTTCGTCGCGCCACGCACCGATCACCATGGGCGGCAGGGCGCCGGCGTCGAGCACCTCGTCCCAGCCGAAGGCCCGACGGCCCTGCGACGCCAGGTAGTTCGCGAGATCGACGACCAGCCGCCCATGGGCCGGCGTCGCGCCGGGCACCTCGTCCCCGCCGAGACCGATGACCTGCGAGGGAAATATCGACAGCACATGGTCGAAGACCCGGCGGAAGAAGCCGAGCGTGTACTCGGACGGCTCGAGCAACGAGGTGCTGACACCCCAGGAAGTCCATACTTCCCAAGGGTTTTCGTGCTCCGGCCCGAGTTCGGGGTAGGCGGTGATCACGGCCCGCGCGTGGCCGGGCACATCGATCTCCGGCAGCACGGTGATCGACCGCTCGGCGGCGTACGCGACGATCTCCCGCAGGTCGTCGGTGGTGTAGAAGCCGCCGTGCGGACGGCCGTCGCGTTCGGGCCCGTCGTGCCTGCCGACCATCGAACCCGTTCGCCACGAGGCGATCTCGGTCAACTTCGGGAACTCAGGGACCTCGACGCGCCAGCCCTGATCGTCGGTGAGGTGCAGATGCAGCACGTTGAGTTTGTGCGCCGAGAGGAGATCGACGAACCGCAGCACCTCCGCCTTGGTCCGAAAGTTCCTGGCGACGTCGAGCAGGCAACCGCGCCAACGGAATCGCGGATAGTCCTCGATCACGCCGCACGGTATCGTGCGCGGCCGCTCGTCGATCACCGCCGCGCGGAACGCGTCCGGCCCGGCGAGCTGGCGCAGCGTCTGCCGCGCGTGCGTCCGCCCGGCCTGGTCGGCCGCGGTGAGCGTGATGCCGTCGGGCGTGATCTCCAGCCGGTAGCCCTCGGCGGGCAGGTCCGGGTCGGTGCGCACCTCCACTTCGGCGGGCCAGGCACACACCCCCGGCTGCGGCGTGGCCGAGACGGGGCGGGGGAGCAGCGTGTCGAAGCCGGTCATATCAGCCTTTCACCGCCCCGCCGAGCCCGGAGACCAGCTTGCGCTGGACGAGCACGAACAAGACGAGCGCCGGAATGGTCATCAGGGTCGAGGCCGCCATGACGGCGCCCCAGTCGGTGTCCTCCGGTTTGAAGAACACCAGGATCGCCTGCGGCAGTGTCTGATTCTCGGTCTTGGAGATGATGAACGTCTTTGCGAACAGGAAGTCGTTCCACGCGTGGATGAACGACAGCACGCTGACCGACACCAATCCGGGCGCGACCAGCGGCAACAGAATCTGCCACGCGAACCGAAGACGGCTCGCCCCATCGAGTTTCGCCGCCTCCTCCAGCTCGACCGGCACCGCCGCCACGAACCCGCGCAGCAGCCAGATGGACAGCGGCAGGCTGAACACCAGGTCCACCAGCATGATCGAGCCGAGCTCGTTGAGCCCCAGTGCGGGCACCGAGCCGCCGATCGAGCGCATCAGGAAGAACAGCGGAATCGTCAGCGCCTCCACCGGAACCATCTGCGCGACAAGGATCATCACCAGCAGCACCGTGCGCCCGCGGAACCGGAAGCGGGTCAGCGCCACCGCCGACAGGAACGACAGCAGCAGCGAGAACAGCACGACCACCACGGCGATCAGCAGACTGTTGAGGAAGAACCGCCCGAAACCATTCATCGAGAGCACCCGCGTGAAACTGTCCAGGCTCGGCGCCAGCGTCCACGGCCGCGGGTCGGCCGACTGGATCTCGCCCGGCGGCTTCAGCGCCGAGAGCAGCATCCAGTACAGCGGGAACGCGACGAATCCGGCGATCACCACCGTAACCGCCTCGGCGACAAGGCGACGCGGCTTGCGGCGCATCGGTTTCACTGCCATGGCGTGCTCCTGCGCTGGGTGCGGACGTAGAGTCCGGTGATCGACAACAGCAACAGTGTCATCAGGACTCCGATCGCTGAGCCGAGCCCGTATTCCTGCCCGGCGAAGGCCTTTTGGTAGGCGTAGACGTTGAGCACCAGGTTGCGCCCGGCGACGCCGCCGCCATTGGTCATGACGTAGATCTGGGTGAACACCTTGAAATCCCAGATGATCGACTGGATCGTGGCGATCAGCAGCAGCGGGCGCAGCATCGGCAGGATCACCGAGCGGGCCGTCCGCCAGGTCGACGCGCCGTCCAGCGCGGCCGCCTCCAGCACCTCCTCCGGGATCGCCTTGATGCCCGCGTACATGGTCACCATGACGAACGGGAACGAACACCAGATCACCTCGGCGGCAACCAATCCGAACGCGCTCAGGGTGCCGAAGGTCCACGAGTGGCCGTCCATCGAGCGCAGCCCGAGCCCCGACAGCGCCTCGTTCACCACGCCGAAGTCGGCGTCGAACAGGAAGAGCCAGACATAGGATCCGGCCATCGCGGGCGTGGCCCACGCGCCGAGCGCGGCGAGGAACAGCAGGGTCCTCGGCACCGCGCGGACCCGCGTCGCGAGGACCGCCAGCGCCGTGCCGACCACCAGCCCGCCGACCACGCAGACCGCGCCGAACACGAACGTGTTGGCGAGCACTATCCAGAATTGCCTGTCCGCCAGCAGTTCTCGATAGTTGCCGAGCCCGATGAACTCCAGCGACGCCGCACCGGTGGCCTGCGCCTGACCGTAGTCGTAGAAGGAGATCAGCACGATCTGGTAGATCGGATAGATCAGCACGGCGGCCAGCAGGATCCCCGCCGGAGCGAGATACAGCCACGCGGTGAGGGTGTCTCGGCGCAAGCGCCGCGGTCTCGCCGACGCCCGCGGCGCCGGGGTGGTGACCGAAAGTTCTCGAATTGCCATGTGCGCCTACCTGAATGCCTTGTCCATCGCGGCGGCCGCCGCGTTCAACGCCGCCGACGGCTGCTTGGCTCCGGTGGCGATCTGCTGCACGGCGGTCGGCAGCAGGTTCTGGCTGTCGATCTTCGACCACGCCGGCGTGCTCGGCACGAACTTCGTACCGGCCTTCAACGATTCGACGAACGGCGCGAGGAAGGGATCGTCGGCGGCCAGCTTGTGCTGCACCCCGGTCAGCGTCGGCAGATTCCCCATCGCCGCGTACATCTTCTCCTGATACTTCGCGCTGCCCAGCAATTCGACGAAGTCGACGGCGAGCCCGCGCCGCATGCTCGACCGGAAGACGCCGAGCAGGTTGCCGCCCGCGAAAGCCGGTGCGACCGTGCCTTTCTCGGTGCCCGGCAGCGGGACTACCGCGTACTTGCCCTTCGATGCACCCTGATCCACCGCCTTGCGGTTGAAGTCGCCGCCGATGGTCATCGCGGCCTTGCCGCCCGCGAACGCCTGCACGCTTTGGGTTCCGGTGAAATTGGCGCACTGCGCGGGCGGGCAGATGTCGTCGTGGATCAGCCCGGCATAGCGGGTGACGCCCTCCCTCGCCCGATCCGAGTTGATCGCGGCGTTCCACATCGTGCCGTCGTTCTCGGCGATCTCGCCGCCGTAGGCCCACAGGAACGGCAGCATCGCGTAGGTGTACTTGCCGCCGACCGAAATACCGTACAGCTCCGGCTTTTTCGCGTGGATGAGGCGAGCGGTGTCGGTCAGTTCGGCGAGCGTGGCCGGAGGCCGCAGCCCGAGTTCGGTGAAGACGTCGGTGCGGTAGTACAGCGCCCGGATGCCCGTGTACCAGGGCAGCCCGTAGACCTTGCCGCCGGACTTAGCGGTCTCCAGGACCGACGGGTCGAGGTCCTTGCCCTCCGGCCAAGCGGCCAGATCCGCGCTCAGATCGGCGAACGCACCGGTGACGGCGTAGCCGGCCAAATCGGTGTTGCCGAACTCGGCGAGATCGGGGGCGCTGGCCGGATCGTTGAACGCGCCGGCGAACTTCTCGGCTCGCGCGGCGACCGGCACCCACTGCACGTCGACGTCGACGTTCGGCCTGCTCGCCTCGAACTCCGCGATCGCCTCGTTGATCACCGCCTCCTTCGGCGCGCGGTTCGCCTCGTCGAACAGCCAAACCCGGACCGTGCCGGTCTTCTCGTCCCCACCCGAGCCCGCCGGGCCGGACTGCACCGGCGCGCACGCGGCGAGCAGGAACAGCGCGGCGCCGAGGGTGAGTGCGCGTCGCACGGCCCCGCCTGGCCGGAATTCACGGTGCAGCATGTAAATCCTCGCGTGTTGCAAATAGTGCAACGTGTATTGCGTTGCGTGCCACAATGTTTAGCACTAGATGGGGGTCACATTCAATAGGCGAATGTGATCCGCATCGCAACGGGTTTCGTTGCTCGAGGTTTCCGCACGCCCGCGAGTAGGGGGCTATTGTCGAGACGGCGCGGACTCGGATGGCGGGCCGCGCCGAGAGTGACGCGCAGGTCTGGGAGGCCGAACACTGTTAACCGTCATCGGTGCGCCGTTCAACTCCGCCGGAATCACCGGCGGAGTCGCGAACGCGCCGATGAGGTTGCGAGAAGCCGGTCTGCTCAACGCATTACGCGCCCGTCGCGCAGACGTGCGAGACCTCGGCGATGTCGACGTCGGCCCGCCGCGTCGGTTCCGCGATCCGGAGAGCGGGTTGCTGACGCAGGAATCCCTCATCGCCGCAACCACTTCCGTGCACGCCGCCGTTGTCGCGTGCCTCGCGGCGGGGGAGTTCCCGCTGGTGCTCGGCGGGGACTGTGCCGTGCTGCTCGGCGCTCTGCGCGGCGCGCAGGACGCGCTCTGCGACGCCGCGCTGGTCTTCGTCGACGGGCACGAGGACGCGTGGCCGCCGCACCGCAGCGCCACCGGCCGGGCGGCCGACTGCGAACTGGGCCTGGCGCTGTCGGGTGCCGACGGTCTGCCCGCCGAGTTGTCCGTGCGTGTGCCCACTCTCGATCCGACCCGGATCGTAGCCCTCGGCCCGCGCGACGACATGGAGCTGCGATCGGCCGGTGTCGCCTCGATCGGCTCGACCATCGCGCTGCTGCCCGATCGCGATCTGCGCGGAAAAGCCGCCGTGCCGACCGACATCGCCGTCGGACGCTTCCACCGCCGTGGTGTCGCTTGGTGGTTGCATGTCGACCTGGACGTACTGTCCGCCGAGGCCATGCCCGCCGTCGACTACCCGCAGCCCGGCGGCCTCGACTGGCCGGACCTCACGGCCATCACCGCCGCCGCCACCCGATCGGGCTGTGCCGGAATGACTTCGACGACCTACAACCCCGATCTGGACGCCGACGGCCGGCACGCACGGCGCATCGTCGGCTACCTCGCCGACGTGCTGTCCGTCACCCCGGAGATGGCCTGAGCCAACCGAATTCGGTAACGCGCCGACGATCGATCTCGATCATCCGAGTGTGCGTGTCTACTGCCGGCCGATCCTCGGCGCGTTGGCAGCCCTCCTGCTGATCATCGGGGCCGTTCTCCTGATGCCCGAGAACGAATTCCCCGTGCCCACCACCGACCAACAGGTCCGCACCCTCCCTTTCATCTCCACTCCGCCGACCAGCAACGAAAACCCTTCCACCACAACCGATCGCCCCACCCCGGCCGCGAGTGATCTTCACGCACTCACCGGATGGACGCGGTCCGCGCCGATCCGGTCGATGCGTTCACGTCCCCACGCGCCCAGCGGCTCGAGGGCGCGATTGAGGGCGGCCCCCAACTCGGTGAGCCGGTATTCGACGCGCGGCGGCACCTCGCGGTAGACCTCGCGCGAGACGATGCCGTCCTCCTCCAGCTCACGCAGCTGCTGGATCAGCATCTTCTCCGAGACGCCGGGCAGGCCGCGGCGCAGCTCGCCGAACCGGCGCACGTCGTGCGCCTCCAGCTCCCACAGGATCAGCGCCTTCCACTTGCCGCCGACCACATCCATCGCCGCGTCGATGCCGCAGAAGTATGGTCCGGATCTCTTTTCGCCCATCGCCCGACCTCGCTACCTGTTCACACACCAATTGGTAAGTACCGGACCAAATAGTAGGTACTTGTCGCCATCGCGGGCAACGAGCAACCTGTGTTTCAGCGCGCTGACCATCCTGTTCACCTGTTTTCAAGGAGTTGACCCCGCAATGGCGGAAACCAAGAACACCCCGGTGACGGTCCTCGGACTCGGCGCGATGGGCCAGGCCCTGGCCGCGACGCTCCTGCGCGGCGGCCACCCGACGACCGTGTGGAATCGCACGCCCGGCAAGGACACCGAGCTCATCGCCGCCGGCGCGGTCGGCGCGGCGACCGCCGCCGAGGCGGTCGAGGCCGACGGCCCCGTCATCGTCGTCCTGTTCGACCACGCCTCCGTACACGCCATACTCGACCCGCTCGCCGGCAAGCTGTCCGGCCGTCAGGTCATCAACCTGACCAGCACCGCCCCCGAGCAGGCCCGTGAGCTCGCCGCCTGGGCGGCCGGACACGGCATCGACTACTTGGACGGCGGCATCATGGCCGTCCCGTCCATGATCGGGCAGCCCGGCGCGTCCATCCTCTACAGCGGCTCGCGCGCGGTCTACGACAAGCACCGCGAAACCCTCGAATTGCTCGCCGCCGCAGAGTATTTCGGTGACGACGCCGGACTCGCCTCCACGTACGACTTCGCCTTGCTCGCCGGAATGTACGCCATGTTCGGTGGTTTCATGCACGGCGCGGCCATGATGCGCTCCGTCGGCGTCTCCGCCGGTGCCTTCGCCGATCGAGCCGCGTCGTGGGTGACCGCCATGGCCCAGATGCTTCCCGCCTACGGCCGGATCATCGACGGCGGCGACTACACCAGTCCCATCCAGTCTCTCGACTTCCACAAGGCCGCCCTCGACGCCATCACCCGCGCTACTCGCGACGCCGGCGTCGCGGTGGACTTCGTCGCCCCGATCAAGAACCTCATCGACCGGCAGGTCGCCGACGGTCACGGGTCCATGGAGTTCGCCAGGACGATCGAAGAGCTGGTCTGAAATTCCTTATCGCCCAACGGGTTCCCCGCGCAGGGAGCCGGCCTGGCTGAGCAGGGCCAGAGCTTCCTCGGCGGGGGACCCGGCAGGGGTGGTGCACACGATCAGAACCTGATCCGGCGCACGCGCGATCGACAGCGTCTGCTGGGTCACAGTCACCGTGCCGACGACGGGATGATGCAGCTCGTAAGAGTCTGCGTCGCAAGGAGTTACCCGGTGGTCGGACCAAAGCGACACGAACTCCGGGCTTTTCATCGTCAGCTCGCCGATCAGCTCCGCCAGCAGCGGATCGTCCGGGTGCTTGCCGACCGCGACGCGCAGGTTGCCGACCACCGCGCGGGCCTTGCGCCGCCAGTCGGCATACAGCTCGCGGCAGTGCGGATCCAGAAATATCATCCGGCTCGTATTCGGCCGTCGCGCAGGATGGTTCGGGCTGAGATAGTCCAGGTGCCCCGCGAGCAGTGCGTGCCCGCGCGCGTTCCACGCCAGCACGTCCGTGCGCCGGCCCAGCACCATCGCCGGTACGCCGTCGACCGCGCGCAGCAGATCGCGCGTCTCCTCCGTCAGCTTCTCGGGCCTTGGACGGCGAGGCCGCGGCACGTGGCGGGCGGTGTCCGCGAGCCGGTCGAGATGTTCGCGTTCGTGGTCGTTCAGCAGGAGGGCGCGGGCAACCGCGTCCAGCACCTCCGCCGAGGCTCCCCGGGAGGTCCCTTGTTCCAGTCGCGCGTAATACGAGACGCTGACCCCTGCTAACTGGGCGAGTTCCTCGCGGCGCAGCCCGCGTACCCGGCGGCGGGGTCCGGTCTCGCGCAGACCGACGTCCGCGGGCCGTAGTAGCGCGCGCCGGGCTTGCAGAAAGTCGCCGAGGGGGCCGGGTCCGTCCATTCGACCAGTATCCGGGGCCCCGCTACCGCGCAGCCACACCCTGCCAGGGGGAGGACAACAGGGGAGTGGTTCCCGTCCATTCGCGGCGACAGACTCGGCCCCATGCCAGACCACATCACCCTCGGCGACGTCACCGTCACCCGCATCGAAGAGTTCTACGGCTCGGTCGAGATGACCCCAAGCGAATTCTTTCCCGACGGCTTTCACGATTCGTGGGACGAGCACGCGCCGGACTTCTGGAACCCCGAGACGAACCACTGTCACTCCGCCATCCAGTCATGGCTGCTGCGCAGCGAGGGTCGCACCATTCTCGTCGACACCGGCGTCGGCAATCACAAGGACCGGCCATACGCGCCCGTATGGAGCCGGCTCGATACGAACTACCTCGACAATCTCGCCGCCGCGGGCGTCCGTCCCGAAGAGGTGGACGTCGTCGTCAACACCCACCTGCATATCGACCACGTCGGCTGGAACACCCGATTGGACGGCCGAACCTGGGTGCCCACCTTTCCGAACGCCACCTATCTCATGCCGCGTCCGGACTTCGAATTCTGGAATCCCGCCAACGAGAACAGGTCGGTCCTGGGCCGCGGCAACCAGAACGTTTTCGAGGACAGCGTGACACCCGTGGACGAGGCCGGACTGGTCCATCTGTGGGACGGGTCGTACCGAATCGACAGCAATTTGCGACTCGAACCGGCTCCCGGGCACACGCCCGGCTCATCGGTGCTCCATATGGCGTCCGGCGATGAGCGGGCGCTTTTCGTCGGCGACCTCGTGCACACCGCCATGCAGATCAACGAGCCGGACACCAACTCCTGCTTCTGCGAAAACCCGGCCGAATCCAGGGCCACCCGCCGCAAACTCCTCGGCCACGCCGCCGAAACCAACGCCTTGGTCTTCCCCGCCCATTTCGGCGGCCACGGCGCGGCCACCGTCGAACGCACCGGCTCGAAGTTCACGATCAAGAACTGGGCCGAGTTCCCCCGCATCTCCGGATAAGGAGCGTATTCCATTGTCCAGCAACACCGTTGAAACTCCCGGCGGCACCGTCCGCGGCCGCCGCAGTGTTTTCGGCTACCGCTACCGAGCCATTCCCTACGCCGCGCCCCCGACCGGACCCGCCCGCTTCGCCCCACCTCAACCGCACCCCGGTTGGCGCGGCGTCCGCGACGGCACCCGACCCGGGCCCACCGCCCCTCAACCCACCCGCGACTTCGGCCGCCTCGACATGACCCCCTACTTCGGCCCCGGCTGGATCCGCGGCGACGACTACCTGACCCTCGACATCCACACCCCCGCCGCCGACAACCGCAAACGCCCCGTCATGGTCTTCGTGCACGGCGGCGGATTCGTCTCGGGTTCCAGCCGAGCCGCCCTGTACAACGGCAGCGCCTTCGCCCGCGACGGCGTCGTCCTCGTCACGGTCGACTACCGCCTAGGCATCCCCGGCTTCCTCGACCTCCCCGGCGCCCCCGCCAACCGCGGCCTCCTCGACGTACTAGCCGCCCTCCGCTGGCTGCGCGACACAATCGGTGCGTTCGGCGGCGACCCGCGCAACCTCACGATCTTCGGCCAATCCGCGGGCGCCACGATCGTCGGCGCGCTGCTCGCCACCCCCGAGGCCGCCGGCCTGTTCCGCCGCGCGATCGTCCAAAGCGGAAGCGGCACCGGAGCTTTCACTCCCGAACAGGCTCAGCGGGTCACCGCGGCAGCCGCCGCGGCACTCGGCGTCGAACCGACCGCGGAGGCGTTCGGCGAGATCCCGGACGAGCGTTTCGTAGCGCTCCTGCCCACCTTGACGGGCCTCGACCTGCGCACCAATACCGCGAAGGACCCGCTGGCCGGCCTCAGCCCATTCAGCCTGGTACTGCCTCGGCAGCCCGCCGACGCGCTCGTGTGCGACGTCGACCTGCTGATCGGCACCAACGCCGAGGAGGGCAACCTCTACCTCGCACCCGCCGGCCACCTCGAAACCTCCACCTCCGACGACGTAGCCGCCCTCGCCGCCAGCGTCCATCCCGACCCCGAGGCCGCGCTCGCCGAACTCCGCGCTTCTCCGCCCGGCGCGCTACGCTCCGCGATCCTCGGAGACGCCCTGTTCGGAGCAGGCACCGCCCGTCTCACCCAGGCCCACGCCCGCCTCTCCCGCGGCCACACCCACGTCTACTCGTTCCGATACCGCTCCACAGCCCTGAACGGCCGGCTAGGCGCCGCCCACACCGTCGAACTGCCTTTCGTCTTCGACAACGCCTCCGAACCGTGGCTCCACGGAGAAACCGGCCTCCTGGGTCCCGACCCAGCTCCCGCCGCCCTCGCAACCCAGATGCACAGTGCCTGGGTCGAATTCGCCTTTTTCGGCACCCCAGGCTGGGCGGCATACAAGCCGGAACGACCGGTGATCCAAACCTTCGGCCCCTGAACTGTGTTTTCCACCACTCGCAACTGAACCTCGCGACCCGACGCCACCCTCATCGAATCCACCCTCGCTCCCCAACCCCCCACAAAACACGTGGTCAACCCGCGATTTGGTCCACGCCGCGACATCCTATAATCTTGCTGAGCACCACCGGTCCGGGTGGCGGAATGGCAGACGCGCTAGCTTGAGGTGCTAGTGCCCTTTATCGGGCGTGGGGGTTCAAGTCCCCCTCCGGACACAATCATTACGCACACGGGTGGTGGTGGCTGAACTTCAGCCACCACCACCCGTGTTTCGTGGTTGTAGGTCATTGTGAGACCGAGTTGGCGGTAGACGTTGTTCTTGTCGGTGCCGTCGGCGGCGTGCAGGATCTTCACCAGGCCGCCGAAGGATTCGACGAGTTGACGAATCTCGTTGCGGCTCCACGTAGGTTGTTGTTCGGTTGCGGCTTTCGCGGCTGTGAGTTGGGCGAGGGCGAGTTCGCGTTCGGATTGGACTTGTCGGGTCCAGGTCGCGATGAGTTGTGGGTCGGTGCCGGCTTCCAGGGCTGCTCGGTAGCTGTTGAGTTTTCGGTCGTGGTCGGTGATGGATTGCTGGATCGCTCGTATCGAGGACT